>JBKOUI010000261.1:0-15216 GCA_046723315.1 Pseudomonadota bacterium | reverse complement strand
GGCGTAATTCGTGGAACTGGTTCCAAATAGCCCCTTCACCACCGCTTCGAGCTTTTGCGCTTCGACCCGTGTGTTCCCTGCTTCGACTCAGTTTCGCTGCCATTCGACTCTTCGATTGAGAGCCCAAAGGTCTTGTTTCGTGAGGCCGGACCGATCAGCAAGGAACAGCGGTTCTGTTTTGCCCTTGGCGATGGTGACCACCGGAGCAGCTATTCCCTTCTGTCGCAAGAAGCTGGCGACGGCTGCGGCGCGCAGGGAAGACAGGCGCATATTGTAATCGGGGCTCCCGCGCTCATCCGTGTGGCCGACAATCGTGATCCGTTGCGGATTCTGCTCGCGCAGCGCGGTTGCCAGCTCATCAGCTGCGGCCTGGCCTATTCGCGTCAGCCGCGCCGAGGCGGTTTCAAAGTTTATCGGCAAAGGGAACATTCTTTGGCGTGAAGCCGCGGATGTTTTGCGAGAAACTGCCGCCGATAGATCCATCCCGGTAGTCCTTGGGGGGCGAAACGAAGATGGCGCCCGGGCTCTCCTCGTTCGCCGCTAGCAAGCGTGATCGATTTGCCAAGTCCGTTACGGCCTTGATTTGCTCTTCTCGGGGCGGGGCCGGCGTCTTTGAAGCGTTCTTTACGATTTCGACGGCGCGGTCGTATGCGCGCGCCGCATCAGCGAATGCACGCTGGGCGAAACGCATGTCGCCGAGCATCTTGGCCGCCAACCAAGACACCTCCGACTTGTCGGCATCGACGAGCAGACCTTCGTAATCGGGTATCTTGGCGCCCTTGTCGACCAGCTGCTGTGCCAGGAGGAGTTGAAGCGCGGCCCGGCGCTGCCGCACTTCGACCAATCGATTTCCGCAAGCTGCGTCGGCGGCGATCTGCTTTTCGAGGGCCGTTACTTCCGCGAGTGAGCGCTGCTCCAAAGCTTGGTTGAAACGCTGGAGTAGATCGCCGCAATCCGCGAACGCAGTCGCTGCGCTGGCCAGAAAAATCGTTGCTGTCCACCCGGCGAACCGCGGCGGCCGGAACGAGGAGATCATAGCCATCACCCTCAACGCCAGGGTAACATCTTACTGTCCAAACATCCACATTGGGCGTCAACGGCGATTTGTTCGATCACGCCAGAGATTTGCTTCTTGGGGCCTGCAGTCCTTCTTTGGAAGGCGTGCCGAATAGCCGATGGCAGTGGGAGCCCGTAGCTCTTCCATCACGCGGTTAAGCTTGCACTCGATCTCGTCGAGGCGGCGTAGAAGTTAGTCGCTCTGACCCGGTGCTGGGATTTGTTTGTTTATTCCAAAGATTTGTTCGTTGAGGCCAAAGACGGGCCTTTAGCGCCGCTTCATTTGGCGGACCAACAGGAATAAATGCTGCCGCAGCTATCAACACCGCAATCAGAGGCAACCCAATACCGACGCTTGATGGGCTTCGACCCAGCGCCTTTCTGCGCCAGAAGAGAAGGTTGCCCATCGACGTTACTCTCAGATTGGCTTGGTCAAGGGTGTATGGAGAGAGACACGGCGGCGACCGCCGAGGTCTCTGCCGGTTTCACGGGGCCAGGCACGTCATGGGCGACCGGCTCGGTTGGAGTGCCGACGGCGACGGTTTGTTCGACGTTACCATCACCTTCAGCGGTTGCCGCTGAGTCGGCAGTGCAAATCGCCACGACCTGCTTCTGACCAGGGGGGCTAGCCTCCAGTGTCAAAGGCGAGGATTGGCCCGACACGACGACGGTCTGCATCGGTTGGACCTGGACGTTCTGAGCTTGGCCGGTCGGAAACAGAACCCGAACCGCCCCATTCGCATCGATGTCGAGCACAGTGAGTCTGCAGGACCTGAAGGAGGTCACGGCGAGCGTGATCTTCTCACCCAGTCGGTACGCGGTTTTGTCGGCAGCGATGAGTAGCGGAAACGCTTGTTCAAGCTGCCCGATTGCCGTCGTTAGCGCGCTGGGCCGGTTGGGAGCAGTGGAGGATGGTGACACGGGCGCCGGCGGCACGTCCTCGCGCGACATCGGTGATGGAGCCGGCTGCCCTGGCGACGGCCCTTGCGCCACCACGAAGGTGGGATCGCTGGCACTCGAGGCTCGCCGCGAGGAGGTTGTCTTGATGACGAGATTAGAGATTGCGAACCTGCTCTGCCCGCCCGCCGGCGCGGAGGCGTTGACTTCGAGGTTGCGCACGAGATCGGAAACTCCGCCCGCAAGGCTGCGGAAGGGGCTGCTACCCACTAGCTGGGATTCCGGGATGATCTTGATCGGCTCGCTCGATACAAAGACCTTGATCAGTTCGGCACCAACCGGGCCGCTCACATTGATACGCGAGCTGCCGTTGGGCGCGGGGACCTGCAGCGTCCGGTTTGCCGCGACCCGGTTGCTCGGTTGGAAGGCGTTGGGAAAGAGCTGGGTCACCTTGCCCGAGGGCCCGACGTTGACAATGGTCACGTAGGCGTCTTCGTTCATCTTCACGAAAATCCTGACGGCGTCCCCGCGGGCATAAGTCAGATCATGGCGATCAACCCATGCCGACACACGCAGAGTTCCCGGCGCCGGTATGCCGGCTTGGAATGCAGTCGCCTGTTCGGCACTGAGATCGCGCAGCATCGAATCCTCCGCGCGCAGCTCGCCGGTGGTGATGAGTGCGAGCCCGAGCAGGATGGCTAGAAGAGAAACGCGCATATGCTCTCCATTCGGTTGCATGGTTCGTCGTTGAAGCTGACGGCACCGTACTCGGCGAGATTGCGAGCAGAAATATTCAGACCATTTGCGCCTTCCCGACCGATTTGAGTGCCTCCAAATCGTTTGCAGGCCCTGGGTTGGAAGCCGCGGACCCTGCGCATCCCCGTTAAGCGGTGCTGCCCCGATCACAATCTCGACAGTTTGAATTTTCGGACAGGAAAAGCTTCGCCACGGCGCGGCGCAATTTCTTGCAACGCCTCAGCCCGACGACCGATCAAGGCTTCAGGGCGGATGAACTTAACGCGGAGCGGCCTTTACCGGTGGCTGCGGCTTGGCTGCCGCGGAGCCTTTCTCCGCTTCCTTCAGTAATCTAAAGAGGTCGAGCAAGGCTTCGGGGGAAACGCGCCGAAGTTGATCGAGATCAGGATTGGCGAAGGGATCGAGCGTGGCATCCGCAGGCGCCGCGCTCTCGACAGCCCCCTTGCTCGTGTTGTCTGGCGTTGTGCGGACGGAGGCCAATGCGTCGAGTACCCGCCGGACCGCCCACGGATTATCCTGGATTAGGGCCGCCAAGACCGCATTGCGGCTGATAACCGCGACTTCCGCGGCGGTGAAAACAGGCGGTCCCTCCGGAGAGCCGCGCAGCTCGGCCGTGGCGGGCTCCGACAGGGCCGCAAGCGCAATCGCCAGCGCGGCGAGATGTTTGCGTGACATGATGTCAGGCTCCTTTGTGGATCCGGTGTCGCAGGTCACGGATGCAGCCTCCGAAAACTTGTTCGAGCACCCCATTCGAGCGCACGAGCATCATGCCATACGGGCTCTCCTCGCGCTGTAGGAACCCCACCTTCGCGCAGGCGACCGCGATTTTTCGGCAAGTCTCCGTCGACATGACGAGCACCAGCAATCGCGCGAGGTTGGACTGGTCAAGTGTGCCCGGGCGGTCGTGCCAAATCTGAGTCAGTCTGCGCATGGTGTCCGCCGCGAACATCGCGTCGAGCAATCGTTCGGAATTCAGTCCAAGGCGAGCCATCTTCTTTGGGTCTTTCGTCAGGTCAACAATGTATTTATTGTGGATGTCCGCCAGTCTCTGGATGTCGTCTTCCGTCTCGATTCTTCGCGCTCGCAGCAGATAATAGAACTCCGCGAACTGATAGGTCGGCTCAAGCCGCAGGACCGAAAGGATCTTCTCATCCTGGCTCCTGCTCTCATGACAGATTCGATCAAAGAACTCCTTCTTCGACCACCGCAGACTCTCGAGAAGCGCAAGATCGGCCTCGGTCTCGTCGCGCTCAGTCGTGCTGTTGCGGCGCTTCATCTTGGCAAATCCGCAATCGGTTTGAGATGCAGCTCGCCTACAAACGAATTGGAGACTGGCAAATTCCTCGGATAGCGCCAACGGCCCAGGACATATCAGTGCGGTCGCTCTTGCTTTAATCCGTACGCTCGCAATCAACAAGGGAGGGTCAATCCATGAGCAAGTTCCTGCTTACAGTATGCGCATTCGGGCTACTTTTGTCGTCTGCGTTCGCGCAAGAATGGACGAGCGATGAAAAAGCCGCGGGGCTGAAAACAACCGAATTTACGCGCCATATCCCCGCAGGAAAACAGCGTACCCTCGATAATTTTGGCTATCTCAATCCCGACTGCACCCTCGTCGAGGACACGGACACCGTGATATCGAAGGAACCCGAACACGGTAATGCCGTCATTGAGACGATTGAACGCTTTCCCGCCTATGCCAAGGACAACGTACGCTCAAAGTGTAACGAAAAGAGAATGGGAATGCCGGTGCTTACCTACAAGGCAGCGGTGGGATATGCCGGAACCGACACGTTCGAGGTGCTCTCTATTTCCTCAAATGGTGTTGCGAGTCTTTACCGCTACACCATCAAAATAGTGGACGTAGACACCAAGAAGAAAGGGCGAGCTGATCTGCGCCCCTAAACTCGGGCCTTTGCTATCCCGCTAACCCGCCCTCGCCCCTCACGGAGCGATCTTGAAGCAGAGTTGTTTGCGGTTCAACGGCAATCGGAGGGGATTACAATGCATAACCAACATAACTCGACGCAGGATTCCGTTCGGCGTGCGCAAATCGCCATCGCTAACAGGCTCATTGCCGAGCAATCGGCGACAATTGCCAGAGCACACTCGGCCATCGAACGGGCAATGGAAACCCTGCGCGGGCCGGATGGCGACGGGCCGACCAGGGCCGGGTGCGAGCAGCGGCCCCGCAAGTCAGGTGATCGGACGCTTCCCGGCAGCTGTCATTCTCTTGCTGGCGCCAACGGCCGTGAAGCGAGAAAGGAGCGACTATCATGTTGAAGTCCATAATTCTTGCTGTTGCATGTGCGTACATCAATCCGCCTGGGCTGCAGCCGAATGCACCGGTGGTGCAGGCTACCGTCCCTGCGATCCTGAAGCAGGCTTATGCCATGGAGCCGGGTACGCAGAAGGAGATCATCATCGACCACGGCGACGGCCTGTGCAGCAAGGTTATGATCGAGCCATCCACTGATGAGGCCCTCAATGCCTTCATCGAGCCAGATGCCGCCAAAAATTTTGCCGTCCGATGATTATCACCGACCGAACAACTGCACGCCAAACCAGGGAGCTGACATACAATGCGTGAGTTAGCTGTAACAATAGTGCTTCTGGCGTCAACGTCCGTATTGGCGGCAGAACAATGGACCGAAGAGGAACAGACCAGCGGCGTGAAGAAAGTGGAATACGTGCGGTATGCATTTGCTGGCCAGAAAATGAAACTCCAACTCTTGAGCGCGATGGATATGGATTGCTCCATCGTTGAGGGCTGGGCCTTCGAAATCATCAAGCAACCGGAAACATGGAACTGCAGAAATCGTGCCCACTACGGCCTTCCCGAGCTATCCGAAGGAAAATCCGCTGCATAAGTGCAACGAGCACAAGATTGATGCTCTGATGCTCACATACAAACCAAACACCGGATACAAAGGACCAGACACTTTCACTTACGTTCAAATTTCTCCCTCTGGATATGCCTTCGAAAAAACTTACCGGTTCAATGTCAGGGCCGTTCCGGCAACGACCACAGGTCCAAAACAACGCGGCGCAGTGCTGAGGTCGTCGTTGCACCATCTCTGATTGCAGTGCATGCCGCGCTGGATGGCGGGCGTATGAGCGGCGACCATTGAGATAAGAATGAAAAAGCTACTCCTGACCGGAATTGCCGTGCTGCTGGCAATATCAGCAGGCTATGCCGCGGATGAGGCGCTGGGCAGCCTTGAGCGCATCCTTCGTGCGGCGGCATCAGTGCGCGCTCTTTCTCGGCCAGGACGGCTGAACGGATCGGTGTCGGCACCCAGCTCGGCCACGATGAACGGTACGCGGTGCTCGCGGTTTAGGCGCGCAAGCGTGGATGCATGGTGAACGACCACGGTGCCCTTCCATATTACGGTTGGCCCACGGATCGATCCGCGGCTGGCGCAGTATCAGCAGCTGATGCGAGCGGAGGTTTGTGAGATCAGGGCCGGCCTCTACGGCTTACCGCCAGCGGTGACATAGCCGCGCGCCGCAAGCTCGGCAGATATTTGCGCAACGACATGCCCTGATCGTCACGCTACAGCTTCACGCCGCGAGCTCGAAAGGGCGGTTGACGATGTCGCTGACCTGCGCAGCGCTCCATTGACCGCCACGGGCGGTCTTGACGCCTCGAGCCGTCAGCGCTCGGGCAATGCCGCGGAACGATTGTCGCGGGCTTCCGCGAGCCGAGGATTGCCAAGCGTGACGCCGCGCGCCTTCGCAGCCCTCAGCGCGTCTTTTGTGCGCTGTGCAATCATTTCGCGTTCGTGCTGCGCTACGGCCGCCAGAATGTGAACGGTGAGCTTGTTGGCGTGCGGGTTATCGGTTGCGACGAATTCACATCTACCCACTAATCCCTCTTCTCACCGCAGAACGACAACCCCGATGGAAGCTTTCTTAGAATGAGGTTCCCCGTACGTTACCTGCCGTACTTGCGAACCCCTCTTAATAAGAGAGGCACGGGACGCCTCACGCTGGAAGACTTACAACCGGATGATGGAGAAGCTAGTCGCAGCGGATCGCCTTGCTGATCGCCTTGCCGATCAGCGGCTAATCATGCTCGCAGCGCCAAGGATGAAAAGGCAATAGCAATCGTGGGCTCGGACTTAACGCCCTCTGCCCAAGCCGCCTTTTATCGGACTATGTTGAAGACTGCAGGGCGCAGCTCGGAATCGGGTTCCTTAACCTCTTCCTGCGAGGCATTTGACATGCGAAAAGATAAATTCTGCCCTCCGGTCGAGCGAGACAGTCAGCGCGCCACGGCTGCGCGGCAGCTTACTCTTCTCTGCACGGTCCGATGCGCCACAACCACGAACTTTGGAATGACCTTGTAGCCCCGGCCGGTGCGGCAACCCCGGCGCGCGCGATATGGCTGAGAACACTTCTTCCCACCGGTAAAACAAATGGCTCACCCCGGCCTCGCAGTCAGCCGCGTTGGCCGCAGCGGCGCTCGGATTCCCCTAGCATTTGTTGGCCAAACAGTAACGAATAGGATCGCCAACGCGCCAAACGTTCTTGATCTTGGCCTCGAGCGTCCAGCCCTTCTTGCTTGCTCGAATTTCATCCTCCTCTAGCCAGCTTACCCCAGCACCTGAGCAGCTAAAACTCGCCAGCCAAGCCGCGCCCCGGCGGTCGATCTTGTTGAGGTTGCAACTGGTCTCCTGCGCGTCGAAACCGGCCCAACGCACGATGATGTCCCAGTTGTTGTCTTTGCAGCGCCGATAGGCATACGTATTCGGCAACATTGCCTCACTTGTGAGGCACCAGTGCCCGATGATCTGCCGGGGAAGTTCATCGGCGGCTAACGCATCGTGGCAGGCACACACCACCATAATGGCGCCGATGCGAGCCCATTGAGGCGTAGCACCGTAGATTCCGGTCCTCATGATGCTCATGTCGTAATCCAACGAGCGCGCCGTTTCTCCTATTCTCTTTACGTCAATACGCCGAGCGAGTTCGCCCACAGGTCAAACGATTCGCTCGAAGCAACCAATCAGTTGCCGGCTGCTGCGCGTGCGAGGCGAGCGGCCATGCAGCACCCGCGCCACCCAGCGGGCGGTGAACTCGCGCCGTTTTAATAGATCTAATTGCATTCGGTCCCCGTGTTAGGGGCCGAACCGCAGGATATCGAATTCGCGATAGTCAGTCAGCGGGTATCTGCACAACACCTCCCAGCTACTGGCCAATCCAGTCCCAGGCGAGGCGGCGCTGAGTGCCGTTGAACGAGGCACCTTCGGTCCCATTTGAGGTTGAGAGCAGTTCGTACTTGGTTGGCGCCTGCAGCGGCAGGTCGGCCGGCTTCTCCTCGTCCCGCATCGGCTCCAGGACGCTCGCTCTACCGCCGCCGCGGTGGCGTGGTGGTCGCGGTTCGCGGGTCCGCCAATTGCAGCGCCTGTAGCGGATCGATGAGACCGGAGCCGAAATTGTCGTCGCGCTCACCCGGCGAGAGGCGTTTGGCGCTCAGGGTCAGGATGCGGCGAATGTCGGCTGGCGTCAGCTTGGGATTGCGTTCTAGCAACAGCGCCACGATGCCGCTCACCTCGGCGGCCGCGACCGACGTCCCCGTGGTGATCTGGTAATCGCCTTCGGGCGCCGGCACCAGGATATCGACGCCCGGCGCCGACACCGAAATGTATCTGCCGCGGTTGGCGCCCGTGAACAGTTTGTCGTCGGGGTCGGTCGCGGTCACCGCGATGACATTGGGATCGGCGCCGGGATAGAGCGGCGGCGATTTCGGCCCGGCATTGCCGGCAGCGGCGATCAGCACGATGCCCTTGTCGTAGGCCGCCTTCAGCGCGCGCTCGACCGAGGGATCCTTCGGCCCCGCGAAGCTCATATTGATGATGCGCGCGCCTTGGCGCACCGACCAGTCAACACCTTTGAGGATGTTGAAGGTGGTGCTCTGGGGGCTTGCTGCCGTGATCGAGAAGGCGTGCACGGCGAGAAGCCGCGCGCCCGGCGCCGTGCCGAGGAGCCGCTGGTGCGAGGCGATCGCGCCGGCCATGGCGGTGCCGTGGGAATGCGGCTTCTCCGGTTCGCCCACCGCGTCGTACTGCTGCACGACCACCCCTTCTAAGTCGGGATGCGTGGCGTCGATCTCGGAATCGATCACCGCGATCACGACGTTGTTGCCCCTGACCACGCGGTGAACGTCGGCGATCTTGAGCTTCTCCAGGACGTATTGCGCGGGGTCGCCCTTCGGGCCGGCCGAGGCGGGCGCGGCTTCCTCGGGTTGCTGCTGCAAAGTATAGACGTAGTTCGGCTGCGCGACGGCAATGAGCTGGATAGCCGCGAGCGCGCGGATGATCTCGGCGGGACTCCTCCCGCTGGTGATACGGAAGCGCGCCACGGTCGAGCCCGTGATGGCAAGGTTTTCCGAGGCGAGCAGTGTCAACCCAAGACGGCCGACCGCGGCTTGCAGCCGCTCCAAAGTGAGATTGCCGGCGATCTGCAGAACCACCTCATCCTTGACGAAGCGGGTCTCAGTGGACGCGGGAATGTCGATGACCCGCCGGTCGAAGGCCGACGGCAGCTGCTGCTGGCCCCCTTGCGCAGGAGAAGCGGGCTGCTGCGGGGGCAGTCGGATGCCCCCTTGGACACTTTCGAACGTCGGCGGCGCGGTGGGGTTGAGCGTCGCGAGCTGAGTGGGACCAATGCCGACGAGATTATTGATGACCTGCGTCGGTCCCGGCAGTGACGCGGGCAAGTCGGGGGAGAACAGCGGCAGCTGCTGCTGCAACACCGGAGTCAGCGGCGTCAGCGGTGTCAACGGCCTCAGCGGTTCCGACGGCCTCAGCGGCTCCGACGGCGTCAGCGGTTCCGACGGCGTCAGCGGTTCCGGCGGCGTCAGCGGCGTTGGCGGCGAAGGCGGCTCCGGCGGTATGGGTGGCGAGGGCGGCGTCGGCGGCGGCAGGATGCCGGTGTTGAGGAAGCCGCACAGCGGGTTGCTACAGCCTGCGAGGATCGATGGAAACGCCGGCAGGTTGGACGCGGAGGTCGGGTCGTTCAGCGCGATGAACGGATCGACCGTGCTGCCCTGGCCGCCGGCGGCCGCGCCGGTGGCGGTGGAATTGGTGATCGTGCCGACGGGGAAGCTCGAGCCCGGGATCGATCCGGCCGGGAAATTGATGAATCGGGCATTGGCTCCCGCGAAGCCGCCGACCGCGCTGTTGGTGCTTCCGCCGGCGGTGCCGGCCGCCGAGGAGCCGTCGATGCTGCCGAAGTTCGCGCCGACGAAGCCGCCAATGATGTCGTGGTTGCCGGTCCCGCTGACCGATGCGAGCGCCGTCGAGCTCTGGATCGTGCCGAGATTCACCCCGGCGAACCCGCCAAGATAGCTCTCGCTGGTGGCGGTGACCGCCCCGGACGAGGTCGACAGCAGGATCGTGCCGCCGTTGAGGCCGGCGAAGCCGCCGACGATGCTGTTCGCGCCGCCGCTAACATTGGCTGCCGAGCTGGAGTTTTCGATGAGGCCTTCGTTCTTTGCGACCAGCCCGCCTGCCACGGCACCCGTTTGCGATCCGGCACTGACGGTGCCGCTCAGCACATGAACATTGCCGATCGTGCCGCGGTTCTCGCCGGCGAGTGTGCCGAGGAATAGGAAGCTTCCAGTCCCCGCGACGTTGACGTTGGCGAGATTGAGATTGCGCACCGTCGCGCCACTCTCGATGAACGGGAATAGCGCAACCGGTGAGTTGGCTGAAGAGAGGGTCAGGTCGCTGATCGTGTAGTTGACGGCGCTTATTCCGCCATTACCGTCGAGCAGTCCGGTAAAAGTCGTTCCCGGAGCGAACCCGGTGAATCCAGCCGCGCTGAAGCTCCTGCCCAGCGCATATGTCCCGCCGAGATTCGTGCCGACCTCCTGCAGGTCGCTCGCGTTGTTCACAAGCATGTAGGAAGTGAGCTGGAAGGGCCGTTGAGGATTCGCAAGCACGCCGCCGTCCAGACACGGCACCGAACAGGCGAAGATCTTTGGGTTCTGATATTTGTTGCCGCCCTCGACGGCAGTGGGATTGTAGTAGATCGAGACTGTACCGGTGCTCCGGCGATAGTCGACGCTACCGAGCAAGGCGAAATTTACTGTTCCTGTTCCGATTCCCGTGTTGTCGGCGCGTAGCACGAGATTGCCGCTCGCCGTGTTCTGGATAGTGAAGGCGCGGATATTGATGTCACGATAGGCGCTGAGCGTGAGCGAGTTGTTGCTGCTCCAGGTAATGCTTCCGCCTAGAGCAGAGATGTCGCCGTTTCCCTCTAGTTGCGGGTTGGTCGCAATGACGACGTTCTGGCTCGCAAGCTGGGTCTCAATCTGGGCAGGGTTCATGCAGTTCGGCACGCCCTCGCAGACCGAACTGATGAGGAGGTCCTGCGGATCCAGCAGCAGCGTCCCCGCTCTGCCGCGTGGTGCGCTCGAGTCCACATTGCCGGTGAACGCGAGCTGCCCATGGCTCGAAACCTCGACGAATCCGCCATCGCCCGCTTTTGCGCCGCCGCGGGCGAGGATTGTTCCGGCAAAGGTGGTCTCGCTATCGGACCACAGCACCACCTTGCCGCCGTTGCCGCGCCCGGTGGCCGACCCGTTGATGATCGTGCCCGCATCGACGCTCACCGTGGTCGCCGTCGGGATGACATAGGCCTCGAGCTTGGCGCTCGGGTTGGAGATGAGGTTCGTCTTCGGGTTGCCGCCCGCCCAGTCGCCGCCGATCAGCACCTTGCCGCCGCCGGCACGGCCCGA
This sequence comes from Pseudomonadota bacterium, assembly GCA_046723315.1. Taxonomy (GTDB): domain Bacteria; phylum Pseudomonadota; class Alphaproteobacteria; order Rhizobiales; family Methyloligellaceae; genus Methyloceanibacter. Next base: position 3,758 of record JBKOUI010000261.1, on the reverse strand, counting down.
GACATCGAGGCGCGCGCTCGCGAGCTTGATGTCCTCGCTGGTGACGAGAATAGTGCCGCCCTGCGTTTCCTTCTTCTTCCCCAGCGCTGAGAGCGTGCCGGAGACCTCCACGGTCTGGGTCGTCGCGCCCGCCGGCTTGCTTGCCCCGGTGGCGGCGCTGAGCACGATCATGCCGTTTTGCCGGCCGATCGAGTTGGCCTTGATCACGCCGCTGGTGTTGATGACGGAATCGACCACGACGCGCGCCGCCGCGGCGGTGAGTTCGACCCGTCCACCATTCGCTCTGATCTTGCCCTCGTTCGTGACGAGCGATTTGAGCGGCCGGCCGGTGGCGACGTCGATGACATTCGCGGCGATCTGATCATTGACCGCTAGCGTGATCAGCTTGTCGCCGTAGAGGTCGAGGGTGAAGCTGTTGCCGGAGGCGAGCGCCACGGTGCCGAGCGTCGCGGTGATAGTGCCGGAGTTGCGCACGCCGGGCGCGACCAGGGCGGCAAAGCCGCCGCTGGTAGCCGTGATCCGCCCTTGATTTATGATCGACGCATCCGGCCGGCCGGGGATGTTGAAATTATATCGGCCGGCCATGAAGTCGGAGTTCTTGATGTCGTGGGTGGTGGCGAGGAAGCCCGCCGTGTTCACCACGGCCGAGGGGCCGAACAGAATGCCTTCGCGATTGATGACGAATACGCGGCCGTTCGCCGTCAGCGTGCCCATGATCTCGGAGGGACCGAGTCCTCCAGTGACGCGGTTGAGCACCACCGACGAGCTGCTCGGTTGATTGAACCGCACGCTCTCATTGACGCCGATGTTGAACGTATTCCAGTTGATGATCGCGGCGTTGCTCGATTGATTGACGATCACGGACGGGGCGCCCTGGCCCTGGATGGTGGCGGCGCCGCCGACCACCGTGCCCCCGGCGGGTCCGCCCGTAGCGGGAGCCGCGCCCAGCGCCAGGAGCGCGGCGGTCGTGAGCAGGAAATTGCGCAGGCGTGGATGCATGGGACCAGTCCCGCTAGAGCCGAGCGCCTAGGATGAAGAAGAACCGCGTATTTTTCCGTGGGCCGGTGACCAAGCCCGGTACGGCCGACGTGCCGACCAAGCCCTCGCCTTGCGCGACCTGCGTCACGGTCAAATCAGCGGTTACTGCATTCAGCCATCCCAGGCGTAGGCCTGCGCCAAAAGAGGCTGCATCCACGCTGGTAAATGTGCCGGGAACGGGAGCGAGATTGTGGAGCCAGCCATGGTCTAAGAAGCCATAGAGCTGCGCCTGGGTAATTCCCTTCAGTTGAAGGGGAACATCGTAACGCAGCTCGAAGAGGGCTTCGAAGCAGCTGTCCGAGATGAACTGCGAGGGATCAAAGCCGCGGCCGAACAGGCGCCCGCCGTATCCGCACATTTCGGACACCAGCAGCGGAGTCATGGCGTATTGTCCATACGCCGCGATCAACGCCGAGAACGCCGGCAGCGGCAGCGGTTGCAGCCGCGAGACCGTCAACTCCATTTTGCTGAAATCGACCCGGCCGTTGATGCGCGACGCAAGGTCTTGCCCGTTCTGCGTGGCGCCGAGCCCCCGCACCCCTTGGCTGAAGACGAAATAAAGCTGGTTGATGCCGCCGATCGCATCGGCCGAATCCGCGTCTACCCGCATCCGCATGCCACGCATGCGGTCGTGCGTGCTCGGCGGGTCGTCCGGAAGATCCAAGAATATGCCGCGGTCGTTGCTCCAAAACCACAATCCGCTGACCGCGAGGTTGCGCTCGCGCGCGCGAATGACGGGGTAGCTCAGCCCGGTCTCGGCATAGAAGCTTCGCGTGCGATAGTTCAGGAACTGCAGCTCTTCAGTGCCGGGATGGCCGAACCCATAGCTCGCGGTGGCGAAGTAGGTCAGGCCTTCGGGATTCAGCACCTGCCGGTAGTTCGCGGCGTAAAACTGCAGCTCCCGCGTCTTGAACGCGCCGGCAGCGGTCAGCGTCAGCGCCTCGTGCCCGCCGAAGAGGTTGTTGAATGTCGTGCTGCTCAAATATTGCAGCGGACCGCGCGCCGGCGTGCCGCGATTGTCGACGCGGGAGAAGAAGTCGATCGGCTTTACCGTGACCTCGACGACGAGGATTGCCGCGCCCACCTTGCTGGGATGCGGTTTGATGCTGTTCTTGAACTTGAGCCCCGGCAGGTCGCCGGCGAGCAGGAGATAGCGCTCGATGGTGCGGATATTGACCGGGCGCTCGGCGGAAATCCTCGATCCGTAGTAGGAGAAAAAATCACGATAGGCGGAGAGCTGCGGCGGCCATTGCACGGATTCGATGTAGCCTTCCACCACCTGGATCTTGACCACGGCGCCGTTGGGATCGAGCTCCTGCACCGGCACGATCGCGCGCGACAGCACGTAGCCGTCGCCGCCGTACTTCGCGGTGATGCGCTGGGCGAGGTCGTAGACCGCCTGCAGCGTCACCTTCTTGCCGATGAGATCGGCGTAGAGTTCGGCGAGTTGCGCGGGGGTGTAGACCGTCGCCCCGACGATGCGAATTTGGCGGATGACGAGGGTGGTCTCCGCGGCTCCCGGCGGCGCCTCGATGCCGGGGACGGAAATGGCCGGACCCCCTGGCTGCGCCAGCGGCACGGCAGGAGGCTCGAAGCGCTCGCGCTCGCGGCCGGGCTGGTCGCTCGGCGGCACAAGCTGCGCACCGGACGGAACGACCTGCGCGACGGCGGCGTATGAAACGCTGACCATCGCCAAAGCCGCCGCGATGGAGCGTACGCACGCGACCATGCCCCCACCCTTGGCGAACGAACCGAAATCCTGCGTTAGGCGAGGCTAGGAGGCAATCGCCGGCGCGGCGAATTTTTCAAGATGTTTCAATAAGGTCACACTGGCCGCGATGCTAAAGGTTGTGCGAAAGGCATCGTGCCGGCGCTCGAGCTTGCCAAAGAGGCCGCTCTGCGCTGGGCGTGGCCGGCCTCCCGCCGAGTCCGCCAAGATCGTCAATCTTGTCAACTGGAGCGTCGAGAGCCGATCATCGCCGGTCATGAATGCGAGAAGCCGCAAAACACGGCGCAGGACTTTCGAGCGCCCCGGGTTTCTGAGCGCCTGCGGGATATGCCGCGAATCCGCTAAGTTGTCCGCCATGACGATGAAGCGCAAACCGCCCTATGGCCATGTTCAGCGCGGCGTGCGTCGGGTTTTTTTGCTTCACCCGGACCGCCCCATTTCAACCCGCGATCTCCTCGCTTGGACGCACCCTCGAGGCGTGGGACGGCCGTTGCGCGATCGGCGAAATTATTGCCGGGCCGTACGGCGCGTCGCTGACGAGTTCGGCGAGCGGGTCGGCCGCCGGTGGCCTGACGGGATGCTCTGGCGCAAGCGCCGGTGATGGTCGTTATCGGCGGTCGCCTTTTCCTAAAACGCTGGCGAATTACCTCATTTTAAGGTAGACAGGGTGTCACAAGCGGCGCCGAGAAAGCCGGCGCCCGACGGGCCTGAATAGGGCCCTCCCATGCGGATCATCGCGCGGGAGGGCTTTTGCGTCTGAGAGGAGTGGACATGTCCGACGTCGACGAGAAGCGCACCCGGCAGATCAGCCTCATGGTGTCGCTGGCACAACTCGAGAAGTTTTTTTGCCTCCCGCGACCCGGCCAAAGCCGACCCCGCGGATGGCGGCGAGGCGGCCTGAAATGTCGCCTCCCGCTCGCCGACCTGACGGCATGCCTCAAGGCGGGCGCAGGGCCGGCGCGCGCAACCGCCTGAGCACGAAGTTTCTCGA
>JBKOUI010000012.1:0-8640 GCA_046723315.1 Pseudomonadota bacterium | reverse complement strand
CGTCGAGGACGACTGGGAAAGCCCCACTCTTGGCGCCTGGGGGCTCGGTTGGGAGGTATGGCTCGACGGCATGGAAGTGTCGCAGTTCACCTATTTCCAGCAAGTGGGTGGCTTCGACTGCGATCCCGTCTCTGGCGAGCTGACTTACGGGCTCGAGCGCCTCGCCATGTATGTGCAAGGGGTCGACCGCGTGTTCGACCTCAATTTCAATGGCGGAGTGGGCAAGGACAAGGTGACCTATGGCGACGTGTTCCTCCAGGCCGAGCAGGAATATTCGCGCTACAATTTCGAGGCCGCCGACACTGCGAAGCTGCTGGAGCATTTCCGCGATGCAGAGGCGGAGTGCAAGGCGCTGCTTGCCAAAGGCGAGGGCCGCGACCGCCATCTCATGGTGCTTCCTGCCTACGATCAGGCGATCAAGGCGTCGCATATCTTCAATTTGCTCGATGCTCGCGGCGTGATCTCTGTCACCGAGCGGCAGGCGTATATCTTGCGTGTGCGCGAGCTTGCCAAGGCGTGCTGTGCCGCATGGCTGAAGACAGAAGCCGGCGGCAGGGCGCACGCGTGACCGTGTCTCGCGCGCTCCGGCTACTTCTGCCGCTTGACGCCGCGCACAGCCTGCAAGCCTTCCAATTTTTCCATGAAGTTGTGCACGTCCTTCGGCGACACGCGGGCGAGAGCCACATGAAGGTCGTCGATGCCGCGCTTGCTGCTCGGCTGTACCATGAAACGCTTAAGCTGGCCGTTGCGGATATGCAGCGTCTTCTTGAGAAGCTCCGGCGTGAGTATCCCATGTTCGGCTTTGATCTCGAGATTGCAGCTCTGGTTACGCGCCCGATAGATATCCTCCAGCGGCTTCACGCCGGCGAGAATGACGAGGATAACCAGGGTCGAGGCGATACCCGCGAAGTAGAGCCCGCCGCCGATGGCGAGACCGATACCCGCAACCGCCCAGATGCTTGCTGCGGTCGTCAGGCCTCGAACCACATTGCCGCGTAGCAGGATTGAGCCAGCGCCGAGAAAGCCGATGCCCGACACCACCTGCGCCGCGCACGGGAAGGATCCAGCACCACGTTGTTCGTGCCCATAATGTCCGTGAAGCCGAACGACGATACGATCATGATCAAGCACGCGCCGACACAGACCAGCATGTGTGTGCGGATGCCGGCCGCCCACAGCAAGCGCTCGCGTTCGAAGCCGATGGCGCTGCCGAGCAGCGCGGCGAGCAGGAGCCGGGCCAGGATTTCTAGGTTTGGGAGCATCTCGTTGAATCCTCTGTCTCTTTATAAACTCTACTCAGTAAGTAGAGATTATAAAGCGGGAGTCAGGCGACATCGCAAGCAAAAGAACTGCGCTTGGGCCGGGCCTCGCTCGACAGCCTCCGACTTGCGCTGTATGGGTCGCGCAAGCTAGGCGAAGACGCGTTTACTTAAGTCTTCCACACCATCGTTTTGTTTCGATTCAAAGGCGATTGCCATTCGCTCGGAGCGCCTGAATGTCAGAGCTCTTGCTTGAGTTGTTCTCCGAGGAGATTCCAGCGCGGATGCAAGCGCGTGCGAGAGAGGATCTCGCGCGGCTGCTCGGCAACGCGCTTGGCGAGGCCGGGATCGAGTTCAGCGAGATCAAGACCTTCGCTACGCCGCGACGCTTGACCGCAGTGGTCGAAGGGCTGCCGCCGCGCTCGCCCGACATCAGGGAGGAGAGGAAGGGTCCGCGCGTCGATGCGCCAGACTCGGCGATCAAGGGCTTCCTCAAATCGGCAGGGCTTTCGTCAGCGGACCAGGCAGAGACACGCGACGACAAGAAGGGCGCCTATTACGTCGCGCTTCTCGAGAAGCCGGGCCGCGCTACCGCCGAGGTCATTGCCGAAATCGTCCCCGAGCTCGTGAAGAGCTTCCCGTGGCCTAAGTCGATGCGTTGGGGCTATGGCCGCTTGCGCTGGGTACGGCCGCTCCACTCGATCGTCTGCCTGCTCGACGGCGAGGTCGTTCCCTTCGAGGTCGACGGCATCAAAAGCGGCAAGGAGACGCGCGGCCATAGATTCATGGCGCCAGAGCCATTCAAGGTGAAAGGCTTCAAGAATTACAAAGAGAAGCTGGGCGAAGCCAAAATCATCCTCGATGGAGACGAGCGCACGCACATCATCCTTGAGGGCGCGCATAAAGCTGCCGCGAAGGAAGGATTGACGCTCGTCGAGGACCAGGCGCTGCTCGCGGAGAATGCAGGGCTCACCGAGTGGCCGGTAGTGCTCATTGGCTCGTTCGACGAAGACTTTCTGTCGGTGCCGCCCGAGGTGCTCTCCACGGCGATGAAGGCGCACCAGAAATGCTTCTCAGTGCGGAATAAGGACGGGGCCCTAGCTAACCGCTTCATTGTCGTGGCCAATCTCGAGGCGCGCGACAAAGGGAAAGCCATCATTGCCGGCAATGAGCGCGTAATCCGCGCGCGGCTCGCCGATGCCAAGTTCTTCTTCGACCTAGACCGCAAGGTTGGTCTCGAAGAGTGGGTGCCGAAGCTCAAGGAGATCGTGTTCCACGAGAAGCTTGGGTCGCAATACGAACGGGTGCAACGCGTCTGGCGGCTCGCCCGCGAGCTTGCGCCGCTCGTCGGCGCGGACCCCGACCTTGCTGAACGCGCGGCGATCCTCGCCAAGGCCGACCTCGTGAGCCTGATGGTGGGCGAGTTCCCCGAGCTCCAAGGCATGATGGGCCGCTATTACGCGCTCGACCAGGAGGAGGACCCTGCGGTCGCAGATGCCATCGCCGCTCACTATAAGCCGGTAGGCCCTTCCGATGACGTGCCGCGTGAGCCTGTGGCAATTGCCGTCGCTCTCGCCGATAAGCTCGACATGCTGGTCGGCTTCTGGGCGATCGACGAGAAGCCGACCGGCTCGAAAGATCCTTACGCGCTCCGGCGCGCCGCTCTCGGCGTCATCCGCATCGTCCTGGACAATGATTTGCGCATTGATCTTGCGCATGTTCTCGCAAACCACGCACGTGGACACTTCCCTCAATACGACTGGATTTTCATTTTCGACTTGATCGAGTTCATGTGCGATCGCCTTAAAGTGCAGCTCAGAGAGCAAGGTGCACGGTACGATCTCGTGGATGCCGTGTACCGTCAGGGTATTCGGCACGATCTGATGCTGCCCGGTATGGAGGGTGTTCGCGATCTGCTCATGATCGTGCGACGCGTCGAGGCGCTAGGAAGATTCCTGGATACCGAGGACGGCGAGCATCTCCTCATCGGCACCAAGCGCGCTATCAACATCCTGCGTATCGAGGAGAAGAAGGACTCCCGTAAGTACGAAGAGCCGCCCGATCTCGCCCTCTTTAAACGGCCCGAAGAGAAGGCATTGGCCAAGGCCGTAGATGAGGTCGAGAAGGCCGCCGCAGCAGCCGTTGCTCGGGAGGATTTCGAGGCAGCCATGGCCGAGATGGCCAAGCTGCGCACGCCGGTCGATGAGTTCTTCGACCACGTCACCGTCAATGCGACCGATTCAGACCTTCGCGCCAATCGCTTGCGTCTGTTGAATCGCATTCGCGCCACGACGCTGACCGTCGCCGATTTTTCCAAGATCGAGGGCTGACATTGTCATTCCCGCGAAAGCGGGAATCCAGTAACCAAGGCAGCGGAAACCAGTCACCGCAAGAATTACTGGATGCCCGCCTGCGCGGGGCATGACGAAAGAATCGTCCATGCCGTCCAATATCACCCTGATCACTCTCGGCGTTGGCGACGTCGCCAAGTCCACTGCTTTCTATGGGTGCCTTGGCTTCGTGAAGTCGAACAGGGCGAGCGAGGCGAGCGTGAGCTTCTTCAAGGCGGGCGGCGTCATTCTCGCGTTGTGGAGCCGCGAAGCACAACTCGAAGATGGTCAGGCCGGCGCGATTTGGGATGGCAACGGCGGCATCTGCGTCGCGCAAAATGTCGCAAGCGAGGCCGAGGTCGATGCGGTAATGGCAACGGCAGAAGCCGCCGGCGCGAAGATCCTCAAGCAGGCTGCCAAGACGTTCTGGGGAGGCTATAACGGTTATTTCGCCGACCCTGACGGTCATCTTTGGGAAGTGGCCTTCAACCCGCATTGGGGTTTAAGCGCGGACGGCCTGATCGAGCTGCCGGAATGAGTCGAACGAATGCCTGATCATCTTTTCGTCTATGGCACGCTGCGTGCGGAAAGCGGGCATCCGATGGCGCGCCGCCTGCGCGCTGGGGCACGGCATGTCGGCAGAGGAATCGCTGAAGGCTCGCTCTACGACTTCGGCAGTTGGCCCGGCGCGGTTTTCGCACCAGGGGATCGCTACCGCGTGGTCGGCAGCATCTTTGTGCTTGGGCCAAACCCGAGACTGCTTTCCGACCTCGACAAATATGAGCGCGTCGTTCCCGCCGACGGCGAGGAGCGCGAATGGCCTGAAGCAGAGGGATTGTTCCATCGTATTGCCATCGAAGTCGTCCTCGACAAGGGCGGCAGCGTGGAAGCTTGGGCTTATGGCTTGAAGGAGACGCCCCGTGCGAGGCTGATCGGCAGCGGTGACTTCATCGCCGACCGGCGTATCCGCAATCCTCAGCCTCTCCGCCCCTAAACCTTTTCCGTCGACGCCCGTTTGTATGAAGTGGGACGGGCGGCTAAAAGTCGCGCGTAAGGCAAAACCATGGACCAACCCATGACGACTGCCGAGAAGGCCGCAAGGCCCGCGCCAAAATGGGTCTACACCTTCGGCGCAGGCCGTGCCGATGGCTCGGCGGAAGATCGCGAGCTTCTGGGCGGCAAGGGTGCCTACCTTGCCGAGATGTCGCGGCTTGGGCTCCCCGTTCCGCCCGGCTTCACCATCTCCGCTGAGCTCTGCTCCGTCTATTACGACCTTGGCGAGATGCTGCCAGAGGAGCTCAAGCCGATGGTCGATGCCGCACTCTACGAGGTCGGCAAGATTGCCGGCGCAAAGTTCGGCGATGTCGAAAATCCGTTGCTCGTTTCGGTCAGGTCGGGATCGCGCGCTTCGATGCCGGGCATGATGGACACCGTGCTCAATCTCGGGCTGAACGATCAGACCGTGGAGGGCCTCGCGGAGCGCTCGAACGACCGCAGATTTGCTTACGACACCTATCGCCGCTTCATTCAGATGTACGCCGATGTGGTGCTGGGCCTTGATCACGGCCTGTTCGAGGAGATCCTCGAGAATCACAAAAATCTCAAGGGTTTCGAGCTCGACACCGACCTCCAGGCGGAGGATTGGCTGCCGATCATTGAGCGGTTCAAGTCTCTAGTCGCGACCGAGCTCGGCGAACCCTTTCCGCAAGATCTGCATGCGCAGCTTTGGGGCGCCATCGCCGCCGTTTTCGGTTCCTGGCAGAACGCCCGCGCGATTGCCTATCGCCGGCTGCATAACATCCCGGACGACTGGGGCACTGCGGTCACCATTCAGGCCATGGTGTTCGGCAACAGAGGGGAAAGAAGCGCAACCGGCGTCGTGTTTACCCGCAATCCTTCGACTGGCGACAAGGAGCTTTACGGCGAGTTCCTGGTCAATGCACAAGGCGAGGACGTGGTGGCGGGCCTGCGCACGCCGCAAGCTCTGACCGAGGCGGCGCGCGAGGCCATGAGCTCCAGCCGCCCTTCGCTCGAGGGGCTCATGCCCGATGTGTTCGCCGAGCTCAAAAGCGCCTGCGCCAAGCTTGAAACGCATTTCCGCGACATCCAGGACATCGAGTTCACTGTGCAGGAGGGACAGCTCTTCATCCTCCAGACCCGTTCTGGCAAACGCTCCACGCAAGCCGCACTCAAGATCGCGGTCGACATGGCGGGCGAGGAGCTGATCGCCCGCGAGGAGGCAGTTACAAGCATTAACGCGGCCCAGCTCGATCAACTGCTTCATCCGACACTCGATCCCAAGGCCGAGCGCGTCGTGCTTGCCAAGGGCTTGCCCGCCTCGCCAGGGGCGGCCTCTGGCGAGCTCGTGTTCGATGCCGACGAGGCGGTGCATCTGAAGGCGCAAGGCCACACCGTGATCCTTGCCCGCGTCGAAACCTCCCCTGAGGATGTGCAAGGCATGCATGCTGCCGCGGGCATTCTCACTACGCGCGGCGGGATGACGAGCCACGCGGCGGTGGTTGCCCGCGGCATGGGAAGGCCCTGCGTGGTCGGCGCTTCGACGGTCGCCATCGATCTTGAGCGCGAGACGCTCCAGGCCAACAGCACCGTCCTGCACAAGGGCGATTTCATCACCATCGACGGGTCGACGGGGCAGATCATCAAGGGCCGCGTGCCGATGCGCGAGCCGAAGCTCTCCGACGATTTCAATACGTTGATGGATTGGGCCGACGGCTTCCGGCGCATGAGGGTGCGGGCCAATGCCGATAACCCTGCCGACGCGCGCCAGGCCCGTGCCTTCGGCGCCGAAGGCATCGGCCTTTGCCGCACCGAGCATATGTTCTTCGAGGAGACGCGCATCCTCGCCATGCGCGAGATGATCCTCGCCGAGGACCAGGAGGGGCGGCGCCGCGCGCTTGCCAGGCTCCTGCCGGCGCAGCGTCAGGACTTCATCGAGCTGTTCGAGATCATGGCCGGGCTTCCTGTCACCATCCGCCTGCTCGATCCGCCGCTGCACGAGTTCCTGCCCCATGGCGAGGAGATCATCAGCGAAGTCGCGGCAAGCATGGGCGTGACCATCGAGAGGCTCAAGCGCCGCATCACCGCGTTGAGCGAGTTCAACCCGATGCTCGGCCAGCGCGGCTCGCGACTGCTCGTGAGCTATCCCGAGATCGTCGAGATGCAGGCCCGCGCCATCTTCGAAGCGGCAATCGAGGCTGGCCAGGCGCTGCATGAGCGGGTCATACCCGAGATCATGGTGCCGCTTGTGGTTGCCAAGGCTGAGCTCGACCTCGTGAAGGAACGTATCGCCGTGGTGGCGCGCGAAGTTGAGAAAGAGCGGGGGACGAATCTCGCCTATTCTGTGGGGACCATGATCGAGTTGCCGCGCGCCTGTTTGGTGGCCGGCGAGATTGGCAAGAGCGCCGACTTCTTCTCTTTTGGCACCAACGACCTGACACAGACCACGTTCGGGCTGAGTCGCGACGACGCCGGGCGATTCTTGGCCGAGTATGCCGAGAAGGGGATCATCCACGACGATCCCTTCGTCACTCTCGACAAGGCTGTGGCAGAGCTGATGCAGATAGGGGTGGAGCGTGGGCGGAAGGCTAAGCCTGACCTCAAAATGGGGATTTGCGGCGAGCATGGTGGCGACCCGGAAACCGTCGGTTTCTGCGAGAAAATCGCCCTGAATTACGTCTCCTGCTCGCCCTATCGGGTGCCGGTCGCCCGCCTTGCAGCAGCTCAAGCGGCGCTGCGGAACCGTAACCGATAAGTAGCGTTTCTCCCCTGAAGTAGCTCGCCCGTTGCCGTTTACCACATTTTGCCCTAATTTGTCGGGCACGGTTAAGGCAATTAGGCGGGAATCCGGGCCAAACCGGTGGGGGACTTACAAATTAAATCGCTGATTTCCCACCGTTTTGCCCGGCTTATGGGCACGCCCTAAGCGCACGAGTCTTCGCGCGATTAGGGCAAGTTAGGGGGGCTGCCGGCCGGAGCGGAGCAACGCGACGGGCGGAGTCTCCCGAGAGGTTACGGGGTAACCTGGAGGGAACATGGGCCGACCCTTACCTCGTCGGGTGTGGCACACCGTCGCTGCGCTTGTGCCGCTTCCCCTAATAGCATTGGGCTACGTCGCCGCCGTACCCGGCAATCCCGTCGCCTTCCATATTGAGCTTTATTTCTCTGGCAATGGCGCCGCCTATCCGCAGACGCGCACCGCCGACGCCACCCACCTTCCCGTTTCTATCCCGCGCGAGGCGGGATTTTTATTTCGAGCCGGCGGCAAGGGGCCGAGAGCCGATCAGTATCTCGCTGAAAAGACCGTAAGCTACGCCGGCAAGCAGCTTATCGCTGCGAGCCTGGTAGGCGACGCAGGTTCAACCGCCTCGCTGTCAAATGGCGGCGAGGTAAGCCGCAGCCACAAGGCTGACCGGCTGATTCCGACGTCCACGCGCGTTGCCATGAAGAGGACGTCCAGCGGAGTCCCGTCGAGCGATGGGCTGCTCTCGAATGCAAGTTATGGCTCGATGTTCGAGCCGAGCCTCGACGTCGATGGCTTCAAACCATCGCCCGAGGAGATCGCCTACCACCCAACTCCTGACGGGTTGAACTTCCGCTACAAGGGCGAGAGCCAGGCCGAGTTCGAAGCACGCGAGCGCCGCTGCCTTGCCACAGCCATCTATTTCGAGGCACGCGGCGAGCCGGTGCGCGGCCAAGTCGCCGTGGGCCAAGTGATTCTCAATCGGGTGAGAAGCCCGCTCTTCCCGCAGACGGTTTGCGGCGTCGTCTATCAGGGGCAAATGCACCCCGGCTGTCAGTTCTCATTCACCTGCGATGGCCATACCGACAGTCCGCGCAACGATGCACAATGGGCACTCGCCCAGAGCATCGCCAAGAAGATCATGGGCGGCGAGCTGTGGCTTCCCGAGATCGGCTACTCCACCTATTACCACGCAAATTACGTGAACCCCTATTGGAAGGGTGACATGAGCAAGATCGACAAGATCGGTCGTCACATCTTCTACAAGAGACGTAATGAGGCACCTTATGAG
>JBKOUI010000153.1:0-3456 GCA_046723315.1 Pseudomonadota bacterium | reverse complement strand
TGCGATTAGCTTTTCAGTTGTCTAACAACCTGATGATGCTGCCCACGATGTCTTCGCCTGCAGCCTCGTCCCATCGCGCGCGATCACCACGAGGCGCCTGAGTTTCGCGATCCTTGTTTGCGATTCGGGGTTGCGCAAACCCAACGCGATCGCCAAACAGCGCTGCCGACATTTCCGCGTCATGGCCATAGAGATCGACGAAAGGGGACGTCGATCCATCATCATTCACCCACAAGGTGAAATAGGTAATGTGCACCGGGATATCGTGCTTCAGTACCACATGTTGGTCGTACCCATTCTGGACCGCCCCTGCCACGCGCGCCCCACTCCAGCCCTGGTCATAATCGAGCAAGATCGCCGCAAGCTGTTCCGGGTTCTGCACGCGCACGCAACCGTGGCTCTCAGCCCGGATGGGTTGGGCGAACAGGTCTTTCTGCGTTGTATCATGCAGGTAGACATCATGCTGATTGGGAAACACGAATTTGATCTTTCCCAGCACGTTATCCGGCCCCGGAGGCTGGTAGATCTCGAGATTGCGGATGTCGACTCGGTTCCAATCAATTGTTCCGGGGTCGACCTCACGGCCGCCATATCTGACCCGAAGGCCGTGCCGCTGGAAAACCGCAGTGTTCCAGCCGCCGAAAAACCAAGTTGTTTCTTCGTCGAGATAGGGCCGGATCTCCTCCACTTTTATCGAGGTCGGCACACTCCAAAACGGATTGAACACGATCTCCTGCATCTCATCGGAGAAGATCGGAGTTTGCTTGTCGGGCTTTCCCACCACAACGCGAGTCTCGTGTATGACCTCGCCGCCTTTGACGACGCGCGCCATGAACTCTGGAACGTTCACGGTCACGTAGAAGGAGCCTGGGTCAATTGGTAGCCATCGCCATCGCTCCATATTGAGGAGAATCAGGCGTTCTCTCGTGAGGGCCTCTTGCCCATGCCCATTAAGTAACCGCCTTGTAGCGGCGCCCACCACTCCGTCAGGAGCAACATCATGCGCCTGCTGAAATCTTCGCACGACAATATCAAGAGAGTCGTCGTAAAGATTTTCATTCTCGCTGGCTGAGGGAACTTCGAACCTTTTCCTGAGAAGAGCGACATGCTCATGCTGCACGCCCTTCTTGAGCACTGGGCCCTCAGGAATGATGATTGTTGGTGTGGAGGCGCTGATCTCGCGCCTGATCTCAAGCAGCTTCTGGCGCAAGAGTTCGAATTGTGGATGGCCAGGCTGGAAGCTCCGCAGATAAACTGCAGGATCCGCGCTTTCGGCCATGGAATCCAAAACCTCTAAGGAATCAGGCAAGGTGAGCGTGGGAGTTAGATTTTTATTGAGGCGTGAAGGCACGATTCTACCGCCACGGGCGTCGTAAGCATAACGGAGAACGGCGATGCTGAGCTTGATTTCAGCATCGGCCAGCCAATTGACTGCATCATCGGAACCGATCCCATCGGAGTTTGGCAACTCATAGTCGCTCGCCCTAAGGCCATAATCGTCTGCTTTAGCAATTTCATTTATGGCTGACTGTGCACGATCGGTGAGGCCGTCCTCGTTGACCCAAAGAAGTGCTCTCGCTGGATCTGAGTAGTATTCGACCACGGGTTTCTTGTCGCGTTGGCCCAGCTCCCTTGGAAACTGAAACTGAGATAGACGATCCTGAACGGCGATGCGCACTGCTTCCATTCGGGTGAGCGGCGGTGCGGACGCGTCCGGCTGCGCTCCTATGTCGATTGAGGCAGTGCGTTCCGAGCTGACAGGTACTATCGATCCTTCACGCGAACTCTCATCGGTGCTTGTCGAAAGAAAAGTTAAGCCCCAAGCAGTCGAGAGCGACACCGCCAAAACCGCACCGCCAAAAATGAGCTTTCGGCGGCTATCAGGAAAGATTGTCTGAAGGGCCCACTGGGTTGTTGCTGCAGCCTGGCCCAGCCAGAGCTTCGCATCCGTTCTCGTGACCGACGAAAAAGTGCCCGAGAATTGCGCGCGCTTGCACCAGATTTTTGCAAGGATCTGAAGCAAATTTGTTGCTTTGGGCGCAATCCCCAGCGCAAGTTTCCGGATGCCACTTCGTCGCTCGCGGATTTGGAATTCCCGCCTGAACACTGCCTGAGCTATGACCACATGCCCGCGACAGAGCCGTTTGACAGTTCCAAATCCAAGCAGAGATTTTTCCGCTGCTATCGCTACAAAAGCATTGTTTGCCGCCACAGCCGATAAATGTTCGCCAGGCAAGTTTTCTAGTAATCGCCGGCCAGTATCAGTTATGCCGATGTGCTCGTTGATGGATCGTATTAGAGCTAAGCGTTCAAGCTCCAGCAGTGCCTTGAGCATAAAATGTCGACTCGGTGAGTCAGACGACGTGTAGTCGTTGGAAACGTAGGCAATGAGCGAGGCCTCAGTGCAAGGTGCAAGTTTGTCGATGACCCGCAAGAGCAAGCAAGCGAGTTCATGCCTCGATTGAGAGCTGTGTAGCGCCTGATCCCCCGAGCGCATAACCCCCCACATCCAATCTTATGGGTCACTAGTATCGGTGCTTTCTGGCAACGCTATGGCGCTGCCGCAGTTCCTCCGAAGCCTAGAGATCAGGCAAAACGCGAGCGGCGCTATTTTTCAATGTTTTGGCTGTGACATCTCGGCAACACGCCGGCACCTTCTTTTGACCTTGCGGAACACAACTCAACGACGTGACTTCATCCGCAGCGAAGGAGCTTATTGGAGGGGCAGTGATGGATTGGACGGTGATCGAACGCATGTGGACGCAAGCCAAAGGCAGGATCCAGAGCAAGTGGGACAAGCTCAGTACTTACGATTTGGAACTTATCGCGGGAAGGCGTGATCGACTCGAGACGAAGATCCGACATCTATACGGCTTTTCCCCTGACCATGTCCGTAAAGAGGTTGATGATTGGCTGCGGTGGCAGGTGCTCTTCGGTCCACGTGGTCAGCGCCAGTTGGGCAGATCGAGGTCAGCACTAGCAACGATTCGATAGTCGCTGCCGAGACGGCTTTTAGGAAATCCAGGGAGCCGTACGGCCAAGACCTTCTTCCGCTGAGTCTACGGCCTACCCGACCGACTGCGGGCTGACGCTCCCATCGCATAGTCTTACCAGCACACCTGCGCACCGGAAGTGCAAACATAGGTCGAAACCACGCCCTGCCAGCACACGGTGTGGGATTTTTCGGTCACAATGTCAGGGCGGTACATCATGTTCTCGCTTACCCTGCCTCGCCAATAAGGCTGCGGTTCTGCACGCATGGCACTGATGGTGACCGTGTCGAGGTGGTGCTGGGTCTTGTACTGCTGGATATAATCTTCAAGTGAACGTTGCGCGCGGCTCACCGCCGTTTCCTTGTCAAATCCGTCGGCGGTTCCGGCCAGACCGACACAAGTTGCGAGGGCTGGCCCGCCCTGGACCATGCATAACCCCGCCGCCAGCAATGCTAACCTCATT
>JBKOUI010000335.1:0-6016 GCA_046723315.1 Pseudomonadota bacterium | reverse complement strand
CTAGAGCAGTTTGTAGCAATGGATGCCCACAAACTCGTCATGGCCGGGCTTGTCCCGGCCATCCAACGACGTGTCATTCCCGCGAAAGCGGGAATCCAGTAACCACCGGCCTCAGTTGCCTATCGCGGCCGGGTTTACTGGATTGCCCGGTCAAGCCGGGCAATGACATTGAAATTTTGAAGCTGGAAAGTCATGGCCGCTGAATCGGCTCGTAAGTTCGAGGCTCTCGAAGCCCAGGCAACCGCCCTGCTCGACGTGTTCAAGCGAGCGGGTTACGAGCAGGTTGCGCCTTCGATCATCCAGCCGGCAGATGTCTTCCTGGACCAGATCGGCGAGTCGATCAGGAGCCGCACCTATGTATTCACCGATCTCGCCGGCGATGAGCTTTGCCTTCGGCCTGACCTGACCGTGCCGGTGTCGCGACTTTATCTCGAGCGGCACCCGGATGCCGATACGTCCGCGCGCTATTGCTACAACGGCCCGGCCTTTCGCTTTCAGCCGGACCGCAATAATCAGGCACACCCGCGCGAGTTCCGCCAGGCGGGCATCGAGAGCTTCGGCGCGAAGGACAAGGAGAGCGCCGATGTCGAGACCGTGCTGCTCGCGGTCGAGGCTGTGCGCAGCGCGGACCTCAGGGACTTTCGTCTGCGCTTTGGCGACATTGCGTTGTTCTACGCCTTCATCGATGCGCTGGCGCTGCCCGAGCGCTGGCGGCTGAAGCTTCGCCACTACTTCTGGCGGCCGCGGGCATTTCACGCGCTGCTCTCGCGCCTGGCACGCGGCGAGCGGCCCGATGCCGAGGGACCTGTTGCGGCGCTCGCACGCACGCTCGACCGCGACGATCCGGAGAAATCTGAGGAACTCGTGGCGCGCTATCTCGACCAGAAGGGCCTGCCGCTCTCTGGCAACCGCACCTTGAGCGAGATCACTGCGCGCCTGCTCGACCTGTTGGGCGATCTCCGCGCCGAGCCTCTCAGGAAAGAGGTCGCGACCGTCATCGACTATTTTCTTGCCGTCTCGGCGCCTCCGAAGGAGGCCACTGAGCGTGTCGCCATGATCGCCAAGGGTGCGGGAATTGATGTCGCGCCAGTGCTTCAGGCGCTCATCCGTCGTTTCGACCGGCTAGAGCAGAGGGGCATCGACCTTGGCAAGTCTACCTTCGCTACCGAGTTCGGCCGCAGCTTCGAATATTATTCAGGGCTCGTGTTTCAGATCGAAGTCGAGGGCGAGCGCGAGACTAGCCAGATCGCCGGTGGTGGCCGCTATGATGGCCTGCTTGCCCATATCGGTGCCCCGCGCGACGCGCCTGCCATCGGCGCAGCCATCCACACGGAGCGTCTGCTCGCCGCGGTCGAGAGAGGGGCATAATGGCAAACACGAATCTCTCGATCGCGGTCCCCTCCAAGGGCAGGCTGAAAGATCAAGCCGCCGGCCTTTTTGAAAAGGCGGGCATCCCGTTGCGCAACAAGGGTCACGAGCGCGGCTATCGTGCCGCGCTCGACGGGCTCGATGATGTCGAGGTGGTGCTGACTTCCGCCGCCGAGATCGTCCACGAGCTGAAATCGGGCCGCGTGCATCTCGGTATTACCGGCGAGGACCTGATCCGTGAGACGCTTGCCGATGTCGATGGTTCGGTCGAGTTCCTTAGGCCCCTTGGCATCGGCGGTGCCAACGTCGTGGTTGCCGTGCCGGATTGCTGGGTCGAGGTGGTACGCATGGCCGACCTCGAGGATGTCGCCGCGCAGTTTGCCCGCGCGCATGGCCGCCGCCTCCGCGTCGCCACCAAATATATGAACCTGACGCGCCGCTTCTTCGCCGCGAGCGGCGTGGCTGGCTACCGCATCGTGGAAAGCGTCGGCGCTACCGAGGCAACTCCCGCGGCTGGTACCGCCGAGCTGATCGTGGACATCACTACGACCGGCACCACGCTTCGCGCCAATCATCTCAAGGTGCTTGAGGATGGACTGATCCTGAAGTCGCAGGCGCATCTCTTTGCCTCTCGCGCGGCGCCGTGGAACGCGAGCGCCAACAAGCTTCGCGACGCCATCGCCAACCGGCTCCAAACGTCACGAGGTCTGCTGTGATGCTCGCGCGTCTCATTCTTGCGACAGTTCTGGTTACGCTATTAACGGCATCGGCGTTGGCAGCGCCGGCGCGCATCATCATCCTGCGCCATGGCGAGAAGGCCAACCCGTGGAGGCTGTGCGAGACCGGCACTGAACGCGCGAACGCGCTGGCCGCCACCTATCTCGGCCAGAATGCCTCGAAGTCGCTGTTTGCCAATGGTGAGGAGCCGGCCTTCTTCTTCGCCATTACGCTGCACACGCTTGAGCTTGCCGCGCCGTCGGTCACAAGCTGGTCGAAACCGCTCATCCTCTATTCGGTGGTGCCGGACGAGTCGGATGATGACGACCTGCACGTCAAAGATCTAAACCGCCGTACTCAGGAAGCCGCCGCCAACATCATGACCAACCCGGCGCTCAACGGCAAAACCATCGTCATGGTGTGGGAGCACAAGCACATCGCCAACGCCAAGCTCGAGGCCAAGTTCGAGGGCGAGGCGGTCACGCTGCGCAAGCTGCTCAAGCTCGACATTCTGCCCGGCGTGCCCGCGACCTGGCCCGGCGACAACTACGATTATTTCTGGATTGTCGACTACCCGCCGAACTCGAACGTGCCGTCGCACTTCTCGATGATGAAGCAGGTGTTCGACGGCGCCTTCGCCGGCGTACGTCGAACGACTGGGACAAGCCGAACGGGCTCGAGGCCTCGAGCGGCTGCAAGATCAAGGCCGATTGACCGCCCGCGTCTGCCGGCGCACGCGCTTTTGCTCCGCGCCATTGGTGGCGACGGCCTCAGCCAAGCGATGCCGCCCCGGAGCCTCCGGCGACAGCTCGAAGAAGCGGCCATGGAACTGGACGAGGCTCGAGCGGTGGCCGATCGAGACGATCGCCGCATCAGGCAGCCGCTTGAGCAGCAGCTTGTAAAGCTCCGACTCGGCGGGCTCGTCCAAAGCCGATGTCGCCTCGTCGAGGAATAGCCAATCGGGCTTTTGCAGAAGGGCGCGGGCGATGGAAAGCCGCTGCTGCTCGCCGCCCGACAGCTTGTCCGCCCAGTAGGTGGTCACATCGAGATCGTCGCGGAAGTCAGACAGCCCGACTGCGTCGATCACCTCGTCGATCTCCTTCACCGTGAAGGAGTCCTCGGGGCCAGGGTAGGCGAGGGCGCCGCGCAGAGTGCCGAGTGGCAGATAAGGCCGTTGCGGCAGAACCAACACATTGGCGCCCTTGGGAATGCGGATCGAGCCTTCGCCGAACGGCCACACGCCGCCGAGCGCGCGGAACAGGCTGGTCTTGCCCGAGCCTGACGGCCCGGTGACGAGCACCCGCTCGCCGGGCTCGATGCTCAGGTCCTTGACGCGCACGATCTCCTCGCCGCTTGGGACGGCCACGGCAAGGTCCTCGACGTGCAGCGCATTGCCGCCGTCGCTGATCAGCTCGACGCGCGGCGCCGTCTGATCGAGCCCGCGCGCCCAGTCGATCGAGGAGTCGAAGCCGGCAAGCCGGTCGAGCACCGCCTTCCAGTCGGCAATATTGGTGTAGGCCGTGACGAAGAACGACAGCGAGCTCTGCACCTGCCCGAAGGCCGAGGCTACCTGCATCAGCCCGCCGAGCGTCATGGCGCCGAAGAAATAGACCGGGCTCACCACCAGGAAGGGGAAGATGATGGCAACTTGATTGTAGCCGGCGGTGAGAAAGGTGAGGCGCTTGGTCCGCTGCATGATGCCGTACCAGTTGCGCACCACATTGGCGAACCGGTCGCGCAAACGCCCTTCCTCGGCCTGTTCGCCCGAAAGCAGCGTCACCTGCTCGGCATTCTCCCTGAGGCGGACCAGCGAGAAGCGGAAATCGGCCTCGTAGCGTTGCTGGTCGAAATTGAGCTTGACCAGCGGTCGGCCGACGAGATGCGTCACCCAGGTGCCGATGATGGCGTAGATCAGCGCCGCCCAGACGAGGTAGCCGGGCACCTCGAAGGACTTGGAGCCGATCATGAGCGGCGTGGCTGCCGACAGATTCCACAGGATCACTACGAAGGACACCAGCGTGACGATCGAGCCGAGCAGCGCGATGCCGATGTCGAGTGAGTTGGCGATGAACTGGCGGATGTCGTCGGCAATACGCTGGTCTGGGTTGTCGGCCTGGTCGCCCTTGAGGCGCATGCGGTAATGCGTGCCTTGCTCGAGCCAGCGCCCGAGATAGCGCTTGGTCAGCCAGCGCCGCCATCTGATCTGCAGCCATTGCTGGAGGTAGATCTGGTAGACGGCGGTGACGATGAAGGCAGCCGCAAGGATGCTGAACACGCCGAGCTGGTAGATGAAGACATTCCAGTCTTTGTTCTGCAGCGCGTTGTAGAACGTGTTGTACCAGCTGTTGAATTTTACGTTCAGCCAGACCTGGAACAACTGAAGCGCAATCACTGAGGTGAGCAGGATACGCCCGGGCCATTTATCGTCGCCCTGAAAATAGGGCGCGGCAATACGCGTGAAATTCTTCGCTGAAGTGCGAAAATTCGCCATTAAGGGGCTGCTCCAAGGCTCCCGCTCTTGCGGGAGCTACAAACCTGCCGACCTATAGGGCGAAGGCAGGCCTCTAGGAAATTACGATTGCGTAAGGCTTAAGTGAATGCTTGGCCATCGTCCTGCGGCAAAAAAGGACGGAACGCGTCTCCCGCTTGAAAAGCCACAAAATTACTAGCCTGCCAAGTCGGCCGCTCCCAGTACAATTTGCCGTGGAACGCAGCAAGGCTGGAATGAGTGCCGGAAATTGAAAGCGCCGCCTTTTGGGGCGGCGCTTTCTGTCGTTCGGGATCGCCGGACTACATCATGTCCATGCCGCCCATGCCGCCGCCCGGCATGTGGACGTGCTCTTCCTTCTTCTTGGGGGCCTCGGCCACGCCGGCTTCGGTCGTGACTAGGAGGCCAGCCACCGAGGCGGCATCCTGCAGCGCCGTGCGCACGACCTTGGCTGGGTCGATGATACCCTTCTCGATCAGGTCGCCATACTCGTCGTTCTGAGCGTCGTAGCCGTAGGACGCCGACTTCTGGTCAACAACCTTGCCAACCACGATCGAGCCTTCGACGCCGGCATTCTCCGCGATCTGGCGGATCGGTGCTTGCAGCGCGCGGCGAACGATATTGATGCCAGCCTCCTGGTCGTCGTTGTCGCCCTTGGTCTTGAGCGACTTCGCGGCCCACAGCAGAGCCACGCCGCCGCCCGGCACGATGCCTTCCTCGACCGCGGCGCGCGTTGCGTTGAGCGCATCGTCGACGCGGTCCTTCTTCTCCTTGACCTCGACCTCGGTCGCGCCGCCGACCTTGATCACGGCCACGCCGCCGGCGAGCTTGGCTAGCCGCTCTTGCAGTTTCTCCTTGTCGTAATCCGAGGTGGTGTCCTCGATCTGCTGCTTGATCTGCGCGATGCGGGCCTGAATGTCGGCCTTCTTGCCGGCGCCGTCGACGATCGTGGTGTCATCCTTGGTGATCGACACCTTTTTCGTTTTGCCGAGCATTTGCACGGTGACGTTCTCGAGCTTGATGCCGAGATCTTCCGAAATCAGCTCGCCGCCGGTCAGCACGGCGATGTCCTGCAGCATGGCCTTGCGGCGATCGCCGAAGCCTGGCGCCTTGACGGCCGCGACCTTCAAGCCGCCGCGCAGCTTGTTGACCACGAGCGTGGCAAGCGCCTCGCCCTCGACATCCTCGGCGATGACGAGCAGGGGACGGCCCGACTGCACCACTGCTTCGAGCAGCGGCAGCAGCGACTGGAGGCCAGACAGCTTCTTCTCGTAGATCAGGATATACGGGTTCTCGAGCTCGGCCACCATCTTCTCGGCATTGGTGATGAAGTAGGGCGAGATATAGCCGCGGTCGAACTGCATGCCCTCGACCACGTCGAGTTCGCTGTCGAGGCTCTTCGCCTCTTCGACCGTGATCACGCCTTCGTTGCCGACCTTCTGC
>JBKOUI010000282.1:0-6505 GCA_046723315.1 Pseudomonadota bacterium | reverse complement strand
CTATGCCTACGTAGGTTCGAATCCTACCCCCTCCACCACCACTCTAGAGTGCAGAATGGATGCGGGTGTAGCTCAATGGTAGAGCAGCAGCCTTCCAAGCTGAGGACGAGGGTTCGATTCCCTTCACCCGCTCCAGTCAGGCGTCAGGTGCCAGGGAATGGCTTGGTAGCTGACACCTGAATAGGAGTGTAGCTCAACTGGCTAGAGCACCGGTCTCCAAAACCGGGGGTTGGGGGTTCGAGTCCCTCCACTCCTGCCAGACCGAGGCACGAGTTGGAAGGAAAGAGCGGCATGGCTACCGCGACAAGGACGATGATGGCGAGGACGAATCCTTTCGAGTTTATCCAGCAGGTGCGAACCGAGGTCGCCAAGGTGACCTGGCCGACGCGCCGGGAGACCGTCATCACCACGGTCATGGTGCTCGCCATGTCGATCGCGACCGCGTTGTTCTTTCTTGCCGCCGACTGGGTGCTGAGCACGGTCGTGACGTTCATTCTGGGTTTCGGCCGCTAGGAGCGTAGGTCTTAAATCCGATGGCAATGCGCTGGTACATCGTCCACGCTTATTCGAACTTCGAGCGGAAGGTTGCCGAATCCATCAAGGAGCGCGCCGCTGCGGCAGGTCTCTCCGACCTGTTCGAGCAGGTGCTGGTTCCGATGGAAGAGGTCGTGGAGATGCGCCGCGGGCGCAAGGTGAGTTCCGAGCGGAAGTTCTTCCCGGGCTACGTCCTGGTGAAGATGGAACTCAACGACCAGACCTATCACCTGATCAAGGCGACGCCCAAGGTGACTGGCTTCCTCGGCACAGAGAACAAGCCCATTCCGATCACCGAGGAGGAGGCCGGCCGCATCCTCCAACAGGTGCAGGAGGGTGTCGAACGGCCGAAGCCGTCGGTTACCTTCGAGATTGGCGAGCAGGTGCGCGTGGCCGACGGCCCGTTCGCCTCGTTCAACGGTCTCGTCGAAGAGGTCGACGAGGAGCGCGCGCGGCTGAAAGTGGCGGTGTCGATCTTTGGCCGGGCAACGCCGGTCGAGCTCGAATATGCACAAGTCGAGAAGCTCTAGGCGAGCGCAAGGAAAGATAAGCGGGAAGGCGCGGTAGATGGCTAAAAAAATCGAAGGCTACATCAAGCTCCAGGTGCCGGCAGGGCAGGCCAATCCCTCGCCGCCGATCGGCCCTGCGCTCGGCCAGCGTGGCGTCAACATCCCGGAGTTCTGCAAGCAGTTCAACGCCGCGACCCAGAAGCTCGAGCCGGGCTCGCCGATCCCCACAGTCATCACGGTCTATTCCGATCGCTCCTTCACCTTCGAGATGCGCACGCCGCCTGCGTCGTTCCTTCTGAAGAAGGCCGCGAAGATCGGCAAAGGATCGCAGACGCCCGGCCGCAACCCCGCGGGGACGGTGACCCAGGCTCAGCTCCGCGAGATCGCAGAGATCAAGATGAAGGATTTGAACGCCAATTCCGTCGAGCAGGCCATGAAGATCATCGCCGGTTCAGCTCGCTCGATGGGACTGCAGGTCCAGGAGTAGACCATGAGCAAGCCGGGCAAGAGAGACAAGGCCGCGACTACCGGGGTCGACCGCGAGACGCTTTACTCGGTCGAGGATGCGGTGAAGCTCGTCAAGAACGGGGCCAAGGCCAAGTTCGACGAGACCATCGAGATCGCCATGAATCTCGGCGTCGATCCTCGCCACGCGGACCAGATGGTCCGCGGTGTGTGCGCCTTGCCGCATGGCTCGGGACGCAAGCTGCGAGTGGGCGTGTTCGCCAAGGGCGCCAAGGCTGAGGAAGCCAAGAAGGCCGGCGCCGACGTGGTTGGCGCCGAGGATCTCGTCGAGCAGGTGCAGAAGGGCGTGATCGATTTCGACCGCGCTATCGCCACGCCTGAGATGATGCCGCTCGTCGGCCGCCTCGGAAAAGTGCTTGGCCCGCGCGGGCTGATGCCGAACCCCAAGGTCGGCACTGTCACCGCCGATATCGGCCCCGCGGTGCGGGCTGCCAAAGGCGGCGCTGTCGAGTTCAGAGTCGAGAAGGCAGGCCTGATCCATGCCGGTGTCGGCAAGGCAAGCTTCACCGAGGGGGCGCTGGTCGAGAACGTTCGCGCCTTCGCTGACGCCGTGATCAAGGCCAAGCCCTCGGGCGCCAAAGGCACGTTCTTGAAGAAAGTTGCGGTCGCTTCGACCATGGGTCCCGGTGTCAAGATCGACACCGCGAGCCTCATGGGCGGAGCGGCTTGAGTTTTAGAGTTTCGGGACTGAGTTCAGTCCCGAGGGACCGTTTCCTTTTCGAAGCGGTCCAAACCTGTCCGAGACTGCAGGTGCGGGTGACCGCTTAAGCCTTTCGGACCTGCATGAGACGGGAGACGAACGGTTCGATGGATGCGGGGATGCCCGCAACCTGGAGATCGGTTTGAACCTCGTAGTTGGCTCTAGCGCACTTTGGCGTGCGAGCTGGACAGGCAACGGAGCGCCGCTCGGAAGAGCGGGGCGGCCTATCGCCTGCCCCTCGCTTCTTGCGGCATGTGCAGCCGAGGTCGAGGGCATGCGCTCTCGAACCTCCAGAGACGGAGTGAGCAGTGGATAGAGCAGAGAAGCGCGAAGTCGTGACGGCGCTTCACGATGCCTTCGCCAATACCGGCGTGGTCGTCGTCGCTCATTACGCGGGCCTGACCGTCGCCGACATGACCAGATTCCGCCGCGACATGCGAAGCGCGGGCGGACGGGTCAAGGTGGCGAAGAACAGGCTCGTCAAGCTCGCGCTCGAAGGCACCGACGCCAAGGGTATCGCTGAGTTACTGAAAGGGCCGACTTGCGTCGCCTTTTCCGACGATCCCGTGGCAGCGCCGAAAGTTGCCGTCAAATTCGCCAAGGCGAACGAGAAGTTCGTGATCCTCGGCGGAGCGATGGGAGCCCAGGTGCTCGACGCCAAAGGCGTGAGCTCGCTTGCCAGTCTGCCATCGCTCGACGAGCTCCGCGGCAAGTTGATCGGTCTCATCCAGGCGCCGGCGAGCAAGATCGCCCGTACCTTGAACGAGCCCGGCGCCCAGCTTGCCCGGGTGTTCGGAGCCTACGGCAACAAGCAAGCGGCGTAGCCGCCGTCCGAGAAACATGACAACAGAGTCGAACCTACGAGGATAAGTAAATGGCAGATCTAGCGAAAATAGTGGACGAGCTTTCGAGCCTCACAGTGCTCGAAGCCGCCGAGCTTGCGAAGTTGCTCGAGGAGAAGTGGGGCGTCTCAGCCGCGGCACCTGTGGCCATGATGGCCGGTGCCCCCGGCGGAGCGGCTGCTGCCCCTGCCGAGGAGAAGACGGAATTCACCGTCGTTCTGGCTACGGTCGGAGCGCAGAAGATTAACGTCATCAAGGAGGTGAGGGCGATCACCAGCCTTGGCCTGAAAGAGGCGAAGGACCTCGTCGAAGGCGCGCCGAAGCCCGTCAAGGAAGGCGTGACCAAGGACGAGGCCGAGAAGATCAAGAAGCAGCTCGAGGCCGCCGGAGCGACCGTCGAGTTGAAGTAATATCAGTGGGTTGAAAGATGCCCGGGCGGCTCCCATATTGGGGAGTCCGGCCGGGCAGCAACCCACCAAAATATGCGACGTTTCGCCAGAGTCTCCGCTTCGCCGAGCGGGGTTTCCGGTGAGCCGTCGCGAGCGAGCTAAGAGGTGAAAATGGCGCAGCAGACAACGAATGGGCATAAGCGTTTGCGGAAGATGTTCGGCCGCATCCACGAAGTGGCCGAGATGCCGAACCTCATCGAGGTTCAGAAGCAATCCTACGATCAGTTCCTGATGGTGGAGGAGCCCGAAGGTGGGCGCCAGGACGAGGGATTGCAGGCCGTCTTCCGCTCCGTCTTCCCGATCAAGGATTTCGGTGAGCGTGCCCAGCTCGAATTTGTCCGCTACGCCTTCGACCCGCCGAAATACGACGTCGAGGAGTGTCAGCAGCGTGGCATGACCTATGCCGCGCCGCTCAAGGTCACCCTTAGGTTGATCGTGTTCGACGTCAACGAGGAGACTGGCGCCCGCTCAGTCAAGGACATCAAGGAGCAGGACGTCTACATGGGCGATATGCCGCTCATGACGATGAACGGCACCTTCGTCATCAATGGGACCGAGCGCGTCATCGTCTCGCAGATGCACCGCTCTCCCGGCGTGTTCTTCGACCACGACCGCGGCAAGACCCATTCATCGGGAAAGCTGCTGTTCGCCGCGCGCATCATTCCCTATCGCGGCTCATGGCTCGACTTCGAGTTTGACGCCAAGGATATCGTCTATGTCCGCATCGACCGGCGCCGCAAGCTGCCGGTAACGACGCTTCTCTACGCCCTCGGCCTCGAGGACGAGGAGATCCTCGCGACCTTCTACGACCGCATTCCCCTCAAATCGACCAAGGACGGCTGGCGCATGCCGTTCCGGCCTGACCGCTTGCGCGGCATCAAGCCGACCAGCGATCTGATCGACGCGAAGACCGGAAAAGTTGCCATCGAGGCCGGCCGCAAGGTGACGGCAAGGCTCGCCAAGAAGCTCGCCGACGAGGGCTTGAAAGAGCTGCTCGTTAGCGACGAGGACCTGCATGGCCGTTACCTCGCCCAGGACATCGTCAACATGGAGACGGGCGAGATCTACGGAGAGGCGGGCGAGGAGCTCGACGCCAAGCTGCTCGCCAAGTTGAAGGAGCTAGGACTGAAGGAGATCCCGATCCTCGACATCGACCATGTCAATGTCGGCGCCTTCATCCGCAACACGCTCGCCATCGACAAGAACTCCAATCCCGAGGAGGCGCTGCTCGACATCTACCGCGTGATGCGGCCTGGCGAGCCGCCGACGCCTGAGGCTGCGGCAAATCTGTTCCAGGGTATCTTCTTCGATGCCGAGCGCTACGACCTCTCGGCCGTCGGCCGGGTCAAGATGAACATGCGGCTCGACCTCGACGCGCCCGACACGGTTCGCACGCTGCGCAAGGAGGACATCCTTGCCGTGATCAAGACGCTCGTCGGCCTGCGCGACGGCAAAGGCGAGATCGACGATATCGATCACCTCGGCAACCGCCGGGTGCGCTCGGTGGGCGAGCTCATGGAGAATCAGTATCGCGTGGGCTTGCTCCGCATGGAGCGTGCCATCAAGGAGCGCATGAGCTCGGTCGATATCGACACGGTCATGCCGCAGGACCTGATCAACGCCAAGCCTGCGGCTGCCGCAGTGCGCGAATTCTTCGGCTCGTCCCAGCTCTCGCAATTCATGGACCAGACCAACCCGTTGTCGGAGATCACGCATAAGCGGCGTCTCTCGGCGCTTGGCCCTGGCGGCCTGACGCGCGAGCGCGCCGGCTTCGAGGTACGCGACGTGCACCCGACCCACTATGGCCGCATCTGCCCGATCGAGACGCCAGAGGGTCCGAATATCGGCCTTATCAACTCACTCGCCACCTATGCGCGCGTGAACAAATACGGCTTCATCGAGAGCCCATACCGCCGCGTGGTGAAAGGCAAGGTGACCGATGAGGTGGTGTACCTCTCCGCCATGGAGGAGGCGCGCTACATCATCGCCCAGGCCAACGCCAAGCTCGCGCCGAACGGCACCTTCACCGAGGAGCTCGTGGTCTGCCGTCATGCCGGCGATGTGGAGCTGATGCCGCCTGACAAGGTGGACCTTATCGACGTGTCGCCGAAGCAGCTCGTGTCGGTCGCTGCCGCGCTCATCCCGTTCCTCGAGAACGATGATGCGAACCGCGCCCTGATGGGCTCGAACATGCAGCGCCAGGCCGTGCCGCTCATCACTGCCGAGGCGCCGCTGGTCGGCACCGGCATGGAGGAGGTCGTCGCGCGCGATTCGGGCGCCGCTATCGGCGCGCGCCGCACCGGCGTGGTCGATCAGGTCGATGCGACCCGTATCGTCGTCCGCGCCACGGAGGAGACCGATCCGTCCAAGTCCGGCGTCGACATTTATAATCTGCGCAAGTACCAGCGCTCGAACCAAAACACCTGCATCAACCAGCGGCCTCTGGTGCGCGTCGGCGATCAGGTGAAGGCGGGCGAGATCATTGCCGACGGTCCCTCGACCGATCTCGGCGAGCTTGCGCTCGGCCGCAACGTGCTCGTCGCGTTTATGCCGTGGATGGGCTACAACTTCGAGGACTCGATTCTCATCTCCGAGCGCGTCGTGCGCGACGACGTGTTCACCTCGATCCATATCGAGGAGTTCGAGGTGATGGCCCGCGACACCAAGCTCGGGCCCGAGGAGATCACCCGCGACATCCCCAACGTGTCGGAAGAGGCGCTCAAGAACCTCGATGAGGCGGGCATCGTCTATATCGGGGCCGAGGTCAATCCCGGCGACATCCTGGTCGGCAAGATCACGCCGAAGGGCGAGAGCCCGATGACGCCTGAGGAGAAGCTGCTTCGCGCCATCTTCGGCGAGAAGGCCTCCGACGTGCGCGATACCTCGCTCAAGCTGCCGCCCGGCGTGTCCGGTACGGTGGTTGAGGTGCGCGTGTTCAACCGCCAC
>JBKOUI010000094.1:0-3537 GCA_046723315.1 Pseudomonadota bacterium | reverse complement strand
GTTCAAGAAGATCCCGCACTGGGACGACCTCACCTTCCTGCCCGGCACACTGACCCGCTTCGTCATCGAGGGCTACCGCGAGAAATGCGACACCAAGACGGTGGTCGGGCCCAAGGCCAAGCGGCCGATGGTGCTCGACATTCCGGTCTATGTGACGGGCATGAGCTTCGGCGCGCTCTCTTATGAATCGAAGATCGCGCTTGCGCGCGGCGCCACCATGGCGGGTTCGGCGACTTGCTCTGGCGAAGGCGGCATGATTCCCGATGAACGCCGCTACTCGATCAAGTGGTTCTATCAGTGCATCCAGTCGCGCTACGGCTTCAATCCGCATCATTTGCGGCTCGCTGACGCCTGCGAGTTCTTCATCGGCCAGGGCTGCAAGGTTGGGCTAGGCGGCCATCTCATGGGCCAGAAAGTCACCGACCAGGTCGCCGAGATGCGCTCGCTCCCGGCCGGCATCGACCAGCGCTCGCCGGCGCGTCATCCCGACTGGCTCGGCCCCGACGATCTTGCGCTGAAGATCGAGGAGATCAGGGAGGCGACCAACTGGGAGATCCCGATCCAGCTCAAGCTCGGCGCCGCGCGCGTCTATGACGACGTGCGCATGGCGGTGAAGTGCGGGCCCGACTCTATTTATATCGATGGCATGGAAGGCGGCACTGGCGCAGGGCCGCACGTCGCGACCGAAGACACCGGCGTTCCCGGGATCGCCGCTATTCGCCAGGCTCGGCGCGCCATTGACGAGCTTGGCAAGCGCGGCGAGATCTCCCTGGTCTACGCCGGCGGCATTCGTAACGGCGGCGATGTGGCTAAGGCGCTTGCGCTTGGCGCCGATGCGATCGCCATCGGCCACTCGGTGCTGATGGCGCTCAACTGCAACAAGGAAATCCCCGAGTCGGATTTCGAGAACGAGATCGGCGTTCCGGCGGGCTACTGCTATCACTGCCACACCGGCCGCTGCCCGGTTGGCGTCGCCACGCAAGATCCCGAGCTGCGCAAGCGGCTCGATCCCGACAAGGCCGCCGAGCGCGTCTACAATTTCCTGCACACCCTCACGCTCGAGGCACAGATGCTGGCGCGCGCCTGCGGCAAGACATCGGTACACAGCCTCGAGCCCGAGGACTTGGCGGCGCTCACCATGGAAGCGTCGGCATTGGCGCAAGTGCCGCTGGCCGGCACCGACTATACGGTTGGCGTGGACAACTATCACAAGATCGGATGAGCGGAGCAGAGCCGATGAGAGACAAGTCCGGCAAGAAGGCGAAGGCCAAGAACGACGTCGACAAATACATCGAGGACGCCGCCGGCCTCGATACCGCCCGCGAGCAGGCGATCGGCCAGCATATCGGCTACCGCTACGACGTGAATCTGCTGCCCGACTACGAGCGGCTAACGCCTTATCTCAAGGCCTATATGGAGTTCATGGGCTGGGACGACCTCAACTGGCTCGAGGACGTGCACATGGGCTACGAGGCGGGTAAGCCCGCGATCTTCGATCGCAACATCAACGGCTGGGTGCGCATCCCGAAAGAGATGAAGCTGCCCGACAACCAGCAGGATCGTGACATGCTGGCGCGCGAGCTTCTGGTGCGCTTCCAGACTTCGCCCAATCATCCACTGAGGGAGCTGAACAAAGCCTATCGGAAGTTCTAAACGATGGGGGCATTCGCACTGCGCAGACTTAGGGTGCGTGTGTTTTCGCCGAGAGTTGGAATGCTCGGCGCAGGCTTTCTTGCGTTCATCGTGGTGCTGCCGGCGCCGAGTCAAGCGCACTTGACCGGCCTTCAGCTTGAGGTCAGCAGGCTATGCAACACGAAGCTATCGGAACGCGTGAGCCGAACTGAGGGAACCTGCAAGGGACAAACGCTGGCAAAAGTGGTGCTGCCCGAGCCGCTGCCGATCAGCGGCAAGGTAGCAGCGGCGCTGGCCGGTGACTTATATTGCGGCCTCTCATCGACCGGCGTCTCCGAGCTAACCCGAGCGGCGGATATTCCCCTTCTGCCGCACGCCACGCAAAAGCGCGCGGGCCAGGCCGCCGCCAACGGCGTTGTGGAATGGCCGAGCTGGGGATTCGACCCATCGCCCGATACGGGGATGAATGGCGCCTTCTCGTGGCGGCGACTGCCCGACGGATGATCGTCGCGGGCGCGGCCAAACCGGTGTCTGTCGGCCGCGGTCCGTTTTAGGTCACCAACAACATGGTCTAAGCAAATATGGGCCCTCGACAGGCGCACGCTATCGAGCGCTCATCCTAAAGGAGAGGTAGCCATGGTCGCTGCCACTAAAGCTGTAGGCGCGGTTCCGCCGTCGGAATCGCAACTTCACCGCGTCATCGGCTGGAAGGACGCATTTTGGGTCGCGAGCGGCGTCCCCGCTCTCGTTCTTTTCTCCATCGGAGGCATCGCCGCCACGGTCGGCACCCCATCGGTGCTGGTCTGGACCTTGTCGGTGATC
The DNA here is from genome assembly GCA_046723315.1 of Pseudomonadota bacterium. Taxonomy (GTDB): domain Bacteria; phylum Pseudomonadota; class Alphaproteobacteria; order Rhizobiales; family Methyloligellaceae; genus Methyloceanibacter. The sequence goes on along the minus strand of JBKOUI010000094.1, from coordinate 1,083 downwards.
CTAGGCTTCATCCAAGCCTTTACCTATGCCGAGATCGCCGGACTCTTTCCCAACAAATCAGGTGGCGCCTCGGTCTACGGCGCGGCCGCCTGGGTGCGTTACTCGAAGTTCATCGCCCCGCTTTCGGTGTGGTGCAACTGGCTCGCCTGGACGCCTGTGCTCGCCATCGGCTGCGGTATTGCCGCCGGTTATATCTTGAATGCCCTCTTCCCGCCCGATGCGGCGATCCGGACCTGGGAGATACAACTCTTCGACCTCAGCTTCCTGAAAGAAGGTCTCAAGATCAGGCTCAACTCGACCTTCTTTATCGGCGCGATTCTGATCGCGATCTCCTTCGCCATTCAGCATCGCGGCATTCTCTCGACCGCCAAGGTGCAGACCATCGTCGGTGTGGCCGTGCTCTTGCCGCTGCTCATCATCGGCATCGTGCCGTTGATCACCGGTGACGTGGCGCTAAGCGCCTTCCAGCCCTTTGCGCCCGGCACTGACCCTGCCACCGCAGCATGGAACAAGGCTGGCTGGACCTTGTTCTTCGGCGGCTTGTTTATCGCCGCCTGGTCGGCCTACGCATTCGAGACGGCCATCTGCTACACGAGTGAGTTCAAGAATCCCGCGACCGACACCTACAAGGCCATCCTCTACTCGGGCCTGTTGTGCATCGCGGTCTACATCCTTGTGCCGCTCTCCTTCCAAGGCGCTCTCGGCCTTGCCGGCGTCATGGCGCCCGGCATCGTCGATGGCTCAGGCGTGGCACAAGCTATGGCCTCGATGGTCGGGGGCGGCACCTTCATCACCAATATCCTGGTGGTGATGCTGCTGCTCGCTTTGATGCTCGCCATCACCACGGCGATGGCCGGTAGCTCGCGCACGCTTTACCAGGGCTCAGTCGACGGCTGGCTGCCGCGCTATCTCAATCACGTGAACAAGAACGGCGCGCCGACTCACGGCATGTGGACGGATCTGACATTCAATCTGATCCTGCTTCTCATGTCGGACTATCTGTTCGTCCTCGCGGTCTCCAACGTCTGCTACATCGTGTTCAACTTTCTGAACCTCAACGCGGGCTGGATCCATCGCATCGAC
>JBKOUI010000190.1:0-3023 GCA_046723315.1 Pseudomonadota bacterium | reverse complement strand
GTCTCCTCAGATTGCACGGTCCTGGCCTTGAGCAGAAGAATGCTGGCGATGATCTGCAGACTGTTGGCAACGCGGTGCTGCATCTCCTGGAGCAGAATTTCCTTCTGTTGAAGCAGCTCGTCCTTTTCGCGCTCAGTCTCGCGGCGCCGCGTCACGTCCTCTATCGCCAGCAGAATGGCGGAGGCAGAACCATTTTCGTTAAACGCCCGGCGGGCATTGAGGAGCATCACGCGTCGGCCGATCGTTGGGAATTCGTGCTCGACCTCATAGGCCTCGACGGTGCGGCGCTTCGGAATGACGTCTTCGAGGAGGGTGCGGAGCCCCGGAATGTTCCACTGCCCGTCGCCCAGCTCAAAGAGCTGTCGGCCTTCCGTCTTGCGTGGCGTCACTGCGAAAGTCCTGTAGAACGAGCGGCTCGCGGCAATCACGCGCAAGTCCGGGTCGAGCACGAGAAGGGGCTCACGAATGGCATCTACGATGGCCTCAGCCAACTCATGCCCATGCGCGATCGCGGCGAAAGGATTGCGTTTGGCCACCCCACGGGGCTCCGCTTTATCTGCTGTAATCTATAAGTGGGATTCTATCAAACCTAGCGGCGCAACCGAACCTCGCCGGATCACGGAAAAGGACAACGCGAGGAAAAGACCGGGCCGCGCCCAGATTAGCGAGCGCGGTGGCTTGCATTACACTTCTGACGGAATTGCGCAGCGAGCCGTCACATCTGATGTCTGATGTTTGACCGGCGCGCCGCAAGGATCACCACCCTCGAGAGACACATGCGCGATTGCGCGCGCGAAACGGCCTGTGCGCGCTTCTCGACGATTGTCGTCGCAGGATACCGGCGGCGCCGATCCAATATTTGAGAGCCGGTTCGGCATTATAGCATGCGGAGGCGCGCCTTGAGATTGGCAACTTGCGTGTTTTTGCCTTTTAGCTGCACCTCACGGGTTTGACCCAAGGCGACAAATTCTGGCGCTCTTAACGGCTGGGCCTCTTAAGATGCCCAGTTTTTTCCTTATTTAGACCTGCCGCTAAATAAGGAGATCGCCTGCTAGTCCTTGGAAATGCTGGCGACCCCGAGCGGATTCGAACCGCTGACCCTCAGATTAGGAATCTGAGAGTAAGGCAGCACTCGTCAAAAGCCGAAGCTGCAAATCAAGATGGTTGCGAGCCCCCGCAACCACCGACAGTTGACTCCCCGGAACGGCTGTTCTGGGAAGTTCTGCTTTACGGTCCGTAGGAGCGCAAAGGGCCAGGATCTCGGCCAGATCCCCATAAAGCACGGCGCCGACGCCCTTGCCTTCGCTACTCGGCTGTAGCTCGATGCGGTCGATAAGCGAGCGGAGCACGTCTGCCGCTTCCTCTTTGATATCCGGCTCGTTCAAGGATCGCTCGAGATCCTCGATCTTTTCGGCATAGACCTCGGCGAGGCGCGGATGGAGGCGGACTACGGATGCGGGAGGTTCTTTTAACCGAGCCCGAAGCAACTCTTGCTGCCGTTCAAGCTCCGCCAGTCGCTCACCTAACGCGCGGCTATAGTTTCCCGCCTCGACGGCAGCCACGATGCCGGCGATCTTACGCTCAACGGACTCAAGCTGCAGGCGGTCAGCCTTGTATTGCTGCTCGCGCTCGGCCGCCAGGCGGTTGGCTTCCTCCTGAAAGGCTCGAATGAACTCGCGCACGAGCTCAGGAGCCAGAAGCCTCTGTTTGAGACCTTCGAAGACGCGCGCTTCGATGTCCTGCCGGCTCACCGTAGCGTTGTTAGTACAGGTCCCCTTGCTGCGCCGGGTGGCACAGCCATAGCGGTCTTGCGCCACGATGGTGAAGCCACCACCGCAGCAGCCGCATTTGAGCAAGCCCGACAATAAGAATTTTCGTCGATGGACCCGATTGAGGGCATTGCCGCTGTCGTCGCGTCGGATGTCGAAGGACAGGCCCTGTTGGCGGCGCTTCACCGCCTCCCAGAGGTCATCATCGATAATGCGGAATTCCGGAACTTCGACGATCTCCCAAAGGTCTTTGGGATTGGGTCGGGCCACGCGCTTCCCGGTCTTCGGATCCTTGATGTAGGAGCAGCGGTTCCATTCAAGGCGGCCACCATAGAGACTATTGTTGAGGATGCCTGTGCCTCGATCGAATTGACCTCTGATCGTCGTGTCCCGCCACTGACGCCCGTCCCGACCTGGAATGCCTTCGGCGTTGAGGGCCTTGGCGATCGACTGGGGAGATTTGCCGGAAGCGAACTCGCGGAAGATACGCCGCTGTCGCTAGCTTCGAGTTGATGCGTAGCTTTCTTCCCGAACGCTAAGGTACAGGGCTGACTCCGCGACTACCCTCGGAAAGGTAGAACCTACCTCTGAGCGGAAACCTTAGTGACCACACGGTCCTGATGCCATTCGTCCAAACTGCATTCGCAAGGGTTAGACGTTTCAAGGCCTTTTCGCTGCTTCTGGTCGTATCTCTTTGCGATCTGACGACATGGGGGTCGAACTTCTCAATAGCAGCTAGGTTCCTGGTTTAACTCTATCCCGCTGTTTGCCTAACGAGAGTTGCCCTTTGCAGCTTGTTGCGAGTTTGTCGTTGCCGATCCCTCCCAATATCCAACACCGCAAATTTGATCGCCAACTTTCGTATAGAACGTATGTTTCTTGAGTGGCTTGATTGAACCAGGCCGAGGCCACCAGTAGGTTGTCTCTCGTACTTCGCTCTCGCTTGCCGTCTGCATCACGTTCTGGCCCGGTGGAAAGTCGTTGAGGTTCATCCCATTGCTGCTCGGTGACGCGGTGATGATGCCGTCGGAAGCATTTGCACAAAGCACGTAAAGGTCACGGTCTTTGAAGCCACCATTGCCACTGTTGAAATCCTGAAGGGCCTTGGTCTTATCCGTCTTCAGAGCCGCAACAACCCTATTGAGCATGGCCTTAGCTTCCTCGGCGGTTCCATATTCACTCGCCTGAGCGGCTTTAGCGATTCCCAATGAGAGCAGAGCTATGGTGCCGAGGGTGAGGATTGGTGTTCTGTGC
>JBKOUI010000178.1:0-5140 GCA_046723315.1 Pseudomonadota bacterium | reverse complement strand
GGATAGCCTGCAGCAATTCAGCTCTTTCATGCAGGAAGGCCGCCGCACGGCAGTGACGTTGAACCGTATTCTGGAGAAGCTAGAGGCTGATCCAAAAGGTTTTTTACTTGGTGGAAACCAAGTCCCGGAATACACTCCGCGCGGACAATAGTGCACCCTCGCAGGGACGGGGAGTGTTTCCTAACAGGGGGCGATCGGACATGCTGCGAACGGCGCTCGCTGCGGGCTTGCTATGCCTGGGCCTGTTCGGCTGCGCCATCGGTCAGCGGCCCCCCAACACCTACGACCTCGTAGCCCCGCGCTCCTTTGCAGGCGCTCCACGGCCCGCACCGTGGCAGCTCGTGATCTATGAGCCGACCGCCGTGCACGCGCTCGACACCGACCGTCTGATGGTGCGGCCGGCTGCCGACCAGGTCTCCTACTACAAGGGCGTGGCCTGGAGCGATCGGCTGCCGCATCTCCTGCAAGCGCGCATGATCGAGACCTTCCAGAACTCCGGGGCAGTCAAGTCGGCGAGCGCGACCACCGGCCAATATGCCCTGGTCACCGATCTCCGATCGTTCCAGATCGATGTGTCGACTGGCAAGGCTGCCGCCGAGATCGAGATCTTCGCCAAGCTGGTGAATCTGAGCACGGGCAAGGTGATCGCCACCAAGGGCTTCAGTGCGCGAGTGCCGGCAACGACCGATTCGCCGAGCGACGCCATCGCCGCGCTGAACCAGGGCTTCACCGAGGTCCTGCAAGACACCACCACCTGGATCGCGTCGCGCCGCCTCGGTTAGCTCAATTCGATTTCACATCGGTCATGCCCGGGCCTTGTGCTGGGCACACGAAGGGTCAGCCTATTGGATTGCCGCAACAGGCTGGGCAATGACGAATGAAATGGGTCCTGAGCGCAAAGAAGATGAACGCGCTCTACCTTAAGCACGCGCGTGGCCGCGAACCGGAACGGCTATTCCTGCCTAGGACTGACCGAACCTGCCTCTACCACCGATATCTGTAGCCGGCGTGCCGAGGTGTGTCCTTGGCTCCGGAACAATAGAGCGCGTGATAGCTCCCTGGCTCGGCAAGACAGTGGCCATGACGATCCACAACTTGCGGATTGTAAATTCCCGTGGCCGACAGCCACGGTAAGGCGATGATCGCAAAAAGATACGACATCTGACCCCTCCCTCATTGGCGACTCAGCCAGAGTACCACTGGTGCACCGGCTTTTTTCGCGTCCACGAAAATGGTTTGCGAGTGTTGCCCATTGAGCACAGGGCAATGACTGGCCATCCCTGGAGCCCGAAATTAAACGGCCCCCGCCGCCCCGTCAGGGAGGGCAGGGGCCGAGGCTGGGGGAGCCTAATCTGTAACTGCTAGTGGAGCCGCCCGCTCGCATGGGCGAGCAGGAGATAGACGCGCCCCGACTCCGAGGTCAGATAGTTCTGCAACATGCGTCCCTCGGGATCAGACGCCTCGGCCTCGCCGAGCAGCCGCTCGAAGTCGCCGATATAGCGGTCGACAGTGCCGCGGAAATCGGCCTCGCGCTCGTAGCGGCGGGCGACCTCATCGAACGTCGCCTGCCCCTCGGCACTGTAGATGTGACGGCCGAGAACGCCGCGCTCGCCGGTCCTGAAGCGCTGCCACACGTCGACTGCGGTGCGGTAGTCGATGGCACGTGCGATCTCGTCGAGCCGTAGCTGGCCGCCGCTTGAAGCCTGCGCCGGCGGCGGGGTGGGGGCAGCACGGGTGCCGAGGCTCTGGCCGCCCGCTTGATAGCCCTGGCCCGCATCCGAGGCGCGCGAGAGAAGATCGCCAACCGACCAGGATCCGGTGCCGCGACGGCCGTCGTCAGCCGCCGGGGCTTGCGTCCGCGGCGGCAAGGGGCTCGCCAATTGCTGGGCAAGGCCGCCCGCGCCACGTCCGAGATCGTCATGGCCCGGCCGCATCTGGCGGCCCATCGTGTCGAAGGCGGGCAGGGGTGGCGCCTCATATCCGCCTGAGAGCGGCCTCGTGTCGCGGGGCATGGGTGGCAGCTCGAACGCCTTCGGTGCGGCTGCTGCCGCCGCCTGCTGAGCCGCCACGGTTTGCGCCTCGATTTCCTTGATCTGCTCGCTCAACGCCTTGCGCACGGCTTCGGCGGCCTGGGCAGTCTGCTCGGGCAGCGACTCCATTCGCTTCTGCATCTCGGTGCGCAATCCGTCGAGATCGGTCGCGGTCTTCTGCGCCGCCTCGCGCATGCCGCGCGAGGTGTTGTCGAACGTGCCGCGCATCTGCTCGAGCTGCCGGCCGATCTGGGTGATGATCTGCTCGAAGCTGCCCTTCAGGTCGTTGACGGCGCGCTGGGTATGCGCTTGGGCCTCTTCACGCAGCCGCTCGATCTGGGCGAGCGCCTGTTGCGCTTGGTTCGAGGTATCGCGGGCGAACGCCGTGCCGACTTGCTTCGCGCGCTGCTCGGCCTGGCTCATGGCGTTCTCCACCATGCCGGCATAGGACCGCATCATGTTGTCGAGGTCCTGCGCCTTGGTGTTGACCGTGTGCAAGAGCGCGATGATCGCCTGATGGCGGCCTTCGAGGATCGAGTCGATCTTGGTATTGGACGAGTCGAGCGCCTTGGCGGCGGTGAGGATCGCCTGGCCCTGGTTCTCGAAGCGCTGGGTCAACCCATGGATCTGATCGAGCAGCCCGCGCGACACTTCACGCAGCGTCTGGGTCTGGCTCGTCAGGATGGTGACGGCCTCCTTCGACTGCGCGCCGACCTGGTTGGCCGTCTGCTGCATCATCGCCGAGTTGTTGGCGAGCACCTGGTTGAGCTGCGCGGTGTGCTTACCGAAGGCCTCGGCGCTCGAGCGAGTGTGCTCGCCGAGCATCCTGTCGGTTTCGGCAGTGCGTTGATTGAAGGTGGTCTCGATCGCCTGGAGCCGCTCGGCCAGCGCCATGATCACCGCCTGCGCCCGCTCGGTCATGGTCTTGTCGAGCGAGCCGGTCTGCTGACCGATGGCCTGTTCGAGCGTCTTCACGCGGCTGAGCAGCGAGTTGGTGAAGCCCTCGGCGCGCTCCGCAAGGCTCTTGTCGAGCGCAATGGCGCCATTGTTGATCGCGGCGATGAACTGCGAGGTGCGGTCCTGTAGCGCGCGGTCCATCAGCGCCACGCGCTGATCGACCATGGCGTTGAACTGGCCGGTGCGGTCGTTGAGCGTCTTGTCGAGCAGGGTCGCGCCCTGGCCGATCGACGTGGTGAGAGCGTTGGTGCGCTCCTGCAAGGTCTTGTCGAGATGGACCGCGCCCTGGCCGATCGACGTCGTGAGCGCGTTGGTGCGCTCCTGCAAGGTCTTGTCGAGATGGGCCGCGCCCTGGCCGATGGTGTTGGTGAGCTGATTGGTGCGCTCCTGCAGCGTCCGATCGAGGATCACCGCGCCTTGCGACACGAGATTGGTCAGATTCTCGGTGCGGTCCTTCAGCGTCTTCTCAAGAGAGCCAGCACCCTGGCCGACCGACGACACGAATTGGTCGGTACGATCCTTCAGCGTCTTGTCGAGATGGGCCGCGCCTTGGCCGATGGTGACGGTGAGGGCTTCGGTGCGCTGCTTCAAAGTGTTATCGAACAGCACCGCGCCCTGCGAGACGAGATTGGTAAAGGCGTCGGTACGGTCCTTGATCGTCTTGTCGAGGGCAACTGCGCCCTGGGCGATGGTCGAGGTCACGGCGTCGCCACGCTCCTTCATCATCTTGTCAAGCGTGAACGCGCCTTGTGCGAGCGAGCTGGTCACGGCATCGCCGCGCTCCTTCATCGTTCTGTCGAGCGCTACCGCGCCTTGCGCGATGGTAGAGGTGACCGTGTCGGTGCGGTCCTTGAGCGTCTTTTCGAAGGCAACCGCACCCTGCGCGATGTTGGCGGCGAACGCATCGGTGCGGTCTTTCAGCGTCTTGTCGAGCGCGACAGCGCCTTGCGCGATCGTCGCGGTCAGCGCCTCGATGCGATCCTTGAAGGCCTTGTCGAGGCCCGCGGTATTCTGACCGATGGCTGTCGCGAACTGCTCGGTCCTCTCCTTGATGGTGTTGTCGAGGATGATGGCACCCTGTGCCACCGAGTTCTCCAGCCCCTTGATGCGGGTGGCGAGCGAGGACTGCAGCGCCTCGGTCCGCTCCTTCATGGTCTTGTCGAGAGCGGTGGTCCGCTGCGCCACCACGCTTTCGAGCTGGGTAAGGTTCTGCGTCGCCCCGTCAATCACCTGGGTGAGGCGTCCTTGCTCCTTGCTCAAGCGCTCGAGCAGTCCCGGCACGGCTTCGGCAATGCGGTTCTGCGCCTTGTGCACCTGGTCGGCGGCCTCGCTCGACCGCGATACCAGGAGCTCGGTGAGCTGCGTTCCGCGCTCGGCGAGCTTCTTGTCGATCGAGGCCGACGCCGAGGCGATGTCGCGGGCGATCTGCGCACCCACGCCCTTCAACGATTCACTTACGCGCGAGCTGTTATTGGCAAGTGCCTCGCGCTCGGTGGCAAGCTCGTTGATCAGGTTGCGCACTCTGAGTTCGTTCTCGCCATAGGAGCGCTCGAGCGCAGCCACCTCGCTATGCACCATGGCTTCGAGCTCGCTTGCCCGGCCGATCGCGCGCGAGATCGCGTCGTTCATGGCGGCTACCTGGCGGCGGATGGTCTGTCCGACCGAGGCGACCGACTGCTCGGCGAGCTTGTCGGGCTCGGCAAGTCTCACCGCGACCTCGGTCATGGCCGAGGCCATGAGACGAAGCTCCTGCGCGCGCCACACCAGCAGCGCAAGGAACCAGAAGATGACGATGGGCACGAGAATCGCGACTGCCGCGGTCATAGCGGCGGCGCTGGTGACAAGCCCGGATACGCCGGCGGAGGTGACTTGGGTCGAGATCACCCCAAAGGCAAAGAAGCCGCCGATGATGAACCAGGCGACCGAGGCCGCGAGCGCAATCAGGAACGGCGTGCGCGAGGGTCTCTGCTGCAACGCGAAAATCAGACCCCCGATCGAGGGAATGTCGTCATTGGCAGGCGTTCCGAGCTTCCGCTGCGGTGGCGGCCCTGCCGGCCGTCGCGTGCGGGTGAATTGCCGTTGCGCTGACGGAGAGGCTTGCGGCGCTTCGGTGAACTCGAGCGGAGGTTTCGGCTCCTCGGGCGGAGCAGGGG
>JBKOUI010000324.1:0-11146 GCA_046723315.1 Pseudomonadota bacterium | reverse complement strand
CCAAGGCTCTGCACGATGCCTTGGTTAGGACCGTGGCCTTTGGGCGAGCCCTCGCCATAGCCGGCATAGAGCGAGTCCACCACATCCATGCCCGAGACGACCTCGCCGAACGGCGAGAAGCCCTGGCCGTCGAGTCCCGTGTTGTCGCGGAAATTGATGAACACTTGCGTGGTGCGTGTGTTCGGCCCTGCGGTGGCGAAGGTGATCATGCCTCGCGTGTTGCTCTGCTTCACCGCATCGTCAGGGATATTCGCGTCCTGCCACACTTGCGAGACCTTCGGATCTCCGTTGATGCCGAACTGCACCATGAAATCACCGATCACGCGGAAGAAACGGGCGTTGTTGTAGAAGCCGTTCTTGACGAGATTGTAGAACCGATCGGCGCCATTCGGCGCCCAATCGCGGTGCACCTCGACCACGAAGCTGCCCTTACTCGTGTCGAACTTGACCTTGTAGACGGCAGGCGCCTTCTCGTTGAGGCTCGCCGGATTCGAGAGGTCCCCCGCACGGCTTATGGTCTGCGCGCCGAATATGACGAGTGCAAAAGCGAGCGCGAACACGATAGCTGCCTGAATTCTCATGAGACCTCCTTGGAAGGAACCGGCTAGTCGGCGAATTTCTTTTCGAGCGCCGCGCTTACGACCTTCGGCACGAAGGCCGACACGTTGCCGCCCATTGCAGCAATCTGGCGAACGAGACTGGCGGCGATATGCCTTGTGTCGGGCGACGAGGCCAAGAACACCGTCTCGATCTCGGAGGCAAGCGCCGCATTCATGCCCGCCATCTGCATTTCATGATCGAAGTCGCCGGCATCGCGCAGCCCGCGAATGATAACCGTGGCGCCAGCTAGCCGCGCGGCATCGACCGTCAGCCCGTCATAAGTGGTCACGTCGAACGTCAAGCCGATCTCCTTGGCCACCGGCTTCAGCACCTCGTCCGCAAGCTTGACACGCTCCTTCACCGAGAACAGGGGCTCTTTCGTGTGATGTGTGCCGATGGCAATGACCAGCTCATCGACGAGACGCGCCGCCCGCCGCACGATATCCACATGACCGAACGTCACGGGATCGAAGCTTCCGGGATAGAGGCCAACGCGCATACTTTAACTCCAAGCGCGAGGGCTTCATCGAGGGATGCCCAGCCGCGTTGCCGCCTCTTCTAGCCGCGCCAATTGGGGATCGGCAAGGCCGCTCATTCAGGCGGGAGGTCGTTTCCCTCCTCTGCCACGACCTCGGCACCCCCATTCTCGTCCGGGATATGCTCGACCGAGACGACGCGCTCGCCTTCGCCAGTAGAGAACACGATCACCCCTTGCGTCGAGCGGCCCATGATCGAGATGTCCTCGACCGGCACCCGAATCAGTTGGCCGCCGTCGGTGACGAGCATGATCTGGTCGCTGTCCTCGACCGGGAAGGAGGCGATCAGCTTGCCGTTCCGCTCGTTGACCACCATGGCAATGATGCCTTTGCCCCCGCGTCCCGAGATGCGGTACTCGTAAGCGCTCGTGCGCTTGCCGTAGCCGTTCTCCGACACAGTCAGCACGAATTCCTCATGCGCGCTGAGCTCGGCGTAGCGCTCGGGGCTGAGCACCACCGTCTCTTCGCCATTATTCTCCAGCTCCATGTCCTGCTCGGGCTCCGCTCCGCCACGTCTGATGGTGTTGGCCTGGCGGATATAGGCGGTGCGCTCTGCCGGCGCGGCTTCGATATGCGCGAGGATCGCCATGGAGATGACCTGATCGCCCTTTGACAGCTTGAGGCCGCGCACGCCCGGCGACTCGCGGCCTTTGAACACCCGCACATCGGTGACCGGGAAGCGGATGGCCTGGCCCTCGGCGCTCGTGAGCAGCACGTCGTCCTGTTCATTGCAAATCTGCACCCCGACGATATGGTCGCCCGGGTCTAGCCGCATGGCAATCTTACCGTTCTGCCGCACCTCGATGAAGTCGGAGAGCTTGTTGCGTCTCACGCTGCCGTAATTCGTGGCAAACATCACGTCGAGCTTCGCCCACGAGCCCTCGTCTTCCGGCAGAGGCAGGATGGTGGTGATGGTCTCGTCCTTGTCGAGCGGCAGCAGATTGACCAGCGCCTTGCCGCGCGCTTGCGGCGCCGCCTGCGGCAGCCGCCATACCGTCATCTTGTAGGCCATGCCGCGCGACGAGAAGAAGAGCACTGGCGTATGCGTGTTGGCGATGAAGATGCGGGTGACGAAATCCTCATCGCGGGTCGCCATGCCTGAGCGGCCCTTGCCGCCGCGGCGCTGCGCGCGATAGGCGGACAGCGGCACGCGCTTGATGTAGCCCTTATGGCTGACAGTGACGACCATGTCCTCGCGCTGGATTAGGTCCTCGTCCTCGACCTCGCCTTCCATCTCGAGGATCTCGGTGCGGCGGGGCGTGCCGAACTCGGCTTTGATGGTGCTGAGCTCCTGCTTGACGATGGCGACGATGCGGGCACGCGAGCGCAAGATGTCGAGATAGTCGCCGATCTCGGCGCCAAGTGTCTTGAGCTCGCCACCGATCTCGTCGCGGCCGAGCGCGGTCAGGCGCTGGAGCCGCAGATCGAGGATCGCGCGCGCCTGCTCGTCCGACAGGCGATAAGTGCCCTTGGTCGACACTTTGTGCCGAGCATCGGCGATCAGCTCGACTAGCGCCACCATATCCTTCGCTGGCCAGTCGCGCGCCATCAACTGCTCGCGCGCCGTCGAAGGATCGGGCGCCTTGCGGATCACCGCGATCACCTCGTCTATATTGGCAACCGCGATGGCGAGGCCGACCAGGATATGCGCGCGTTCGCGTGCCTTCTTGAGCAGGAACTTGGTTCTCCGCCCGACGACCTCCTCGCGGAAGTCGGTGAAGGCGCGGATCAGGTCCTTGAGGTTGAGCTGCTCGGGCTTGCCGCCGATAAGCGCCACCATGTTGCAGCCGAACGTCGATTGCAGTGTCGAGAAGCGATAGAGCTGGTTCAGCACCACGTCGGCCATGGCGTCGCGCTTGAGCTCGACCACCACGCGCATGCCCCGCCGATCCGACTCGTCGCGGATATCGCCGATGCCCTCGATCTTCTTCTCGCGCACCAGCTCGGCGATCTTTTCGATCATCACCGCCTTGTTCACCTGGTAGGGGATCTCGGTGATGATCAGCGCCTCGCGCTCCTTACGTACCGTCTCGAGCGTCACCCGGCCGCGCATCAGGATCGAGCCCCGGCCTTTATGGTAGGCGGAGCGGATGCCGGTCCTGCCGAGGATGAGCCCACCGGTCGGGAAGTCAGGGCCTGGGACGATCTCGGCGAGCTCGTCGATGGTGATGGCTGGATTGTCGAGATGGGCGATGCAGGCGTCGATCACCTCGCCGAGATTGTGCGGCGGGATATTGGTCGCCATGCCGACGGCGATCCCGCCGGCGCCATTGACCAAGAGGTTGGGGAACTTGGCGGGGAGGACCGACGGCTCCTCGAGCCGATCGTCGTAGTTCGGCTTGAAGTCGACTGTCTCCTTATCGAGATCGTCGAGCAGATATTGCGCGATCTTGGAGAGCCGAGCTTCGGTGTAACGCTCTGCCGCCGGCGGGTCGCCGTCGACCGAGCCGAAATTTCCCTGCCCGTCGATCAGCGGCACGCGCATGGAGAATTCCTGCGCCATGCGCACCAGGGCGTCATAGATGGCGAGATTGCCGTGCGGGTGGAAGTCGCCCATCGTGTCGCCCACCACCTTGGACGACTTCATGTGCTTCTTGTTCCACTCGAGCCCGAGCCGCTGCATGGCGTAGAGGATGCGGCGGTGCACTGGCTTGAGCCCGTCGCGCACGTCGGGCAGCGCGCGCGACACGATCACGCTCATCGCGTAATCGAGATACGAGCGTTTCATCTCGTCGATGAGCGAGATGGGCCTAATGTCGGAGGGACCCGGGCCCTCGACCTCTGTGTTGTCGTCGTCAGCCAAAGGAAGAAAAAGCCTGTTCTTAGAGGTGAGCGAACACCGTAAACGCTATCGCCGGCGGGAGAAAAAACCTCCCGCTTCAGGCTGAAAGCGATTGCTGCGAGGTGATTCTGTATAGCTGATTTGGGGCACCTTCGGCAACCGCGCAAGGCGGTCTCGCCGGTGCTAATTTCCTTTTATACTCCAATCGGTTGCGAGCAATTTTCGGCCGCTCTGAAATTGCATTTCGCCAGGCAATTCGTCAGCCGTCGGAAAGCGTGCATAACCGGCGAATCCGGGAACGAACGACTCTGCGAAACGTTGTCAAATCTAGGCGGCGCGAGGCTCCTCTTCCCGCGCGTCACCCCCGTTTGATGAGCAATTAATGTAAGGGAGCGAACCATGAATCGACTTCTTGCATGCACGGCGGTCGGCCTGTTTTTAGGCCTCGCGCCGGCCTGGGCGGAGACACAGCTGCCGCCTCCCGATCAACAGGACCAGTCTGCACAGCCGTCCGAGGCGATGCCGGCGCGGCCTTCAACGCCTGACGCATCGACGCCTGGCGATCCGAATGCTGCGAACGAAGACCTGCCGCCGACGCCCGGACAGTCGTCCGAGATGACGCCGCAAACCCCACCGTCGGATCAGGCGTCACCGCCTTCGCCTTCCTTAGGCGAGGCAAATCCACCGGCGGGCTCGCCGCCTGCCATGGGCGAGGCAAGCCCTCCGTCGCCATCTTCGGAGATGCCGAAGTCTTCAGAGGCACCGAGCGCCGCCGAGTCTCCTAAGTCAGCCGAGGCAACTCCTTCAGGCGCGCCGTTCCTCGCCAAGCAGGAGAGCAGCGACTGGCTCGTCGGTAATCTGATCGGCAAGTCGGTAGTGAATGCCGACAACGAGTCGATCGGCGACGTGAACGACCTCGTCACCGATCAGAACGGCAAGATCATCGCCATCGTGGTCGGCGCCGGCGGCTTCCTCGGCATCGGCGAGAAGGACGTCGCCATTCGTTTCGAGGACGTCAAACTCGCCCGTGACGAGAATAATGACGTCAAGCTCATCGCCGACCTCGACAAAGAGACGCTCGCTTCAGCGCCCGATTATCAGACGCTCGACGAGCAGCAGATGACGGTTGGCGAACGGAGCGACAAGGATACGTCACAGTAGGCACCGTTTATCGCAAGCCTGTTCTTGAGCCCGGCCGGCACTCCAGCGGCCGGGCTCTTCTTTTGGCAGACGCCGTCAGAATGGAATCTCGTCGTCGAGCTCCTTGTCGAAGGAGCTCCCCCCGCTCTTGGCGCCACCGCCGCCAAACGGCCCCGAGCGACCGAAGTCCCCGCCCCCGCGCGGCTCGCTCTCGCCCATGCCGTCGCGCTGCCTGCCATCGAGCATTGTGAGCGTAGCGTTGAACCCTTGCAGCACGACCTCGGTCGTGTAGCGCTCCTGGCCCGACTGGTCCTCCCATTTGCGCGTCTGCAGCGATCCCTCGAGATAGACCTTCGAGCCCTTTTTCAAATATTGCTCGGCGATCCGCGCAAGGTTCTCGTTGAAGATCACCACGCGGTGCCACTCGGTCTTCTCCCGGCGCTCGCCGCTTCCTTTGTCGCGCCAGCTTTCGCTCGTGGCCACTCGCAAATTGGCAATGGGACGCCCGTCCTGGGTGTGTCTTATTTCAGGGTCGGCGCCGAGATTGCCGACCAGAATGACTTTGTTGACCGAGCCAGCCATGTCACGAACTCCCCGCGGAAATCACCAGTCTACCGTCAGCACTCCGCGGTAAGCGCGACGGAAGATGTCCTGTCCAGCCTGTCCACAGCCTTTAAGGCCTATTAACTTTGTACCTGTTTTGTTCCACCGAGTCCATCCTGGCATCTTGAGATTTCACAAGGCACGCCCTATCCCTAGCCGAAGCAATAAGCGAGTAGGTTTTTTGGCAGCGCGTCCGGCCTGAGGGCTTGCTCGCCTCAAGCCGGTACGAGGGACACATGCAGCGGCCCATCGAGCAAAGGCAACACCCCAAGCGCCGTCCGGCGGCGCGACGCGATCCTCGCGTCAAAATCCTCGGCTTCAATCCCCGGCAGTGGCCCTTTATCTTCGTCCTGCTCGGGAATTGGCTTTTTGCGGGCGCCTTCTTCGGCGTCGCCAAGCTCGTCTGGCATTGGACGCCGGACGCCTGGTCGGTCGGCGATCGCATCGCGCTGGTCATCAAGGACGCGGTGTTCGCCATTCTGCCGGCGGTGCTCGCCATCTGCATCGTCGCGGCCCAGCGTCTCGACCCATCCATGTTCGTCGGACGCACGCCGAAACCCAATTCCGCTGTCGACATCAACAACCGTTTCATCCTCAACACGGTCGAGCAGTTCATTCTCTATTTCATCGGCAATGCGGGTCTTGCCCTCTACTGCCCGCTCGAGGAGGCGCGCACGCTCATCATCCTCACCATGCTGTTCGTCATGGGGCGCGTGCTGTTCTGGGTGGGTTATCACTACAACCCCTACGTCCGGGCTTTCGGCTTCGGCATCACCTTCTACCCGACCGTCGCCGTCTATCTCTGGCTCATCCTCTACGTGGTGTTCGGCATCCACGTCGATCTCTGACGCCTACCGCGCCTGCTGCCAGTGCAGGATCGACTCAAGCGGCCATAGGAACATGATGACGTTGAGCGTCAGGTTGTCCCTGATCATGGCGCCGACGAAGATCTCAAGAGCGAGCCCAACGGCGACGGTGAGCCAGACCGGCCACCAAGCCGCCAAGAAGAAGCCGAGCACCATAAAGAGAATGTCGCTTACCGAGTTGATGACGCTGTCGCCGTAATAATCGAGGGCGATGGTCGCCTCGCGATAGCGGTTGATGGCGAACGGCGTGTTCTCGAGCACCTCCCAGGATGCCTCGATGAGAACCGCAAGCACGAGACGGGTCCCGAGCGACATCGGCACAAAGCGGGAGATCAGCCAGAGCAGCCCGTAGAACAGGAAACCGTGGATGACGTGGGACGGTGTGTACCAGTCGATCAGGTGCTGGGAGTTCTCGGCGCTCTGCACATCGAAATGCCAGAGCTTCACGTAGCCGCATTTGCAGATGAGCGGGTGGCCCATCAGGTACTCGGCGAGCGCGGCGGCGAGAATGATGCCCACGGCTGCTGCGATATGCGTGCGGCTGACCCCCATCGCCTTGGGATTTAGGCCAAGAATCGCCTCGCCGTCACCTGCCCTCACCCCTTGCCGCGCAACCTGTTGGGGACTAAGCCTTTGCGGGGCTTGCCGAACGGCCCCCTCGCCCCGACATTGGCTTCAGAATGACTTCCAAATTCATCTCCATCCGCGGCGCGCGGGAGCACAACCTCAAGGACATCTCCCTCGACCTGCCACGCGAGAAGCTTGTCGTGCTGACCGGTCTGTCCGGCTCGGGCAAGAGCTCGCTCGCCTTCGATACCATCTATGCCGAAGGCCAGCGCCGCTATGTCGAGTCGCTGTCCGCCTATGCCCGACAGTTCCTCGACATGATGCAGAAGCCGGACGTGGACCATATCGAGGGCCTGTCGCCGGCGATCTCCATCGAGCAGAAGACCACCTCGCGGAACCCGCGCTCGACGGTCGGCACCGTCACCGAGATCTACGACTATATGCGGCTCCTTTGGGCGCGGGTCGGCATCCCCTATTCGCCCGCCACCGGCCTCCCCATCGAGAGCCAGACCGTAAGCCAGATGGTCGACCGGGTGCTGGCGCTGCCCGAAGGCACGCGGCTCTATCTGCTCGCGCCGATCGCCCGCGGGCGCAAGGGCGAGTACCGCAAGGACTTCGCCGAGCTGCAGAAGAAGGGCTTCCAGCGGGTCAAGGTCGACGGCAAGTTCTACGAGGTCGCAGAGGTCCCGGCCCTCGACAAGAACGTGAAGCACGACATCGACGTGGTGGTCGATCGCATCGTGGTGCGCGCCGACATGAGCGCGCGGCTCGCCGATAGCTTCGAGACGGCGCTCGCGCTCTCTGACGGCATCGCCATCGCCGAGTTCGCCGACAAGGTTGCCGCCACCGACGCGCAGTCGCCGGGCCTGACCGGCCGCACCGGCCAAGCCCATGCCGAGCAGGTCGCGCTCGATGCCAGGATCAAGACCGGCATGGGCGCGGATCAAGAGCGGATCATCTTCTCGGCCAAGTTTGCCTGCCCGGTGTCCGGCTTCACCATCGAGGAGATCGAGCCGCGCCTGTTCTCCTTCAACAACCCGTATGGCGCCTGCCCCGAATGCGACGGGCTCGGCACCGAGCTGTTCTTCGAGCCCGACCTGATCGTGCCCGACGAAAATCTCAGTCTCGCGCGCGGCGCCATCGCACCCTGGGCGCGCACGCAGGCCACCTCGCCCTATTACCAGCAGACGCTGGAATCGCTCGCCCGCGCCTACCGCCAGCCCATGACCAAGCCGTGGAAGTCGCTCTCCAAGGAATTCCGCGACGTGATCCTCAACGGCTCTGGCGAGGACGAGATCACCTTCACCTATGACGACGGCGTGCGCCACTACTCGACCACCAAGCCGTTCGAGGGCGTGATCAACAATATCGAGCGGCGCTGGCGCGAGACCGAGTCCTCGTGGGTGCGGGAGGAGCTGTCGCGCTACCAGTCCGACCAATATTGCGAGGCCTGCAAGGGCTATCGCCTCAAGCCGCAAGCGCTCGCGGTGAAGATCGCCGGGCTGCATATCGGCCAGGTCACCGACATGTCGATCCGGGAGGCCTGCCGCTGGTTCGACGAGCTGCCCGTGAAGCTCACGCCGAAGCAGAACGAGATCGCCGCGCGCATCCTGAAGGAGATTCGCGAGCGGCTGTGCTTCCTGAACGATGTCGGCCTCGATTATCTCACCCTCGCCCGCTCCTCAGGCACGCTGTCGGGCGGCGAGAGCCAGCGCATCAGGCTCGCCTCGCAGATCGGCTCTGGGCTCACCGGCGTGCTCTACGTGCTCGACGAGCCGTCGATCGGACTGCACCAGCGCGACAATGCGCGGCTGCTCGACACGCTGAAGTCACTTCGTGACATGGGTAATAGCGTCCTTGTCGTGGAGCATGACGAGGAAGCCATCCTCACCGCCGACCACGTGGTGGACATGGGCCCAGGCGCCGGCGTGCATGGCGGCGAGGTGGTGGCCGAAGGCACGCCCGAGCAGGTGATGGCCAACCCCCAGAGCCTCACCGGGCAATATCTCACTGGCTTCAAGCAAATCCCCTCACCCAAGGAGCGGCGCAAGCCGACCCGCGGCCGCCGCCTCACCGTGCACGGCGCCCGCGCCAACAACCTCAAGAACATCACCGTGGACGTGCCCCTCGGCCTTTTCACCGCGGTGAGCGGCGTCTCGGGCGGCGGCAAGTCCACCTTCCTCATCGAGACGCTTTACCGCGCCGTCGCCCGCAAGCTCAACGGCGCGCGTGAAATCCCCGGCGAGCACGACGCGCTCGAAGGCATCGAACAGCTCGACAAGGTGATCGACATCGACCAGTCGCCGATCGGCCGCACCCCGCGCTCGAACCCCGCCACCTATACCGGCGCCTTCACCCCCATCCGCGAATGGTTCGCCGAGCTGCCCGAGGCCAAGACGCGCGGCTACAAGCCCGGCCGCTTCTCCTTCAACGTCAAGGGCGGGCGCTGCGAGGCCTGCCAGGGCGACGGCGTGATCAAGATCGAGATGCACTTCCTGCCCGACATCTACGTCACCTGCGACGTGTGTAAGGGCAAGCGCTACGACCGCGAGACGCTGGAGATCAAGTTCAAGGGCAAGTCGATCGCCGACGTGCTCGACATGACGGTCGAGGAGGCCGCCGAGCTGTTCAAGGCGGTGCCGTCGGTGCGCGACAAGCTGCTCACGCTTGCCCGCGTCGGCCTCGGCTATATCCATGTCGGCCAGCAGGCGACCACGCTGTCGGGCGGCGAGGCGCAGCGCATCAAGCTGTCGAAGGAGCTGTCGAAGCGCGCTACCGGGCGCACGCTCTATATCCTCGACGAGCCGACTACCGGGCTTCACTTCCACGACGTGGCCAAGCTGCTCGACGTGCTGCACGAGCTCGCAGACCAGGGCAACACCGTGGTGGTGATCGAGCACAATCTCGAAGTGATCAAGACCGCCGACTGGATCGTGGACCTAGGGCCTGAGGGCGGCGACGCCGGCGGCGAGGTGGTCGCGGTCGGCACGCCGGAGGAGATCGCCGCCAATCCGCGCAGCTACACCGGACACTATCTCAAGCAGGTGCTGAAGCGCCGGCCTTCGGCGAAGGCCGCAAAGCGCCCCGCCGAAGCCGCGGAGTAACGCGCCTTAGGATTGGTGTGGAGAAACACAATGGTTGCCTTCCAATTTGATATCACCGATGTCCTTAAGCGGATGCGCCGGATTACCAACAAGCATCTTGGTAACGTGACGCTCAACTTGCCTTTTGTCAGTGTTGACGTGAGCGTCAAGGATCGCGAGAAGCAAGTCGCCCGCGAGATTGTAATTCGTCTCAAGGATCGCCGAGTGCTCAGCGCTTACGAATGTTGCGATGGCTGCATCGACCAAGCGCTCGCATCTCTGCAGGAGATTCGCGCCATTCTCGTCGACAGCCAAGTTGGTCTGTCCGACCTTCACGACGGACCTCTCTGCTTGCACATTGATGCAATGCTGTCCGGGATTCGCCAGTTCGTTACGTTTGAACAGCGTCTGCGCACATGAAAGCGGTCGTCAAAGCCGCGCGCAGCCGGACTGAGTCGCCCAGCCAACATTCAAAGAGCCTACTTTGAAGGCCTCGAGATTCTTCGTGGGCATTTGAGCCGTTGCCTTGGACAAATTTGCCTAATCGCAGGAATCGACGCGCCAAAGGACGGCCTGATTCCACAGTATCAGGGCACTTGGCAGGTTGAGGCGTATAGAGCGATCGACCCGCCGCCTAAGCAGGTGCTAAGGCGCCGTGCGAGCGCGAGCACCAAGAAGGCCGCCGAAGCCGCGGAGTAGTTCACAAACTAAGCGACAACGACTTTGCGACACTCCAACGTTCGTTGATAGGGCAGTTTGAAGATTTTTTCCCTTTGCAAGGAAATCCGGCGCTTTCTGCCGTCTCCCCAAGAAACGTTGAAAAGTATCCCTCCCAAGATTAACCACGTCCGCCATGGCACTAATAATGGCGGCAAGTTGAGCGAATTGCTCAAGACTGAGCATGGTGTCTCGCTATTGCTTTCCCAGATGAAGACGATCAATTACCCCGCTAGCGACATGTGGCGCTAT
>JBKOUI010000119.1:0-8207 GCA_046723315.1 Pseudomonadota bacterium | reverse complement strand
GACGCGCCCCTTCTGGTCGCCGACCACGACCAGCGCGGCGAAGCCGAAGCGCCGTCCGCCCTTGACCACCTTGGCCACGCGATTGATGTGCACGAGCTTGTCGACGAACTCGCTGTCGCGCTCCTCGCGGTCTCTGCCTTGTGGGCCTCGGCCTCCTTTGCGATCCATGATCTCGATCCTCTAGAAATTCAGGCCGGCCTCGCGGGCCGCCTCGGCGAGCGCCTTGACGCGCCCATGATAGATATAGCCGCCGCGGTCGAACACCACGTCCTTGACCCCCGCCGCAAGCGCGCGCTCGGCCACGAGCTTGCCGACCGCAGTCGCCGCAGCCAGATTGCTGCCCTTGGGCAGCGCGCCTTTGAGGCCCGTGTCCAACGTTGAAGCGGCAGCCACCGTCTTGCAGGCCCGGTCGTCGATAATTTGCGCATAAATATGCTTCGAGGAGCGGAACACGGAGAGGCGCGCCCGCCCATTGGCGGCACGCTTCAGCGTGTGACGCACGCGGCGCGAACGCCGTATGAAGCCTTGGTTCGAAGCGGCCATCGTTGTCGTCCTACTTCTTCTTGCCTTCCTTGCGGAGAATGAACTCACCCGCATAACGCAGGCCTTTGCCCTTGTAAGGCTCGGGCGGCCTGAAACGCCTGATCTCGGCCGCGACCTGGCCGACCTTTTGCTTGTCGATGCCCGAGACCACGATCTCGGTGGGCTTGGGGCACTGCACCTGGATTCCTTGCGGAATGGGATAAGTGATGTCGTGGCTATAGCCGAGCTGGAGCTGGAGATTCTGGCCCTGCACCGCTGCGCGGTAGCCGACGCCGGTGATCTCGAGCCGCTTGGTGAAGCCCTGCGTCACGCCGGCGATGAGATTGGCCACCAGCGTGCGCGACATGCCCCACATGGCGCGCGCCTCCTTGGTGTCCTCGCGCATGGCGACCTCGATGCCGCCCTTGTCGAGCTTAGCGATGATGTCGTCGACAAGCACGTGCTTGAGCTCGCCCTTGGGGCCCTTGACCTTGACCTCCTGGCCGTTCACGGCGGCGGTGACGCCACTGGGAACCGAGACGGGCTTTTTGCCGATGCGCGACATGGCTTTACCTAAAACACGTTACACAGGATCTCGCCGCCGACATTCTCGGTGCGCGCGCGCGAATCCGACATGACGCCCTTCGGCGTCGATAGGATGGCGACGCCAAGCCCGTTGGCGACGGTCGGTAGATCCTTGACCGACGAATAGACGCGGCGTCCCGGCGTCGACACCCGCTTGATGTCCTTGATCACCGGCTCGCCATCGAAATATTTGAGCTCGATTTCGAACTCGGAGCGCCCACCGGTGTAATCGACGCGCGCATAGCCGCGGATATAGCCCTCCTCGGCCAGCACGTCGAGCACGTGCTCCCTGAGCTTCGAGGCAGGCGTCGTGACCTTGGCCTTGTACCGCATCTGCGCGTTGCGGATGCGAGCTAGCATATCGCCTAGTGGATCGTTGATGCTCATCGATAGTCCTTACCAGCTCGACTTGATCATGCCGGGAATGAGCCCCTGACTCCCGAGCTCACGCAGCGCGATGCGTGACATGCGAAGCTTGCGGTAATAGCCGCGGGGACGGCCGGTGAGATCGCAACGGTTGCGGATGCGGGTCGGCGAGGAGTTGCGCGGCAGCCCGGCGAGCTTGAGTCGCGCGGCGAAGCGCTCCTCGGCGGGAAGCGACCGGTCGGCGGCGATCGCCTTGAGCCGCGTTCGCCGCGTCTTGAATTTCTTCGCAAGGCGGCGCCGCTTGTTGTTGCGCTCGATCATGCTCGTCTTAGCCATGCACGTCCTCCTGTCGCAGCCTTAGGCTCGCCCTTAGCTGCGGAACGGAAAATTCAAGCCTGCGAGAAGCGCGCGCGCCTCGTCGTCGGTGCGCGCCGTCGTACAGACGATGATGTCCATCCCGAGCACGTCCTCGACCTTGTCGTAGTCGATCTCGGGAAAAATGATGTGCTCCTTGAGCCCAATGGCATAATTGCCTCTGCCATCGAAGCTTTTCGGGTTAAGCCCACGAAAGTCGCGCACTCGCGGAAGGGCGATGTTCACGAGCCGGTCGACGAACTCGTACATGCGGTTCTGCCTGAGCGTGACCTTGGCGCCGATCGGCATACCCTCGCGCAACTTGAAGGTCGCGATCGACTTGCGCGCCCGCGTGATCACGGCTTTCTGCCCGGCGATCAGCCCGAGGTCGGACGCTGCCGCGTTGACCTTCTTCGAGTCGCTGATGCCCTCGCCGACGCCCATGTTGAGCACCACTTTCTCGAGCCGCGGCACCTGCATTGGATTGGCGTAGCCGAAATCCTTGGCGAGCTGCTTCGCAAGCACCTCCTGGTAGTGCTGCTTGAGACGGGGGGTATAGCCGTTCTCAGCCATCGATGACCTCACCCGAGCGCCTGGCAAAGCGAACCTTGCGCCCGTCCTTCAAAAATTTGTACCCGACGCGCGTCGGCTTTCCGTCCTTGGGATCCTCCAGCGCGAGATTCGAAATATGGATCGGCGCCTCTTTCGAGATGATGCCGCCTTCTTGCGAGGCGGTCTGACGCTGGTGACGCCTAACCACGGCCACGCCCTTGACGATGGCGCGGTTCTCCTCAGGCAGCACCTTCAGCACCTCGCCCTTCTTGCCTTTGTCCTTGCCGGTGATGACCACGACGTGGTCGCCCTTCTTGATCTTCAGTTTCGCCATCACAGCACCTCCGGGGCGAGCGACACGATCTTCATGTGCTTCTTCGCCCTGAGCTCGCGGGTGACGGGGCCGAAAATGCGCGTGCCGATCGGCTCGCCCTGCGGATTGACCAGGACCGCTGCGTTGCGGTCGAAGCGAATGATCGAGCCGTCGGGACGGCGCACGCCCTTGGCCGTGCGCACTACAACCGCCTTCATCACCTGCCCCTTCTTGACGCGGCCGCGCGGGATCGCCTCCTTGACGGAGACCACGATGGTGTCGCCGATCGAAGCGTATTTCCGCTTCGATCCGCCGAGCACCTTGATGCACTGGACGCGCCGAGCGCCGGAATTGTCGGCGACGTCTAGATTTGTCTGCATCTGAATCATGGCACTTCGCGCCTTCTAACTCTTGGCTTCCGTCAGCCTGTGGCCCGCGGCAGCACCGTCCACCGCTTCTGCTTGGAGATCGGCGGGCATTCCTCGATCCACACCATCTCGCCCACCTTGAACTCGTTCTTCTCGTCATGGGCGTGATAGTTCTTGCTCCGCCGCACCGTCTTTTGCAGCAGCGGATGCGTAAAGCGCCGGTCGACGCGGACCACCACGGTCTTGTCGTTCTTGTCGCTCACCACGACCCCTTGCAGAACTCGTTTCGGCATCGTCTCTAACCCTTCGCCTTGGCTTTGGGCTTCGCCTTCGGCTTAGCCTTTGCTTTGGGCTCGGCCTTGGTTTTCGGCTCGGCCTTTGTCTTCGTCGCTGTCTTCGGCGCTTTCGGCTCTTTTGGAGCTTTCGCCTCTGTCTTGGGCTTCGGCTGGGGCTGGGACTTGGCCTTCACCTCGGTTGCACCTGCCTCATCCGCAGGCCTCTCGCGCTCGATCGTCATGATGCGCGCAATGTCCCGCCTGATCTGTCGCACGCGCGCCGTGTTCTCGAGCTGGCCTGAGGCAGCCTGGAAACGCAGGTTGAACTGCTCCTTCTTGAGCTTCACCAGCTCGTCGGAGAGCTGATCCTGCGTCATCCCGCGCACTTGAGCGGCTCTCATCGTGTCAGCCCTCCACGCGCGCGACGACGCGCGTCTTGATGGGAAGCTTCGCCGCGCCGAGTCTCAGCGCCTCACGTGCCACCGGCTCGGTCACGCCGTCGATCTCGAACATGATGCGGCCGGGCTTGACGCGGGCCACCCAGAACTCAGGCGTACCCTTGCCCTTACCCATGCGTACCTCAGTTGGCTTCTTCGACACCGGCACGTCCGGGAACAGCCTGATCCACACCCGCCCCGAGCGCTTCATCTGCCGCGTCATGGCGCGCCGCGCCGCCTCGATCTGGCGGGCGGTGATGCGCGCAGGTTCCTGCGCCTTCAGCCCGAAATTGCCGAAATTGAGCGTGACCGCGCTCGAAGCGGCACCCTTGATGCGCCCCTTATGAGCCTTGCGGAACTTCGTTCGCTTCGGTTGCAGCATAACTTAAAACCTTGTCTCTTTAGCTCTGCGCCGGCGCAGGCTCGCGGCGGCCGGTCGAACGTCCGCCTTCCTGCGCTTCGAGCGCCTTGTTCTCCTGGGCCATGGGATCGTGCTCCATGATCTCGCCCTTGAAGATCCAGACCTTGACCCCGATGATGCCGTAGGCGGTGCGTGCCAGCGCCGTGCCGTAATCGATATTGGCGCGCAGCGTGTGCAGCGGCACGCGGCCCTCGCGGTACCACTCCATGCGCGCAATCTCGGCGCCGCCGAGCCTGCCGCCGCAATTGATGCGGATGCCGAGCGCGCCCATGCGGATGGCGGACTGCACGGCGCGCTTCATGGCGCGGCGGAAGGCAACCCGGCGCTCGAGCTGTTGGGCGATGCCCTCGGCGACCAGCGTGGCGTCGATCTCGGGCTTACGCACCTCGACAATGTTGAGATGCACCTCGGAGTCGGTCATCGAGGCAAGCTCGCGTCTGAGCTTCTCGATGTCCGAGCCCTTCTTGCCGATCAAGATGCCCGGACGCGCGGTGTGCACCGTCACGCGGCACTTCTTGTGCGGGCGCTCGATCACCACCTTGGAGATGCCGGCCTGTTTGCGCGACTCGAGAATGTGGTCGCGCATCTTGAGGTCCTCATGCAGCAGGCGGGCATATTCGCCGCGCGACGCATACCAGCGCGAATCCCAGGTACGGTTGACGCCGAGCCTGAGCCCGATCGGATTGACTTTCTGACCCATTAAGCGGGCTCCTCAACTTGGCGCAGCACGACAGTGATCTGCGCAAACGGTTTCTCGATCCGGGCAGCGCGGCCACGCGCCCGCGCCCGAATGCGTTTCATCACCAAACTTTTGCCGACATAAGCTTCGGCCACGACGAGCGCGTCGACGTCGAGAGAGTGATTGTTCTCGGCGTTGGCAATCGCCGATTCGAGCGTCTTCTTCACATCCTTGGCGACGCGCTTGCGCGAGAAGGTAAGATCGGCGAGCGCGCGTTCAACCTTCTTGCCCCTGATCAATTGGGCAAGCAGGTTTAGCTTCTGCGGGCTCACCCGCATCAGCCGCGTCACCGCTCTCGCCTCGTTGTCTTTCAGCGCTCGCTCGCGCGCAGGCTTGCCCATGACTCTACTCTTTCGCCGTCGGGGCCCGCTTGGCCTTGCGGTCCGCGGCATGGCCGTAGAAGGTCCGCGTCGGCGCGAACTCTCCGAATTTGTGTCCAATCATGTCCTCGGTGACGAGCACCGGGATGTGCTTATGCCCATTGTGCACGCCGAAGGTCAGGCCGACGAATTGCGGCAGGATGGTCGAGCGGCGCGACCACATCTTGATCACCGCGTTCGAGCCTGAGCCGCGCGCCTTCTCGGCCTTCTTGAGCAGATATCCGTCGACGAACGGGCCTTTCCAAATCGAGCGTGCCACGTGTGCTATCCCTTCTTCTTCTGATGGCGGCTGCGCAGGATGTACTTGTCGGTCGACCGGTTGTGGCGGGTCTTCTTGCCTTTGGTCGATTTACCCCACGGCGTCACCGGGTGACGGCCGCCGGAGGTGCGGCCCTCGCCGCCGCCATGCGGATGGTCGATCGGGTTCATGGCGACGCCGCGCACCACGGGCCTACGGCCCTTCCATCGCACGCGGCCAGCCTTGCCGATCGAGATGTTCGAGTTGTCGGGGTTGGAAACTGCACCGACGGTGGCCATGCACTCTGCCGGCACCATGCGCGTCTCGCCCGAGTTGAGCCGCAGGATCGCGTAGCCGGCATCGCGGCCGACGAGCTGGACATAGGTGCCCGCAGCACGAGCGATCTGTCCGCCCTTGCCCTTCTTCATCTCCACATTGTGGATGATGGTACCGATCGGCATGTTGGCGAGCGGCATGGCGTTGCCGGGCTTAACGTCGACGCGGGCATCCGAGATCACCGTGTCGCCAGGCGAAAGCCGTTGCGGCGCCAAGATATAAGAGAGCTCACCGTCCGCATATTTGATGAGAGCGATGAAAGCGGTGCGGTTCGGGTCGTACTCGAGCCGTTCGACCGAAGCTGGCACGCCAAGCTTATCGCGCTTGAAGTCGACCTTGCGGTAGGCGCGCTTATGGCCGCCGCCGCGGTGCCACATCGACACACGGCCGGCATTGTTGCGGCCGCCGGTCTTACGCAGGCCCTCGGTGAGTGCTTTGACCGGCTTGCCCTTATAGAGGCTGCTGCGGTCGACCAGCACAAGTTGACGCTGGCTGGGCGTGGTCGGTTTGAAAGTCTTGAGCGCCATGGCCGTCAGATCCTCGTCGTCACGTCGATCTTGTCGCCTTCGGCGAGGCGCACGATCGCTTTCTTGACGTCCTGCTGCTTGCCCTTAACGCCGCGGAAGGTCTTGCGCTTGCCCTTGCGGACAATCGTGTTCACGGCAAGCACCTTGACGCCGAACAGCTGCTCGATCGCAGCTTTGATCTCCGGCTTCGTCGCGTCGCGGCGTACCTTGAACACCACCTGATTAGACTCCGAGACGGCAGTGGCTTTCTCGGTAATCACCGGCGCGACGATCACGTCGTATGCGGAGAGCGTGCTCATTTGAATCTCGCCTCCAGCGCCTCGACTGCGGCCTTGGTCAGCACGAGCTTCTCGTGCCGGAGAATGTCGTAGACATTGATGCCGGCGACCGGCAGCACATCGACATCAGGCAAATTACGCGCCGCCCGGGCAAAGGCCTCCTGCACGCCGGCGCCATCGATGATTAGCACCGAGCCGAAGCCGAGCTTGGCGAAACGCGATCTCAGTTCCTTGGTCTTGCCGTCCTTCAGCTCGCATTTGTCGATCACGACCAGAGTCTCGGACTTCGCTTTGGAGGAGAGCGCGTGTTTCAGCGCAAGCGCCCTCACCTTCTTCGGCAGGTCGATGGCGAAATCCCTAGGCTTCGGCCCGAACGCCTTGCCGCCGCCCTTGAAGATCGGCGCCTTTTTGCTGCCGTGACGCGCGCGGCCGGTGCCCTTCTGCCGGTACATCTTGGCAGTCGTGGCATTGATCTCCGAGCGATCCTTGACGTGTGCACTGCCGCTCCGCCGCTTGGCGAGTTGGTAGCGGACCATGCGGGCAAGAATGTCGGGCCTCGGCTCGAGCCCGAACACATGGTCCGGAAGATCGACGGTGCCCGCCTTCTTGGCATCGAGGGTGGTAATGTCGGCCTTCATCACTCTCGGCTCCCACCATCTGCCTGTGCGGGTGCGGCTGTTTCAGCCTGCTCGGCCTTTGCCGCCTTGGTCTGCTTCGGCGCCTCGCCAGCCGCCTTACGGAACGCGCCAGGCTTCGGCGCGCTTTCGGGCAGCGTGCGCTTCACCGCATCGTGGATGGTCACCCAGCCGCCCTTGGCACCAGGCACCGCGCCGCGGATCATGATCAAGCCGCGCTCCGGGTCGGTCTTCACCACACGCAGGTTCTGCGTCGTGACGTTCACGTCGCCCATGTGGCCGGCCATCTTCTTGCCTTTGAACACCTTGCCGGGATCTTGGCGCTGACCGGTCGAGCCGTGGCTTCTATGGCTGACCGACACGCCGTGCGAGGCGCGCAAGCCGCCGAAGTTGTGACGCTTCATGGCTCCAGCGAAGCCCTTGCCGATGGTCGTGCCCGACACATCGACATATTGGCCTTCGACAAAATGGTCGGCCGTGATCTCAGCGCCCACCTCGATCAGATTGTCGGGGCTGACGCGGAACTCTGCGAGCTTCCGTTTGGGCTCGACATTCGCCACGGCGAAAGCGCCGCGCGCCGCGCGCGTGAGTCGCTTCACCTTGGGCCTGCCGGCGCCGAGCTGAACCGCGGTGTAACCGTTCTTCTCCGCGGTGCGCTGGCCGACGACCTGACAATTGTCGAGCCGCAGCACCGTCACCGGGATGTGCTCCCCGGCATCGGTGAAGATCCTGGTCATGCCGATCTTTTGCGCGATGACTCCTGATCGCATCGGTCTTGTTCCTTGCCTCGTCTCTCGGCCTTGCCGCGCTTACAGCTTGATCTCGACGTCGACGCCGGCAGCGAGGTCGAGCTTCATCAGCGCATCGACGGTCTGCGGCGT
>JBKOUI010000271.1:0-7540 GCA_046723315.1 Pseudomonadota bacterium | reverse complement strand
GGGAAGAGCCATTGATCCTTGCGGGTGACTTCAACGTCATTCCAACGGAAAGCGACGCGCGCCATCCGGCAAAATGGGTCGGGGACGCGTTGTTTGCCCCGCGCACGCGCGAGAAATTTCGCGCGCTGTGCAATCTCGGTCTGACAGACGCCGTGAGGGCCGCCGCCGACGGCCCAGGCCCGTTTACGTTCTGGGACTACCAGGCGGGCGCCTGGCAGAAGAATGACGGCATCCGCATCGACCACCTGCTGCTTTCCCCCCAGGCCGCGGACCGGCTCACACTGGTGGGAGTGGACAAGGACGTGCGCGGCTGGGAGAAGCCCTCCGATCACGTGCCCGTGTGGGTCGATTTGGACTTGCGTTAGCCCGTGACGGGCGGGCGTTCTGGTGGTTCATTCGGTTGTCGTGCCCCGCGAAAGCGGGGCATCCAGCATTCGAACGCAGTGCCATGTCGCACCTTAGTGAATACTGGATCGCCCGGTTGCGCGGGCGATGACAATGCCGACCGAGGTCGGATCAAGCGCGGCCGGTCAGCGTCTGAGGAAGAAGCTGTCCAGGATGCTCCAAGGCAGCTTGTAGTTCACGCCGAAGCGGACGAGGTGATCGTCTAGAGATACCCGTTGGCCGCTTGAAAAGACCGGATTGGGAGCCGGGTTAAAGTAGGATTTGTCCTGCAGCCCCACATAGAGATATTCGATCTTTGCAGTGAGCTCGCGAGTGAGCCGCATCTCCGCACCAGCGCCCGCGGTCCAGCCCCAATGGGAATGCGTCTCGCCGATCAACCCAGGCGGGCCGAACTGGTCATTGTGTACCGTGGCCAAGGCAGCGCCGCCCGTCGCGTAGAGCAGCCAGTTTTGATACGTGTATCCGACGCGCCCACGGAACGTACTGAGCCAGCGCTCCCGGATTTCATTCTGAAAGGCTCCATTAGGCGGATACTCAAAGGAGCTGCCGCTCTTCCACATGTACGAGGTGTCGCCCTCATAACCGTAGACGAGGGTGCCACTCTGAATGTTGTAGCCGCTGGTGTAGCCGATGAACCCGCCCTTGAGGTCGAACCGCGGCGTCTGGTCCGAACCCGTGACATCGCTGTGCACGACGGCACTCCCCCACGCGCCGCCTCCGGTGATCCCCAGATAGCTTCCGCTCCAGGTGGCGACGGGAGCTGCAGGAACGGCCCTGTACATGGGAGCAACGCTCAAATCGGCGGCCAGGGAAGGCGCGTGTGCGGCTGTGAGCGCAAGCACTACGGCGCCGGCGGCCAGCACAGTCCTAGATCCCGATGCGCACCAATTTCTCATGCGCCCAAAGTACGCTCCCAATCGATTCAGGTCTATTACGATCAGGGCTGTGGAAATTGATTAATAGGGACTGTGGCTCGGAGGCAACAGAATCCGCCTTTTCAGCCAGTCTTCCAAGTACTTATGCGCCAGTGTGCGTTCGCTTTCATTGGCTTGGGCGAGCGCGCTCGTATACATTTCCGTAATCCAGGTCTCCTCGGGTGAAGCTCCGTCTTTGGCGACAATCAGCCAGAACAGACCGAGCGCAGGTTGACGCGACACCTCCTCCCCGCGGAACAACATGCTTCCGAGCAACGCCTGGGCGCGATACTCCCCCTTATTGGCCGCAAGGCGCAGCCAGCGGGCGGCCTGGATCGGGTCTTTCGGCTTCTCCAGATAAAGCTTGCCTAGCAAATATTGGGCTTCCGGGTCGGCGTAATAGGTTGCGGCGTAGCGGAACATTTCACGCGCGACATTGGGATCGGCCCCCAGCGTGCCCTGTATGCCTTTTTCATGGTATCGCCCGAGGGCCACGAAGGCTTTCGCCAGATAGCCGGCGTTTGAACTATCGGAGCTGTCACCCGCAAACTGGGCGGTCAGGCGGCGGAAATACTCATACGCGCGCGCCTCGTTCTTGGGCACGCCATCTCCATCCGCGTACATCCGGCCGAGCTTCCAGAGCGCGCCAGGCACCCCCTGCTCGGCCGCGTATTCGAGCTCGAGCACGGCCTGGTCGGTTCTGCCTTGGCGCAGCGCTTGGGTGCCTGAGCGGAATGCCTCGAAAGGCGTGGATGGGATGATCGAGCGGGGCGGAACCAGGGGAGTTACCGGAACCGCCACCAGCGGCGTCGCACTTCCAAGGGAGTTCATTTCCGGCGTGACGGGACCCGCCGCATTCGGCATCGGCACCACGGTCGTCGATCCTTCCGGCCTGCCATCAAAGCTCACCGCCGGCGACAGCCCGAAGGCGAGCGCAAGCAGTCCCGCGCTCAGGAGAACTTCAGATGTCCGCATAACACGTCTTCTCCGCAGCAGCGCCGGGATGGGTGACGGCGCCGAGCCGGGCGGGGCCAACTTGCTGCGCGTATTTCCACAAATAGCCGGAGGTAAATTGGGCCTCAGGCTGCTTCCACGTTTTGGCGCGCGCCGCGAGCTCGTCCTCGGTGAGCTTGACGTCGAGTGTGCCTGCAATCGCGTCGATGGCGATCACGTCGCCGTCACGAATGTGCGCGATCGGTCCTCCGACCGCAGCTTCGGGTCCGACATGGCCAATGCAGAATCCGCGCGTGGCGCCGGAGAAACGCCCGTCGGTGATCAGCGCGACCTTGCTGCCCATGCCCTGCCCATACAGAGCAGCTGTGGTCGCCAGCATCTCTCGCATCCCGGGGCCGCCTTGCGGCCCTTCGTACCGGATCACGAGCACTTCGCCTTCCCTGTACTTCTTGTTCTTGACAGCCTCGAAGCACGCTTCCTCCCCGTCAAAGCAGCGCGCCGGGCCGGTAAATTTCAAGCCCGCCATCCCGGCAACCTTCACGATGGCGCCATCCGGCGCGAGGTTGCCCCTGAGCCCGACGACGCCGCCGGTGGCGGATAGCGGCTTGTCGGCGGGTCGGACCACGGACTGGTCCGGGTTCCACTTTACCTGCTGCAGGTTCTCGGCAACGGTACGCCCCGTCACGGTCAGGCAATCGCCGTGTAGATAGCCGTGGTCGAGATGCGTCCGCATCAGCAGCGGAACGCCCCCAGCCTCGTACATATCTTTGGCGACATAACGGCCGCCCGGCTTCAAATCGGCGATATAGGGTGTTTTCTTGAACACTTCGGCGACGTCGAAGAGATCGAATTTCAGCCCGCATTCGTTGGCGATGGCCGGCAAGTGCAGGGCTCCATTGGTGGATCCGCCGGTCGCCGAAACCACCGCGGCAGCGTTTTCCAGCGCCTTGGGCGTTACGATTTGCCGAGGGCGAATGTCCGCCTTGAGCAGATCAATTACCTTCTCGCCCGCCGTCATGCAGAGCGCGTCGCGCACCTCATAAGGCGCAGGAGCGCCCGAGGAGTACGGCAGCGCGAGACCCATGGCCTCCGCAACGGTTGCCATGGTGTTGGCGGTGAACTGGGCGCCACACGAGCCGCCCGAGGGGCATGCATGCTGCTCGAGGTCTTCGAGATCCGCATCCGGCATCGCGCCGACCGAATGCTTGCCCACCGCCTCATAGACATCCTGCACGGTAACCGGCTGGCCCTTGAAGGTGCCGGGAAGGATCGAGCCGCCGTAGATGAAGATCGCCGGCACGTTGAGGCGGCACATGACCATCATCATCCCTGGAAGGGACTTGTCGCAGCCGGCAAGCCCGACCAGGGCGTCATAGCCATGACCGCGCATGGTCAGCTCAATTGAATCGGCAATGATCTCGCGTGACGGCAGCGAGGACTTCATCCCTTCGTGACCCATGGCAATGCCGTCGGTCACCGTGATGGTGCAGAATTCGCGCGGAGTGCCCGCCGCCGCCGAAACCCCCTTCTTCACCGCCTGCGCCTGGCGCATCAGCGTGATGTTGCAGGGCGCGGCTTCGTTCCAGCAGGTGGCCACGCCCACAAACGGCTGATGGATCTGCTCCCGCGTCAGCCCCATCGCGTAATAGAAGGAGCGGTGCGGCGCGCGTTCGGGACCCTCGGTCACGTGCCGGCTGGGCAGTTTTGCCTTCAGGGTGGCGTCCATTCCTGGTCTCGTATCCTTCAGCCGCTCCGACGCTGATTCTGGGCACCGGCGTGAGCGCTTTTGATCTCAGGGCAGCGTATGGCCAAATAGCGGCGCGCCGCGGCCGGAATCCGTCCGAACGTCAATGTTTTAGCTGTGTTGCAACTGGGCCACATAGTTAACAACTAGTAAACACAAAATGTCACAGAATCGAATCAGTGGCGATATCGGTCCCCGGCGCGCTCGTTCAGGAACTATCCTCCGCGCCCATTTCTTCGGCCGCAGCGTGCATGATGTCGCACCTGAATTGGTTGGCGCCCAACTGATGTTCAACGGCGCGGGCGGAATTATCGTCGAAGTCGAGGCGTATCATCACACCGATCCTGCGGCACATTCCTACATCGGGAAAACGGCGCGCAACGCGGTGATGTTCGGACCTCCCGGCCGCGCTTACGTCTACCGTTCCTACGGCATTCACTGGTGCCTCAACTTCGTATGCGAGCCCGAAGGATCGGCAAGCGCCGTGCTCATCCGCGCGCTGGCGCCCACGCATGGGCTTGCCTCAATGCGCCGCCGCCGGCGTGTTGACGAGGAGAGGCTTCTGTGTTCCGGCCCGGGCCGGCTGTGCGAGGCGCTCGGCATCACCGCAATCCAAAACGGGCTGCGTCTCGATCGCTCGCCGTTCGCAATCCATGCGCGCGCCTCGGATGTGGAGATCTGCGTCGGGCCTCGCATCGGCATCACCAAGGCTGCGGAGCATCCCTGGCGCTATGGGCTGAAAGGGTCGCGCTTTCTCAGCAAGCCGTTTCGCGGCGCCGCGGAATGACGGTGTACGGGATACTCTAAGCGGCGCCCCTGAGCCGCTCCAGGGCCTCGCTGATTTTCGCGCGGCGTGTCTGCGCCGCGTCACGCCTCTCGCGCTCTTCCTCAACCACTTCCTCCGGCGCCCGGCGGACGAATTCCGTGTTGCCGAGCTTGGCATCGATGCGGGCCAGATCGGAATCAACCCGGGCCATTTCTTTCTTGAGCCGCATTGTCTCTGCGGCGAAATCGATGATCCCTGCGAGCGGAAGCGCTGCAATCTCGTCGCGCACGACAATCTGTACCGAGCCTTGCGGGGCGTCATTGGCAAAGGAAATGCCGCAAAGGCGCGCGAGCCGCCTGATGCTCTCGGCCCAGCGTTCGGCGCGCGCCGCGGTTGCTGGCGCAACAGAAACAAGCACTAGCGGAATCTCGGCACCCGCAGCCACATTCATCTCCGCGCGTACCGAACGAATGGCGGTGACGAGATCAATGAGCCAGCCGATCTCGCTTTCTGCATCGGCATCATCGAGCGCTTCGTGTTTCGGCCACGCCTCAAGCGCAAGCAGGCCCTCGCGGGCCGATGCTTCCGCCGCCGTCACACTCCACAGCTCCTCGGTGACGAATGGCGTGAACGGATGCAGCAGCTTCAGGATCTGGTCACGCACCCAGGCGGTCATCATACGCGTTTCTTCCTTGGCGCGGCCATCGGCGCCCTGCAGCACGGGTTTTGCCAGCTCGAGATACCAGTCGCAGAAAACGTTCCAGACAAAGCGGTAGGCACTCCCGGCGGCTTCATTGAAACGATATGCCTCGATGGCTTGCGTGATTTCACGCGCGGTTTTCGCTGTCTCGTGCGCAATCCAGCGGTTGAGCGTCTCGCGCGCGGATTTCGCGTCAAACTGCGCGACGGTGATGCAGCCGTACATTTCCGCAAGGCGGCACGCATTCCAAAGCTTGGTCCCGAAATTGCGGTAGCCTTCGACACGTTGCGCGGACAACTTTATGTCGCGGCCCTGCGCCGCCATGGCGGCAAGCGTCAACCGCAACGCGTCGGCGCCGTAGCGCTCGATCAGCTCCAGCGGGTCGATGACATTGCCTTTCGACTTGGACAT
The DNA here is from genome assembly GCA_046723315.1 of Pseudomonadota bacterium. Lineage (GTDB taxonomy): Bacteria > Pseudomonadota > Alphaproteobacteria > Rhizobiales > Methyloligellaceae > Methyloceanibacter. The sequence continues at coordinate 1,646 of JBKOUI010000271.1, read as the reverse complement.
CTTGGCGCCGCGCTCGTCGCGCACCAGCGCATGGATGTAGACGGTGTGAAACGGCACCTCCTGCATGAAATGCAGGCCCATCATCATCATGCGCGCGACCCAGAAGAAGATGATGTCAAAACCGGTCACGAGCACGTCGGTGGGATAGAAGCGGGCAAGCTCCTGTGTCTGCTCCGGCCATCCCAAGGTGGAGAACGGCCACAGCGCCGAGGAGAACCAGGTGTCGAGCACATCCTCATCGCGCCAGATGGCGTGCCCACCGACCATTTCGCCGGCTTCCCGTGCATTTGCCACGGCCTGCACATTGTCAGAGCCATAGAACGCGCTCGCCTGCGCGAGCGCTTCCTCTTCCGTCGCGGCGACAAACGTTGCGAGCCGCGATTGCTCATCAGCGCTCTTCGGCATGAACCCGTACCAGGCGGGAATCTGATGCCCCCACCACAGCTGACGCGAAATGCACCAGGGCTGGATATTTTCCATCCAATTGAAATACGTCGCTTCCCAGTTGCGCGGCACGAACACGCTACGGCCATCACGCACCATCGCAATCGCGGGCTGCGCCAGCTTGTGTGCGTCGACGTACCACTGATCGGTGAGATAGGGCTCAATTACTACGCCCGAGCGGTCACCGTGCGGCACCACATGCGTGTGCGGCTCAGCCTTTGCGAGCAGCCCCTCCGCTTCCATGCGCGCGACGATTTTCTTGCGCGCGACGAAGCGGTCGAGGCCGTGGTAGCCCAATGTCTCCTCCAAGGCCGCGGACGCCGCCACGTCCCGCAGAAAAGCGTCGTTGCCACGGAGGTTTAGACGTCCCTCCGCGTCCAGCACATTAACAAGCGGCAGGTTGTGCCGACGCCCCACTTCAAAGTCGTTGAAATCGTGCGCCGGCGTGATCTTCACCGCGCCCGTGCCCTTTTCAGGATCTGAATATGCATCCGCAATGATGGGAATGCGCCGGCCGACGAGCGGCAACACGGCGTTACGGCCAACGAGGTGCCGGTAGCGCTCATCGTCCGGATGCACCGCCACCGCGGTGTCCCCCAGCATGGTTTCCGGCCGGGTGGTGGCGACGACGATGGCCTGATCGCTGTCCGCAATCGGATAGCTGAAATACCAAAGGTGCCCCTTCATCTCGACCTGCTGCACTTCGAGGTCGGAGATCGCGGTGAGCAGCTTCGGATCCCAGTTGACGAGCCGCTTATCCTTGTAGATGAGCCCCTCGCGGTAAAGCTCCACAAATACTTTGAGCACCGCGCGCGAGAGCCCCTCGTCCATGGTGAAGCGCTCGCGCGACCAGTCGCATGAGGCGCCGAGACGCTTGAGCTGCTCGGTGATGGTGCCGCCGGATTCCTCTTTCCAGGCCCACACGCGCTCGAGAAATTTCTGCCGGCCGAGCGTGCGCCGGTCAGGCTGTTGGCGCTCCATCAGCTGGCGCTCGACCACCATCTGCGTGGCAATGCCCGCGTGGTCCGTCCCCGGCTGCCAGAGCACATCGCGCCCGCGCATGCGGTCGAAGCGGGCGAGCACGTCCTGCAGCGTGTTATTGAGCGCATGGCCCATGTGCAGCGAGCCCGTTACGTTGGGGGGCGGGATGACGATGCAGAAGGGCTTGGCGGTGCTGCGCTCGGGCCGGCCGCAACGGAACG
>JBKOUI010000368.1:0-4215 GCA_046723315.1 Pseudomonadota bacterium | reverse complement strand
CATATGGACTCGGCGTGGTTGTCAATCGCGCCGCCAAAGGCCATAGGCTGTGCTCCACGGATCGCCTGAGCCAAGGGGGCTCGCATGACCAGCTTGTTGGACCGCCGGGGGTTCTTGAAGGTGACTTCCGGCGTCGTGCTTGGTCTCGGCCACTTCAAAGGCTCAGCCCATGCGGGGCCACAGGGAGGCTTTATCCAGGCAAGCCCAGCCGACTGGCAAGACCTCGCTCGCTCGCTCGACGGCCGGCTTTTGCAAAAGGACCACCCGGATTTTCGCAGGATCGCCAAGCCATGGAACTTGTATTACACGTCGACCCTGCCCGAAGGCATCGCCCGCTGCGCCTCGGCTGAGGACGTGCGCACATCGCTGCTCTGGGCTGCCTCACACGACGTACCGCTCGCCATCCGCTCGGGTGGCCACTCTTATGCCGGCTACTCCACGACAAGCGGCCTTTTGATCGATGTGTCCTCGATGAACGAGGTTGACGTTCCGGACGCTGAAGGACGCGTGCGCGCATGGGGGCGGCGCGCGCAACGCCAATGTCTATGCAGGCTTCGGCCGGTCAATCGGGCCATCACCCATGGCCGCTGCATGGCCGTGGGCGTCGCTGGGCTAGTGCTCGGCGGAGGAATAGGCTTCAGCCAGCGCCGCCGCGGCCTCACTTGCGATCAGCTTACAGAGACCGAGGTCATCACGGCCGCCGGAGATCGTCTGTTGTGCAACGAAAGAGAGAACGCCGATCTGTTCTGGGCGTGCCGCGGCGGAGGCGGCGGCAATTTCGGCGTCAATGTCTCTTTCACCTTCCAGACGTTCCCCGTCGACGCGATGACGGTGTTCAAGCTCGTGTGGACCGATCGTCTCGATGAGATCCTGCCTGCGGCGCTCGATCTCCTCCCCACCACGCCTGACCGGCTCGGCTGCAAGCTCTCGGTCGAGACCACAACCCCGATCGAGCTTGAATTGATGGGCCAGCTCGTTGGCACGGAGGCCGAATTGCGCGCGCTTCTCGCGCCGCTTTATCGCATCGGGGCACCGGCCAAGAGATCGTCAGCACCCTCTCCTATTGGGATGGACAAGGAATTCTCGCCGAGGATGAGAACGACCAATCACGAGCGATCGCGCTACGCGTTCAAGCCATTGCTCCGGAAGGCGCGCGTCTCATCCTAGATTTCCTGGGCCGGTGGCCTGGCACCCACGATACCGCCGTTTGGAAGATGTTCCTTGCCGGTGGTGCAGTGGCGTCGATTGCTCCGGAAGCGACAGCCTTCGTGCATCGCAAGGCACTGATGCTGATCACGGTAGATCTTGATTGGACTGAAGAGGACGACGAAGCGACGGTTGCGCGCAACGAGGCTTGGCTCAACGAGTTCCACGCCGCCATGCAGCCCTTCACCTCAGACCAGAGCTACCAGAACTTCATCGACGGCGCAGAGACCGATTACCTGCGCGCCTATTACGGCGCGAACCTCGAACGCTTGGTCGAGGTCAAGCGCAAATACGATCCTGGCAATCTGTTTCGCTTTCCCCAGAGCATCCCGCTGTCGCTCTAAAGCACCGTTCCCCTTGGTCACTTGGTCGCGGAGACTTAGCCGCGGGACACGTCTACCCATATTCCTGCAATGACTCTCCTCACGGCTCTCGGCTTTTCTCCGCCTGTTCAAGGCACACGCGTTGGCCGCCCCTGGCACCAACGCCTGGCAGATCTACTCGCCTGCGAGATCGATTACACCGACAAGACCGTGCTCGATGCCGGCTGCAATGTCGGGATTCTCGCCTACGAGATCACCAAGCTCGGGCCCTCCTTCATTCACGCCATCGACGGCTCTCGGCCCGTGCTCAACGCAGCGCGACTGATCCTACGCTCGGTCGAGACGCCGCACCGGCTCGATCTCGTCAACCTTGCCGACGATGAGCGCCTCAGGACCGTGCTCGAGCCGAGTTATGACATTGTTCAACTGCTCGCGGTCTATCAGCATGTGGACCGCGGACGGGGCAGTGCCGCCGCGCGGCGCATGCCGGCGACGCTCGCCGAGCGGTGCAGCGAGACGTTCATCGCGGCATCGCAGCCCGACTATCTCCCCGCCATTGTCGAGGTGCTTTCGTCTTCGGGCCTCAGGCTCGAGCGCGAAACGTTATCGCCAGCACGACGCGTCAAGCATCTCGTGTTTCGCCGCTAACGAGACCGTGGAGTCCTAGTGCACTGGGCCGTAGCTCTCCGGACCGTAGCCCGCGCATGAACCCTTGAGTCGGTTGTCCCAGCCGAGAATCTGGCAGAGATAGACTTTCTTGAGCGGGTTGTTGTGAACCTCCGCGGCGGTGACTTTCCAGCCACGGCTCTGAGCCACATATGCGATCTGCTCCTCCTCGCAATAGGGCGTGGCGACCGGCCCGTATTTGGTGATCTGGAAATTTCCCTGGCACTCGATGCGCACCGCGGCGGGGCCCGCCAAGGCTATGGCGAGTAGCGCCGTAGCCGCGAGACCTGTCGCACCAGCCCTAAAGTGATTGCGCATGGCCGCCTCCTCTGATGCTGCTTGACTCGAGGTTACAACAAAATCGCCGCTCCCTGTAGCGGCCGATCGACAGCTGGGGCTCCTGGACTTCGCTCGTGGCAGACGCTAACACATCGGGCGCAAACGAACTTTCCCCGCGATGGTCCTTCCCAAGCTCGCCGAAATCCGCATTGGCATTGTCGGTCTCGGCTATGTTGGCCTGCCGCTCGCCGTCTACCTCGCGCGGCATTTCCCGGTGATTGGCTTCGACATCGATCGCGAGCGCATAGCTGAGCTCTCCGGCGGCCTCGATCGCACCCGCGAAGTGACCGAGGAGGAATTTGCGCACGCCAAGCGTCTGACCTACTCGGCGGACGTTGAGAGCCTCCAAGACGCAAATTTCTACCTCGTCACCGTGCCGACGCCTGTCGATCAGGCAAAGCGCCCCGATCTACGGGCCCTTATTTCAGCGAGCCGGCTGGTGGGATCGGTGCTCCGACGCGGCGATATTGTGGTCTACGAGTCGACGGTCTATCCCGGAGCCACCGAAGAGATCTGCGTGCCCGAGCTTGAGAGAGCATCCGGGCTCGTCTTCAATCGCGATTTCTTCGCGGGCTATTCGCCTGAGCGCATCAACCCTGGCGACAAGACGCATCGCCTGCCCGCCATCGTCAAGGTTACGTCGGGCTCTACGCCTGAAGCCACGGATCTAATCGACGCTGTCTACGCAACCGTCATCACCGCGGGCACCCACCGGGCAAGCTCGATCCGCGTCGCAGAAGCCGCCAAGGTCATCGAGAACATTCAGCGCGATGTGAATATCGCGCTGATCAATGAGCTTGCCATGTTGTTCAAGGAACTCGGACTTGAGAGCCGCGAGGTGCTCGAGGCCGCTGGAACCAAGTGGAATTTCCAGCCTTTCCGCCCCGGCCTGGTCGGCGGTCATTGCATCGGCGTCGATCCCTACTACCTGACGCATAAAGCCGAGCAGATCGGCTTTCACCCGCAAATGATTCTCGCTGGGCGCCGCATCAATGACGGCATGGCAACGTTCGTTGCCAACGACGTGATCAAGACCATGCTCAAGCGGAAGCAGTCGATCGACCGCGCCCGCGTCCTGGTAATGGGGTTCACCTTCAAGGAGAACGTGCCGGATACGCGCAATACCAAGGTGGCGGATCTCGTTCGCACCTTGCGCGATTTCGTAGCAGAGGTCGTGGTCTACGATCCAATGGCCGATGCCGAGCTTGCAAAGGACGAATACGGGCTCACTCTGACCAACGAGCTGCCCAAAGGACCGTTCGACGCAATTATCCTCGCCGTCAGGCATGAGCCGATTGCCAAGATGGGCGAAGTCGGCATCAAGGCTCTGCTTGCCCCGGGAGGCCTCATCTACGATTTGAAGGGCATCCTGCCGCCCAGCGTCAGCCACGCGCGGATTTAGCCGGCCTCTTCGTGACCGTGGCTTCGCCCTCGCCAACTTGCTGATGAACTGAGCCAAGCTTCTCGAAGATCCGGTCAGGCGTCAGCGGAAGATCCGGGAACCGCACGCCTGTCGCGTTAGCTACGGCGTTGGCAATCGCCGGCGCAACTGCATTGATCGCGCACTCGCCCTGCGCCTTGGCGCCGAGCGGCCCGACCGTGTCGTAGGTGTCGGCGAAGTAGATTTCGCTGCGCGGAACGTCGGCGAAGGCGGGAATACGGTAGTCGCGCAGTGCTGGGT
>JBKOUI010000287.1:0-2618 GCA_046723315.1 Pseudomonadota bacterium | reverse complement strand
GAGCTGCCGGCCGGTGAGCTGCAGCCCGCGCGGCACGGCGATGGTCATCGGGTTGACGAAGTTGTTGTTGACCAGGACCTCGAAGTGGCAATGCGGGCCGGTGGAAAGCCCGGTCGAGCCGACATAGCCGATGACCTGGCCTTGCTTCACGGTGACGCCGGGCTTCACGCCTTCGGCGTAGCGCGACATGTGGCCGTAGGCCGTCGAGTAGCCGTTGGCGTGGCGGATGCGGACGTAATTGCCGTAGCCGCCTTTGCCGCCGACGAGCTCGACGGTGCCGTCGCCAGCGGCGAGGATCGGCGTGCCCGCGGGAGCCGCCCAGTCGACGCCGGTATGCATGCGCAGCACGCCGAGCAGAGGATGGCGGCGCTCGCCGAAGCCCGAAGTGTAGCGGCCGCCTTTGACCGGATTGCGCATCAGGAACTTCTTCGCGCTGTTGCCCTGCTCGTCGTAGTAGTCGACCACGTCGTCGGGGGTGCGGTAGCGGTAGAATTTGCGCTGCACGCCGTCGATGGTCATCGAGGTGTAGAGCAGCTCGCTGGCGTCGTCGTCGTTGCCGCTGTCGAAGAAGGCCTCGAAGGTGTCGCCCGGCTTCGCCCTCTGCTTGAAGTCGACGTCGTAGGAGTGGACGCGCAGGATCTTGAGGATGGTGTCGGCGGGAATGTGCTGGGCCTGCGCCGCGTTATAGAAGCTCTGGTAGAGGGTGGCGCGGGTGGCGTTTTGCGGGGTCTTGAGCTGATTGCCGTCGGTGGTGGCGACGAAATCGCCCTGGCGGTTGCGCTGGACCGTGGCGATGTGCGTGCCGCCCTTCCCGTAGATCGAGACCTTGATCGGCTCCATGGCGCCGGTGTCGGACGGAGCCGGCACGAGCGAGAAGCGGACTTCCTGCCCGGACTTGAGATCGTCTGCTTTGAAGATCGAGGCGAGCGCGTCGATGATGGTCTCAGCTTCGGATGGCTCGGTCTCGACCTTGGTGAACAGGCTCTGCAGCGTATCGCCGCGGCCGACGGTGAGCGTCGTCACCTTGGCGTTCTCGAGCAGGTCCTCGTCGAAGCCGTCATCGTCGTCGGCCGTGCTCTGATCGCCTTCCTGCTTCTGGATCACCGTGGTGTGCGGGCCGAGCTCATCCGGGTGATAGGCGGCTTGCAGGAGATGCGCCTCACCGTCGCCTTCGGCGCCGGGGCTCTGCTCGGCATAGGCGAAATTCTCGGCGGCTTCTCTGATGATCTCGGCGACCTCGTCCGACCTGAGCTCGACGCCGTCGGACTCCGGCACCACACCGCCCGGTACGTCGATCACGTTGACGCTCACCGATTGCGGCGCGTCGGATGACGTCTCGCCGCCGGCGCCCACCGGGGTCGCGTCGGAATAGAGCTTGAAGGGATTGAAGGGGGGAAGCTGGCTGGCATCTTGCGGGACATCGATGGCGAGCCCGGCGATGATGCGGAGATAAGGCTTGATGGTGATGAACTCGCGGCTCCCCTGCCGCTCCACCACCGTGTCGTGGATGACGTGGCGGGTGGCGAAGCCGGCCGACGTCATCTGAATGCGATCTTCCTTCTGGCCGTTCGCGCTCTGTCCGTCATTGGCAAGGCTCGCGGTGCGCATCGGCTGGAGCGCGGCGAGGCTCGCGCGCCTGATCGAGCTCATCATGCCCGACCCGTCGGCCATGTTCATCGAGGCATAGATGGCGACCCCGATGAGGCACACGCCGACCATGCCGGCAAGACACGTGCTCGCGAGCCATTTCAGCCGGCAGCTTGCCCCATCGGGACCGGTTTCGCAGAGATAGACCGGCGGCAGCTTGCGCTCGGGCCTCGGCAATTCGCCAAGAAAGATGGATGGGAGTCCGCGGCCCGTGACCGGCACGAGGGCCTGACCAAGCTTACGACGCGCAAAGCGGCCGCGGCGGTTAAACAATCTGTTCCCCCCGTCTATCGGCTTCCGCCCGCACGCGCCTATTTGCGTGCTTTCCCTACGTCATATCCGGGCGGACAACACCGAAGCGGTTGCTGTCCCTCTAACGAGGTGGGAGCTGTCGCCGATGGGGGGTCGTTTCCCTCGAGGAAGCCCTTGATCTGGCCTCGTTTGCTGCCGATCTACGCAGCTCTGAGAGGCGCGATCGAAGGATCTTCGGTCTGCTAGCTGTCCCCCATTCGGCGGGTTCCCTATAACCATCTAGCCCCGTATGGTTACCTCGCCGTTAACGATTGAAGAGTGGCGGCGCATTCAGGCAGGAATGTGGCCTCCCGGCCACGATCAAGCAGGAATTGGAAAACAGTTGTTGCCGCGCCGGCGCGGCCTTGACAAGCCCCGACTCGCTCCTTAAATCACCTCCTCGCGCGGGTTGTTTGCACATCCTGCGGGATTAGACGCGACCCGCGCGATCCACAGACAGAAGCGAAGCAAGCACCGAGTCTTTCTCGGGAACGCTGCGGCTGTCGTTGACTCTTGATGGAGGATTTGCTTCCATCAAAGGTTCGGGAGTGAGGCACCCAGCCGCACGCCTACCGGCTCTTTGACATTGTGATACGAAGAAAGGGAAACGCAGACGGCGGAGTCCTTGCGAGCCGGCTTCTCGAAAGAGGGCTGGCGACGAGACTCTGACGGTCTTGCGT
>JBKOUI010000060.1:0-2116 GCA_046723315.1 Pseudomonadota bacterium | reverse complement strand
GCCGCGCAGGGGAAGGTCCGGTAGTCCCGGCGCGCAAGCCGGCTTGAATGTCATGCCGCGACGCGCCGCAACTCCGTCGGCTGGCTAGCCGTCTTCGGTGCCAAGTCTCAGCCTCGACCCACCCCGCATCTGCCATGGGTTCTCGGTCGCATGGACGCACCCACTAGCAAGCTCACGCGCTGCGCCGTCTATACGCGCAAATCGACAGAGTACAATCTTGATCTTGCCTTCAACTCGCTCGATGCCCAGCGCGAGGCCTGCGAGGCCTATATCAAAAGTCAAGCGCATGAGGGCTGGCGGGCGATTCCCGGCCGCTACGACGATGGCGCATTCTCCGGGGCTTCGCTTGAGCGCCCGGCGCTGCAGCAGCTGCTGACCGACATCCGCGCGGGCAAGATCGATATCGTACTTGTTTACAAGGTCGACCGGCTAACCCGCTCGCTCGCTGATTTTGCCAAGCTGATCGAGCTGTTCGAGACGCACAGCGTCTCGTTCGTCTCCGTTACCCAATCGTTCAACACTAAATCCAGCATGGGGCGGCTCACGCTCAATGTGCTCCTATCCTTTGCTCAGTTCGAGCGCGAGCTGATCGGGGAGCGGGTGCGCGACAAGATCGCGGCCTCCAAGCGCAAAGGGCTGTGGGTCGGGGGCCCGGTCCCGCTCGGCTACGCGGCTGCAAATAAGAGGATCACGGTGGTGCCGGCGGAGGCCGAGGTGGTGCGGATGATCTTTGCGCAGTATTTGCAACTTGGCTCCCTTCGCGCCCTGGCGGAGGCGCTTGATCGGCAGGGCGTTCGCAGCAGGCGGCGGCTTTCGAATGGCCGCAGCGTGGGCGGAGGCCGCTTGGGCGTGGGCGCGCTCGCCCATCTGCTCAAGAACAGGTTCTATATCGGCGAGGTCGTCTATAGGGGCGAGGTCTACCGCGCTGAGCATGAGCCCATTGTCGAACCAACGCTGTTTGAGGCGGTGCAGAGCAAGCTCGCGGCCCATGCGGTTGCGCGGCACTGCCGGTTACGGGGCTCACCCGCTATTCTGGCCGGACCCCTGTTTGACAGTTCCGGCAACCGCCTGAGCCCAACCCATACCAACAAGGGCGGCGCCCGCTACCGCTACTATGTTTCCCAACTTGTGCTGCAGGGAAAGCCCCACCCGCCCGGACTGATCGCCCGCGTTCCCGCTGCCGAAGTTGAAGCGTGTGTCGTGGTGGCGCTGCGCGAGCACCTGAGTGCCGGCGGCGCCGGAAAGCAGCTGCCCGAAAATGATTTTGAGCTCCTCGAGCGTCATCTTGAGCGCGTGACACTAACGCCAAATCATCTCGAGCTACGACTGCGGCAGACCATCGAGGCGGCTCACGCCGACAACCCGGCAAATAACGAGGACCCCCCGAATAAGGGCCCATCAGCGTCGCTCACAGCTAATGTGCCGACGATCACCATTCCCTGGACCAGCCCCGTGCCGCCCAGGGTCAAAGGCATCATCCATGTGCCCGCGCATAACACGCCGATGAAGCCGGCCCGTCGCGAGGGCTTGCTGAGTGCGATTGCTAAGGCTCGCAGCTGGCTCCACGAGTTCAGCAATGGCCGCCTCAGCAGCTTCGCCGTGCTTGCCAGGCGTGAAGGAAAGGCCGAGCGGCATATCCGCCTGTTGCTGCCACTCGCATTCGTCTCCCCACGAATCGTCTCGGCCGTGCTGGATGGGACAGCGCCCGCGGATCTCACCATCACCGCGCTTGCTCGTGCGCTGCCCTGGTCCTGGGCCGAGCAGGAGCGGCGCCTCGGCCTGCCTTGCGATCAAACTGCCCAACCGCCACAGCGGCTCTCGACTTCTCACCTAAACGGAGAGCGCATGCGCTGACCGACGCCTGATCCTGTTTGGCTTGCTCTTCTCCCCGCCAGCGCCCCCAGGCCTCCGCGGGGTTTCGGTGGTGGCGGCGGTGAGCGCCGCCTCAATCGAGGGAGAGGAGGCTCATGTGGTCAAGTCACTGCCTGCGTCAGTGGCGTTTTGCGATGTTGAGACCACCGGATTTGGCAATCAGGACCGCATCGTAAGCTTTGGCGCAATCGGAATGACCAAGCGCAACCTGGCCAAAGGCCGGCTCGATCTGGAATATCTATAC
>JBKOUI010000296.1:0-11880 GCA_046723315.1 Pseudomonadota bacterium | reverse complement strand
GCATCAGGCGGCGTCAGATCCGGTGCACAAGGCGACCATCATCCCGCGCGGCCGCGCGCTCGGCATGGTCATGCGAATGCCCGAGCGCGACATGCTCACCTACACCCGCGCCAAGCTCAAGGCCGACATCACCGTCGCCATGGGCGGGCGGGTCGCCGAGGAGATCGTGTTCGGTTATGACAAGGTGACGTCCGGCGCGGCCTCCGACATCAAGATGGCGACGCTGCTCGCCCGCGCCATGGTCACGCAATACGGCATGAGCGACAAGCTGGGGCCGCTGGCTTACGGCGACAACGAGGAGGAGGTGTTCCTCGGCCACTCGATCGCGCGCCAGCAGAATCTTTCCGACGAGACTCAGACCATCGTCGATGAGGAGATCCATCGCATCGTCGACGAGGCATTCGAAGAGGCGCGCAAGATCATCTCCGACCATATCGACGATCTGCACACCATCGCCCGTGGCCTGCTCGAATACGAGACGCTGTCGGGCGATGAGATCAAGGACCTGCTCAAGGGCAAACCGCCGGTGCGCGAGTTCACCGCCGAGACCACGACGCGGCCGGGGCCTGCATCGGCCGTCCCCGCTGCCGGACGTGGCAAGAAGGCGCCGCCCGAGCCAGAGACCGACGCCGGCGGTCTGGAGCCGCAGCCGACTTAGGCCTCTGGGTTCGTCTCCTAGACAATCGCGATTTGCCCCTTGGCCGAGACAAGCCCGGCCATGACGGTTGTTACTTAAGCTGTGCTAAGCCTGAGCAATGGCTGACGCGAAGGTTTATCTCAGGCCGATTGGACTCCTCTACGGCCCCATCGCAAAAGAAGCGGTGGCAGGCGGGCTCGCATTGCCGCTCGCCGGAGGTCCGATCGCCTTCGCCGCGGCGGAACTGATCGAAGGCGCGCCACGTAACAGCAAGTCGCGGCTCTTTGCGGCGCGTGCGCTCACGGAGTCCCACGACGCCGATCTGAGCAAACTGCTCGAGCGTGTGACGGCAACGCGCGCCCCCTTCGCCGGCTGCAGGCTTGATCGGCCACTCATCATGGGCATCGTCAACGTCACGCCTGACTCGTTTTCCGATGGCGGCCTCTACGACACCAAGGAGGAGGCGATCCTCCATACCGCCGAGTTGGCCAATGCCGGTGCCGCCATCATCGACATCGGCGGAGAATCCACGCGGCCGGGGTCGGATGCCGTGGAGGAGGACGAGGAGCTCGAGCGCGTCGTGCCGGTGCTGGAGGGGCTTTCGGGCCTGAACGCCGTCATCTCGGTCGACACCCGCAAGGCCAAGGTCGCACGAGCCGCTGCAAAGGCAGGCGCCGCCATCGTCAACGATGTGTCGGCCTTCACCTACGACCCCGAAAGCCTTGCAGTCGCGGCAGAGACTGGCCTCAGCGTCATCCTGATGCATGCGCAAGGCGAGCCCAAGACCATGCATCTCAACCCCGTCTATACCGACGTGGTGCTCGAGGTGTTCGACTACCTCGAGCAGCGCATCACGGCAGCCGAAGCTGCCGGGATCGATCGCGCCAAGATCGCCGCCGATCCCGGCGTGGGCTTCGGCAAGACCATGGAGCACACCCTGATCCTGCTCGCCAATCTCAGCCTTTTTCATGGCCTCGGCGTGCCGCTTCTGGTCGGCGCCTCGCGGAAGCGCTTCATCGCGGGCATCGCCGGGGGCGAGCAGCCGAACAGCCGCGAGCCGGGCTCTTTGGCTGTCGCGATCGCCGCGGCGTCACAAGGAATCCAGATTCTTAGGGTGCATGAGGTGGCAGCGAGCCGTCAGGGGCTCGCGGTGTGGCGGGCTGCGACGTTCGGCACTGAAAATTAAGGCAGATTTCCAAGCCTTGCGGTCTCAAATGGTGTAACTTTTGCTTACATTTTTTGAACGAGAAGGGTAGTGGAGCAGGAGCATAATCCCATGAGGCGCCAGAAAGGCCTCGACGAAGGTCAGGCACCGACCGGGGGAGTGGACGGGGGGAAATCCGTCATGGCTCGTAAGTTCTTTGGCACGGATGGCATCCGTGGCAGCGCCAATTCCCATCCGATGACGTCGGAGGTGGCGCTCAAAGTGGGCATGGCCGCGGGCAAGCTTTTCACCAACGGCTCCTATCGCCATCGAGTGGTGATCGGCAAGGATACGCGGCTCTCAGGCTACATGATCGAGTCGGCGCTCGTGTCTGGCTTCACCGCCGTGGGCATGGACGTGTTCCAACTCGGGCCGATGCCGACGCCCGCCGTCGCCATGTTGACTCGCTCGCTAAGAGCCGATCTCGGCGTGATGATCTCGGCTTCGCACAATCCCTTCATCGATAACGGCATCAAGCTGTTCGGGCCTGACGGCTACAAGCTGTCCGACGAGAAGGAGGAGGCGATCGAGGAGCTGATGGAGGGAGACTGCTCCGAGCTCCTGGCAGCCTCGGAAAAGATCGGCCGCGCCACCCGCATCGACAGCGCCCGCGAGCGCTATATCGAGTTCGCCAAGCGCACCCTGCCCAAGAATATCCGCTTCGACGGCATCAGGGCGGTGATCGATTGCGCCAATGGCGCCGCCTATAAGGTCGCGCCCGAGGCGCTGTGGGAGCTTGGCGCCGAAGTCATCAAGATCGGCGTCGATCCGAACGGCCTCAACATCAACAAGGATTGCGGCTCGACCTCGCCTGAGGACCTGATCCGCAAGGTCAACGAAGTGCGCGCCGACATCGGCATCGCGCTCGACGGCGACGCCGACCGCGTTGTCATGGTTGATGAGAAGGGCCGCATCATCGACGGCGATCAGCTTATGGCCGTCATTGCCGAATCTTGGCTGAGGCGCGGACGGCTCGCCGGCGGCGGCATCGTCGCCACGGTGATGTCGAATCTCGGCCTTGAGCGTTACCTTGAGGGCCTTGAGCTCGGGTTAGCGCGCACGCCGGTCGGTGACCGCTACGTGGTCGAGCATATGCGCCAGCACGGCTACAACGTGGGCGGCGAGCAGTCGGGCCATATCGTGCTGTCAGACTACTCGACCACCGGAGACGGCCTGGTCACTGCGCTCCAGATTCTTTCCGTAATTGCCCAGAGCGGCAAACCGGTGAGCGAGATTTGCAATCGTTTCGAGCCATTGCCTCAGATCCTAAAGAACGTGCGCTACAAGAATGGCGGCCAGCCGCTCGACAATGTGGCGGTGCGCAGGGCGATCGATACCGGCAAGTCTAGGCTCGGCAAGTCGGGGCGGCTCGTGATCCGCCCGTCGGGCACCGAGCCGGTGATCCGCGTCATGGTCGAGGGCGACGACGAGAAGCTGATTAAGACCGTCGTTTCCGACATCGTTCACGCCCTGACCGACGCCGCGGCTTAGCTCGGTCCAGGTTTTTCCTCGTCATTGCCCGGCTTGACCGGGCAATCCAGTAATCCTGGGCATACATAAGTAACCGGGATCGGCGGTTACTGGATTCCCGCTTTCGCGGAAGTGAGAAACGGAAATTGGAATGAGTGCGCTCTCTAAGCCGAAACTTCGGCCCGCAAATCCGCGCTTCTCGTCGGGCCCATGCGCCAAGCATCCCGGCTGGTCCTTCGAAGGGCTGAAGGGTGCATTGCTCGGGCGTAATCATCGCCAGCCCGAGACTGAGGCGAAGCTCAAGCTTGCCATCACCCGCACCCGCGAGCTGCTCGAACTTCCGCGCGACTACCTCGTGGCGATCGTGCCTGCCTCCGATACCGGTGCTGTCGAGATGGCGCTGTGGTCTCTGCTCGGTCCCCGCGGAGTTGACGTACTGGCCTGGGAGCACTTCAGCCAGATTTGGGTCACTGACATCGTCGAGCAGCTCAAGCTCAAGAATGTTCGCGCTTTGCTCGCGCCCTATGGCGAGCTGCCTGACCTCTCACAGGTCGATTTCGACCATGACGTGGTGTTTGCCTGGAATGGTACGACCTCCGGCGTGCGCGTGCCGAATGCCGACTGGATCGCAAGCGACCGCGCGGGGCTCACCATCTGCGATGCGACCTCCGCCCTGTTTGCGCAAGAGATCGACTGGGACAAGCTCGATGTAGCAACCTTCTCCTGGCAGAAGGTGCTCGGCGGCGAGGCACAGCACGGCATGCTGATCTTGAGTCCGCGCGCAGTGGAGCGGCTGGAAAGCTACACGCCGCCTTGGCCGCTGCCGAAGCTGTTCCGCGTGACCAAGAACGGCAAACTCGACCGGGAGCTGTTCGAAGGCTCGACCATCAATACGCCGTCGATGCTGTGCCTCGAGGATTACCTCGATGCGCTTTCTTGGGTGGAAAGCGTTGGCGGCCTCAAGGGCACGATCTCACGCTCCGACGCCAACGCTGCGCTGGTCGCCGAGTGGGTAGCGCGGACGCCATGGGTTGATTTCCTCGTGCGCGTGCCCGAGACGCGCTCGAACACGTCGGTCTGTCTCAAGATCGTCGATCCCGATGTTCTGGCGTTGCCGCCTGAGCTGCGCGACGCGTTTCCGAAACGCATGACAGCGCTGCTTGACGCCGAGAACGTCGCCAAGGACATCGATGCCTACCGCCATGCGCCTCCCGGCTTGCGCATATGGACCGGCGCCACGGTCGAGAAAAGCGACCTGGAGACGCTCACGCCCTGGCTCGATTGGGCCTTCGCGCAGCAGATGCAGGCCATCGCCAAAGCGGCTTAGTTCGCACGATTGCTTCGACGGCCTTTAGTCTTCGATGGCCTCAGTCATCGTTGGCGGCCTCTACTGCGTAGATCATGGCGTAGAGCAGTCCCAGCGTCTCGAAGCTGACCGTAACGCTGACCTGATCAAACTCGATCACGATATTGCCCTGCTTGTCCCCAGCAAGATCGATGACCTCCTCGCAGACAAAGCTTGGCTTGACCCAGCGCTCTCAAGATTGCCGCCGGTGGACATTCCTGAATCCTCCCCGCCAACTTGGTAGTTGTTATTACTATTGAGAAGAGATTAGTAGCTCCCGTATTTCTTGTATATTCTGTGCTCGCCCGCGCAGGACGAAAAAGACCGCAAAGCCTGAGGCTCACGCCCTCAACTCTGGGGTCTTCGTCCGGCGAAAACGGATCAGTGATCGCACTCGCTTCTAAGCGCGATCCGTGAATCTTCTCGGTGATGCCTGCGACCTAGCTCTTGGTCGTCGACCGCGGCGCGCGATAGTTGTGGGCGTGCACCGCGTGCTTCGGCGGAGCGGCCTTCGCCGAGCCCGAGGGACTGATCGGCGCGAGCGCGCCCGGGCAGCCGGCACCCTCCGGATTCTCGGTGCAACCGGCATAGTTGGCAGACGCTGGTTGCAACGCGGCCACCGTGAGCGTCAGCGCGACGGCAGCAAAGCCGATGGCGGTTTTCTTGAACATGATGAGACTCCTTGCTTGCAGGGAATGCTGGCGATCACGAGAGGTGACGCCGATGCGGCCAGGAAACACCCGTGGTCATGCGCCGTGTCCGGCACGGGGTGTCGCAGGCGCGGGACTTTGCCGCGTGCGCTAAATGACGCGGAAGTCTTGAACCTGCCCGGTCCGCGGAGTTGACGAGCGTACTCGCATCCTACGCGCGCCCGCGCTATAAGGTCACACGGCCCCGCCTCGCGCGGGGCCGTTTCCGCGATTCCTTTCAGGGCCTTAGGAGACAAGCGAGTGGCCAATGTCGTGGTCGTCGGCTCCCAGTGGGGCGACGAAGGCAAGGGCAAGATTGTCGATTGGCTGTCCGAGCGCGCCGATATCGTGGTGCGCTTCCAGGGCGGCCACAATGCCGGCCACACCCTCGTGGTCGACGGCACCACCTATAAGCTCTCGCTGCTTCCCTCAGGCGTGGTGCGCAAAGGTAAGCTGTCGGTGATCGGCAACGGCGTGGTGATCGATCCTTGGGCGCTCGCCGACGAGATCGCCAAGATCGAGAAGCTCGGCGTGAAGATCAGCCGCGACAATCTCCGCATTGCCGAGAACGCGACGCTGATCCTGCCGCTGCACCGCGAGCTCGACGCCTTCCGCGAGGCTGAGGCGGGCGACGGGCGGATCGGCACCACCAAGCGCGGCATCGGCCCTGCCTACGAGGACAAGGTGGGCAGGCGCGCTGTCCGGGTGATGGACTTGCAGGATCTGCCGAGCCTCAAGCCCAAGATCGAGCGCATTCTCGCCCACCACAACCCGCTCCGACGCGGCCTTGGCCAGCCCGAGATCGGCGCCGACACGCTGTGCGACGAGCTCACCGCCATTGCACCGAAGGTGCTGCCTTACGTCGATACCGTGTGGGCGCTGCTTGATGCCAAGCGCCGGCAAGGCAAGCGCATCCTCTTCGAAGGCGCGCAAGGGGCGTTGCTCGACATCGATCACGGCACCTATCCCTTCGTCACCTCGTCGAACACCGTGGCTGCCCAGGCGGCCACCGGTTCAGGTCTCGGACCTGGCGCCATCAACTACGTGCTCGGCATCACCAAGGCCTACACGACGCGGGTAGGCGAGGGGCCTTTCCCCACCGAGCTCAAGGACGAGACCGGCAAGCTGCTCGGCGAGCGCGGAGCAGAGTTCGGCACTGTGACGGGACGGCCGCGCCGCTGCGGCTGGTTCGACGCCTGCCTCGTGCGCCAGACGCGCAAGGTCGGCGGCATCAACGGCATCGCGCTGACCAAGCTCGACGTGCTTGACCAGCTGCCTGAGCTCAAGATCTGCGTTGGCTACCGCCTCGACGGGCTGCCGCTCGACCATTTGCCTGCGGCACAAGGGGCGCAAGCACGCGTGGAGCCGGTCTACGAGACCATGGAAGGCTGGACAGAATCGACGCGCGGTGCGCGCTCCTGGGCCGATCTGCCGGCGCAATGCATCAAATATGTGCGGCGGCTCGAGGAGCTGATCGGCGCGCCCGTCGCGCTGCTCTCGACCAGCCCGAAGCGCGAGGACACCATCCTCGTACACGATCCCTTCGTCGATTAGAGGCGCATCGTGACCGAGCCCACTTACCCCTGGAAGGTGGCGTGGATCACCGGCGCATCGGGGGCTATCTGCGGCGAGATCGCACGACGGCTGGGTGCAGCCGCCGTGAGCGTCGCGGCGACCGCGCGTCCGAGCGAGAAGCTCGACCAGCTCGCCGCGTCGAGCGAGCGCATCAAAGCCTTCCCCGCCGATGTGCTGAAGCCCGAAGAGCTGAAAGCCTCAGTAGCGCGCATCGAAAGCACGATCGGCCCCATCGACCTCGCCCTACTCGGCGCTGGCATGTATGTCCCGTTCGATATCCGCAATATCGATCTCGACGGCTTTCACCGCACCATGGCGCTCAACGTCGATGGTGTGATCAACGCCATCGCGGCCGTGCTGCCCAACATGCTCGCGCGGCAATCAGGCCATATCGCCATCATGGGCTCGCTGTTCGGCTATGCGGGCTGGCCCGAGAACGGGAGTTACGGCGCGAGCAAGGCGGCGGTGATCAATCTCGCCGAGAGTCTCAAGCTCGAATTGGAGGGTACCGGCGTCGCCGTGACAATCATCAATCCGGGCTTCGTCGACACCCCTCTCAACGCCTCCTATGACCGCAAGAAGAAGCTCTATGTCATGAGCAAGGAGCGCTGCGCGCGGAAGATCCTCGAAAGACTCCCGCGCAAGTCCTACGAGATTGCCTTTCCGCCGCAGGTCGAAGGCTTCCTGAAGACCGTGCGCTCGCTGCCGCGCGCCGTCTCCTTCCCGCTCATTCGCTGGTTCACCAAGCGAGTGGGAACTAGCTGAGCAGCTCGCGGAAATAGGAGTCGAGCATGCGGTCCTTAGGATCGGCCGCCTTGCGCCGCGCCGCGAACTGCTGGAGCCGCACACCGAAGGCGCGCCGCACCTGATCGCGCGTCAGAAATGGCGTCTGGTTGAACAGCGGCACCCCGCGCCGCTCGCTGCAAAAATCGTTGTAGTGGTGCAGGAACTCCTCCCACTGGGGGCCGCCAGTGGATGCCGGATCGATGCTTAAAGTGGCGCCTTCCCAGCAATAGGAAAGCAGCGCCTCGGTGTCGCGCGCGATGGCGTAGCCCACGCTCGGCAGATTGCAGCGGTAGCCGGTCTTGGCCTCATAGGCAATGCAGAAATTGCAATACTCGTCGAGAATGTCGAAGAAACCGCCCTCGCGGAACGACCACATGCTGAACAGATATTTGTTCGGCCCAGGATTGCGGTGATAGTTGATGATCTGTGCGTGGGGCCAGGTGGTGTCGCTGCGCACGATGAATACGAGGGCCTGGCGTAGCAAAAAGAAGTGCAGCTTATCGGCGAGCGCGCGTAATTTGCGATTGCTCGTCGTGCGCTCGATCCACAATGTGACGGCAGGACCGTATTTGCGCCAGAAGCGGTTACGATACACCCAGCGATGCCGGGACGTCGGCTTCGCCTCCGGATTGTCCTTGCGGAGCTCGACCAGCACGCGCTTCACGTAAGGAAAGATGTAGTACATCACCGCGAAGCCGCGCGCCTTGTAGATAGGGTAGTAACGCCGGAAATTGTCGAGGCTGAGCGAATAATGGCGCACCGAAAGCGCCGTCGTGGGCCTGACCTTGATGGTCACCTGATAGACGATGCCCATCAGCCCATAGCTCGAGCGGATGATCTGCATCTCCTCGGGATTGTCGCGCTCGTTGATCTCGCGGAGCTGCCCTTGCGGCGTGACCAGCCGCACCGCGGTGACATAGGAGCTGACTTGCCCGAACCCGCCGGGGAACGAGCTGTCCTTGGTGGCGGCGGTGGCCATGGCGCCCAAGGTGACGTTGCCGATTTCGGTGGTGACGTGAAATTGCAGTCCGCGATCCTTGAGCGCATTCGACACCACGATGTAGGTGGCGCCGGCCTCGACAGTCACCGCGTCCTCGGTGAAATGCAGGACGCGGTTCATCTTGGTCATGTCGACCATGGTGCCGCCGTCGTCGCCGTTCATGCGCGCGGTCGAGTGCATCGAGCCGGCCGGGCGCACCGGCGCGGGAAAGCGCACCTCGTCGGTCAGAATCTCGACCAAGTCCTCGGCGCTTTCAGGCGTGGCTATGACCCTGGGATGATATCTCCAGGTGCCGTCCCAACTCTTGATCGTGACATCACGCTTGATGTCCATGAACTCCCCCGAACGCCCTTTGGGGCGTCAGACCATAAAGCAAAGCACAGGCAAATAAAGGGCCCGCCGCGGCGCATCGGGCGGGGTTGAACCCTCTTTCAGGGGATGCTTAGGTTTGCTGCAAGGTCAGAGTGGCCGAGGAAAAGGCGAGGGAGAGTGGAGCGTTACTGCATCATCGGTGCCGGGGCCTGCGGCCTGGTTGTGGCCAAGACCTTTGCCGAACGTGGGATTCCCTTCGATTGCTTCGAGGCGCTGTCCGACGTTGGGGGCATCTGGAATCCCGGGAACCCGCACGTCGTCTATGGCTCGACCTACCTCAACTCCTCGAAGAAGCTAACGCGCTATCCCGATTTCCAGATGCCCGAGGAGTGGCCGCATTATCTGAGCCGGGCACAAGCGCAAGATTATCTCCGCGCCTACGCCAAAGAGTTTGGCCTCTATCCGCTGATTAGCTTCAACAAGTGCGTGACGCGGGCAGAGCGCTCGGAAAAGGGCTGGCGCATCACCATCGAAGGCGAGAGTGCACCGAGGACGTACGCTGGGCTGATCGTCGCCAACGGCCATCATTGGCAGCCTAATATTCCAACTTACCCGGGCCACTTCACCGGCGAGGCGCTCCATTCCCATGACGTGAAGTCAAAGGAGCAACTCAAAGACAAGCGTGTGCTCGTGGTGGGCGCCGGCAATTCCGCCGTCGATATTCTCGACGATGCTGCGTCAGATTCCGTGCGCGCGGTGCATTCGATGCGCCGGAGCTACTATTTCTTTCCGAAGATCGTGATCGGTAAGCCGACCGACACGTTCGTCGATCTCACCAGCCGCTGGCCTGTGCCGCGCGCGGTGATGCGCAAGCTTTATTGGTGGGGCATGCGCGTGGTCATCGGCTCGCATTGGCGCTACGGCTTGCCCGCGCCGGATCACAAGCTATTCGAAGCGCATCCCACCGCTTGCACGGTTTATCTCGACCATATCGTGCACGGACGCATCGTGACAAAGCCCGGGATCGAGCGGCTCGACGGCAAGCGCGTCATCTTCACCGATAGAAGCGAGGAGGAGATCGACCTGCTCGTATGGGCGACGGGTTTCAGGGTGAGCTTTCCGTTCATGGACCAGTCCTACATTCTCGATAGCCAAGGCCGATCCAAGCTGTTCATTCACACCTTCCACCGCGAGCTCGACGACCTCTTCGTCGTGGGCCTGTTCGAACCGGCCGAAGGCGGCGTGTGGCAGCTCGCCGACTATCAGGCGCGGCTGATCGCAAGCTTCGTCGCGGCTAAGGAGCGCGACCCGAAGCGTGCCTCTTGGTTCAAGGCGCTCAAGGCGCGCGCCCATCCGGACATCGGCCATGCCATCAAGTACCAGGACACGCACTGGCACAAATTCGAGATCCAGCATTATCGCTTCCGCAAATACATGAAGCGCTTGCTCAAGAAGTTCGGCGCTGCGGCTTCGGTCGCCGGCGAACTGCGCACCATGCCGAGCGCGGGTGCCGAGGCGCGTAGCGCCAGCCTCAAGCTCGCCTCGTGAACCAAGACGTTATGGACCGGAGGCGCTCTTGCTGAGAATCTGCTTCAGAATTTCTGGGTTGATCGACACCTCGCCGGTGAACGGCGTGCTGTAACAACCAATCAGCAGGATCGAAAAGGCAATGCCCGTGGCGAACAGCGCGAGCGCTATGGCGCAAGTCAAGCGGTTATCGCTGTGCCCCATGGCGATGGCGATCAGCGCACAAAGTCCTGGGACTAACAGCCCAAACCACTTAACCCGGCTTACCGTCGAGTGACTGAGAAGGATACGCTGGCGCCTCGCATCCAAGGCATTTTCGAGGGGCGGTAGCCATCTCGCGTTGCGCGAGCCTTTGCCCATCGTCCGTTGGAGTCAGAGCGAGCGTGGCGTTGAGAATGTCGATCAACTTCATGGGAAGATCGGCGTAACGCAGTTTCTGTTCAGCCATCGCCGGTCATTCTTTGTTGACGACTTCGTCGATGTGCTTGCTTACCAGATCGCGCAACTGCGCTTGCTGATCGGGAAACTTTGACGCAAACAGCACATAGGAGCGCAACGCGCTTGCCTCGGTCGAGACGGCAAGCTTGGCCTTCTCGAAATCGGCCCATACCTGTGCCGCGGTGAAGCCGACGAGAAGGCCAAACATGATGCCGAGCGGCGGCAGCATGCCGGGCGACATCCCCTTGAAAGCTTTGGCCCGGTCATCCACGGCGAAGCGGATGACGGCGAGGTAAACCAGCGCAGTGACAAAAAAGGTTCCTGCGAATACGACGATCGCCATCAATACGACAGGAAGGCTCAGCAGCCACTCGCCGAACATCAGTTCCCTCCTCTGAGACTCGTGTCGAAAAATTTCAGTGCCGCCGCTCCGACGCTTTTGTGGATCGCGGCGCGGTCCACATGCAGGCCTCCGGGAATTCGTCCCGGCCTTCCTGGTCGCACTCGTTGACGAAGATCTCGTGATCGACCTCGCCGGGAATGATCGAGAGCTCGGAGTGTGGAATGTATTTCGCGGCGAACTCGGCATTGTCTGCGGGAGGCGCCCGGGTATCTCGCGCGCCGACTGTGATGTAGGTCGGAATCGCGAGCTGACGCAGCCCATCCTCGTCCATGCCGAAGGCCTTGATGATGCCCGGCGCCATGGCGAAGGCTGCCCTGATGCGCGGGTCATGCACTGAAAGCGCCGGCGCGGGGTCGAGCGCCAGCTCGTCCCGCAAATATTGCGGCACGGCCTGATTGCTCTTCCAGCCGTTCTGGAAGGCGAGATATTTGTCGGGATTGACCCTGGCGCCGCCGATCCACAGCGAAGTGAAGCCGCCTTGCGAATGACCGGCG
>JBKOUI010000366.1:0-4122 GCA_046723315.1 Pseudomonadota bacterium | reverse complement strand
GTTCTGGTGGACCTACGAGCCGACCGAGAGCTTCCCCCATGCCGCCAAGCTGCATTGCACGATTACGCAGCAAGTGATTGGGCGCAATGCGAAGAAAGCGGCGCAGGCGGTCAACGAGCTTTTCAACCATCTGGAAATCTTGACCAAGCAGGTGGTCGAGCGTCGACGCCGATTCTAACGAGGGAGGAAGGCCATGAGCCTAAAGTCTCGTACGGGCGGCCAGGTGCTCATCGATCAGCTCGTCGTGCATGGGGCGGACCACCTCTTCTGCGTGCCGGGCGAGAGCTATCTGGCCGCGCTCGACGCCATGCACGACGCCAGCATCGAGGTCACGGTCTGCCGCAACGAAGGGGGCGCGGCGATGATGGCGGAAGCCTACGGCAAGCTCACCGGCCGACCCGGCATCTGCTTCGTCACCCGCGGCCCCGGCGCGACCAATGCGTCGCCGGGCATCCATATTGCGCGGCAGGACTCGACCCCGCTCATTTTGTTTGTCGGTCAGATCGCGCGACGCATGCGCGAGCGCGAAGCGTTTCAGGAGATCGATTACCGCGCCTTCTATGGATCGATTGCCAAATGGGTGACGGACGTCGAGGATGCGGCGCGGTTGCCGGAGCTTGTCTCACGCGCGTTTCACATCGCGACGAGCGGGCGCCCCGGGCCCGTGGTGATTGCGCTTCCCGAAGACATGCTGACAGAGGAAGTCCGCGTCGCCGATCCACCACGTTATGAAGTCGTCGAGACGCATCCGTCTGCGGCACAGATGGCGCAGCTGCAGAAGCTGCTGTGGGCTGCGCAGCGGCCCGTCGCCATCCTGGGCGGAACGCGCTGGTCGGCACAGGCAGTGCAGCGCTTCACGCGCTTTGCAGAGCGCTTGTCGCTTCCGGTTGCCACCTCGTTCCGGCGCCAGATGCTTTTCGCCGCGGAGCACGCTTGTTGCGCCGGCGATCTCGGCATCGGGCCGAATCCAAAGCTGCTCGCGCGCATCAAGGACTCCGATCTACTCCTGCTTGTTGGTGGCCGGCTCTCCGAGATGCCATCCCAGAGCTACACGTTGCTCGAAATCCCCGAGCCGCGGCAGCCGCTTGTGCACGTGCATCCGGATCCCGGCGAGCTCGGCAAGGTCTATCGCCCGCGGCTTGCGATCAATGCCTCGCCCACCGCATTCTCGGCAGCGCTCGAAATCGTACAGCCTCCGAACGAGATCGCATGGGGCGATCGCACGCGGGCGGCGCACGCAGAATTCCTTGCCTGGACCGATCCCGCCGCGGTCAATCCGCCGGGCGCGCTGCAGATGAACAATGTCATGGCGCATCTGCGCAAGACGCTTCCCGCGGACACCATTGTCTGCAATGGAGCGGGCAACTTTGCAGTATGGGCGCATCGCTTCTGGCACTACAATCATTTCGCAAGTCAGCTCGCGCCCACATCGGGCTCCATGGGCTACGGCATACCGGCGGCGGTGGGCGCGAAGCGCATTTTTCCCGACCGGCAGGTGCTCGCACTCACCGGGGACGGCGATTTTTTGATGAACGGCCAGGAATTCGCCACGGCCGCGCAATACGGGCTTCCCATTATCATCGTGCTCCTCGACAACGGCATGTATGGCACCATCCGCATGCATCAGGAGCGGGAATATCCCGGCCGCATCTCCGCGACGATGTTGAAGAACCCGGATTTCGCCGCCTATGCGCGGGCTTTCGGCGGCCATGGCGAGCGGGTGAACGCAACGGAGGAATTCGCACCCGCGCTCGAGCGCGTGCTTGCGAGCGGTAAGCCCGCGATCCTGCACTGCCTCATCGATCCGGAAGCGATCACGCCGACGACTACGCTCACCGCGCTGCGCGAGAAAGCGCTGGCCGGGCACTCGTAGCCTGGATTGAGCGAAGCGAAATCCGGGGCACGTCTATTCCCGGATGTCGCTGCGCTCCATCCGGGCGAGAGCTGTTTAACTCTGAAAGCGCGAGATAGCCTCGGCCCAGCCGCGCTGCAGCTCAGCGAACGCGCGCTGATTGGCATTGACCATGTCTTTCCAGGCCGCTTCGTTGGCAGTGCGCACGCGCTCAGCTAGCTGCATGCCCTCCTGGATCTTGGCTTCCATCTGCTCCAACGCCTTCTTGTACTCGGCGCGCGCCTGCTCGCTCGCCTGCTGCATGCGGTCCTGATACTCCTTGGCCTGGGCGCGCCAGATTTCGGTCTGCGCCTTGAGCTGATCGGCGAAATAGTTCTGTTGTATGTTCATCGCACTTCTCCTGATGCACTCGAATTTGTCAGGCAGGCTCCGGCACGCGACCGCGCAACTCATCAACCAGAACGCGCGTGTTCTCTGCATAGTCGATGGGCACGGTCACGAGATGAACGCCAGTATCTTTGAAGGCGGCCTCGAGAGTAGCAACCAGATCGTCGGTCGCTTTAACGCGGTGGCCAATCGCCCCATAGGATTCCGCGTAGCGGACGAAATCCGGATTGCCGAAGGTAAGGCCCCAGTCGGGAAACTTGTCGACCGCCTGCTTCCAGCGGATCATCCCGTAGGCCGAATCCTCGAGAATCAGCACAACGAGATTTAATCCAAGCCGGACGGCAGTCTCCATTTCCTGCGAGTTCATCATG
This sequence comes from Pseudomonadota bacterium, assembly GCA_046723315.1. Lineage (GTDB taxonomy): Bacteria > Pseudomonadota > Alphaproteobacteria > Rhizobiales > Methyloligellaceae > Methyloceanibacter. The sequence continues at coordinate 1,512 of JBKOUI010000366.1, read as the reverse complement.
AAACCGCCGTCGCCGCAGACGGCGAGCACGCGCCGCTTCGGATAAAGCATCGACGCCATCATGGCGGACGGCAGGCCGGCGCCCATGGTCGCGAGGGCATTATCTAGCAGGAGCGTATTGGCCACATGGGTGCGGTAATTGCGTGCAAACCAGATTTTGTACATGCCGTTGTCAAGACAGACGATGCCATCCTCGGGCATGACCGTGCGCACGTCGCTCACAATGCGCTGGGGTGTCGGCGGAAACCGCGGCTCGTCGCAACCCACTTTGATGCGGCCGAGAATCTCGCTGCGCAAGCCGGTGAAGGCAGGGTCGATTCTCACCTTCCCCTCGAGGCGATCGGCGAGAAGCGCGGCCGAAGCGCCCACATCGCCGACCACTTCGGCGTGCGGGAAATACACCTGCTCGACGTTCGCCGGGCTCGGCCCAATATGAATCACCTTGGGTCCCTTCGGCCCCATGATGAAGGGCGGCTTCTCCACCGTATCGTGACCAATCGCGATGATCAGATCGGCGTGGTCGACCGCGCGGTGCACATAGTCCCCGGATGAGAGCGCAGCGGTGCCCATGTAAAGATTGGAGCCGCCGGTGACGGATCCCTTTCCCATCTGGGTGTTGAAGAAGGGGATGCGCGTGCGGCGCACGAAGCTCGACAGTGGCTCGACCAGCTTGGGCCGGCTTGAACCGGCTCCGAGCATGATAAGGGGCCGCTGCGCTTGCAATATCATCTCGGCGGCGCGGTCGAGCGCAGCGGTCCGCGCGACCGGCAATTCGATCGGATGCGGCGGCACCAGCGACACGTTCTCGGTTTCGTCGCCGGCAACGTCTTCGGGGAGCTCCAGGTGCACCGGCCCAGGGCGTTCCTCCATGGCGACGCGAAACGCGTCGCGCACGATCGATGGGATGGATGCCGGGCTGACGATCTGCCGCGCCACCTTGGTCAACGGCCGCATGGTCGCGATCACGTCGACGATCTGAAACCGCGCCTGTTTCGCCGTCATGATCGCTTTCTGCCCGGTAAGCATGATCATCGGCATAGCGCCGAGATGCGCATAACCGGCGCCGGTCGATAGATTCAGCGCTCCGGGACCGAGTGTCGAGATGCAAACGCCGGGCTTGCCGGTTAGGCGCCCGTGCGTTGCCGCCATGAACGCCGCCGCCTGCTCGTGGCGCGTAAGCACGAGCTTGATACGCGAGTTGCGCAATGATTCCACGACGTCGAGATTCTCTTCGCCGGGAACGCCGAAAATCTGCTCGACCCCTTCAGCCTCCAGCGCCCTTACCAGCAAATCCGAGCCCTTTGGCATGTCTCACCTGTACGATCTCTGCGCGGGCTCAGCCGCCGCGCTGGAGCATCTTAAGTTCCAATGCACGTGCCGGCAATTACATCCATGATGGCGCCGATGCGAAACATTAGAGAAAACGTTCGGCACGAAGAAAACTAAAATCGCAACCCTGATCGGCCTGCAGCACGCTGTCGCGATAGAGCTTGGCATAGCCGCGCTTCGGAGC
>JBKOUI010000122.1:0-7415 GCA_046723315.1 Pseudomonadota bacterium | reverse complement strand
TCGCATGCGAGCGGAACGGGGCCGTTCATCGTCACCGGACGTGAGCAGGGGGTGAAGCTCACGCTGAAGCGCTTCGCCGACCATTGGGACAAGAATTCCCCCGGCAATGTCGATGAGATCGTGTTCACGCCGATCAAGGAGCCGGCCACGCGGGTCGCGGCGCTGCTCGCAGGCGATGTCGATTTCATCTCGCCGGTACCGCCGACCGATGTTGCTCGCATCAAATCCGACTCATGCTGCACGATGATCGCCATGCCGAGCACGCGCGTGCTCACCTTCGAGCTGAACCAGGACCGCGTCGCCGCCTTCAAGGACCCGCGCGTGCGGCTTGCCATGAACTACGCCATCAATCGCGAAGGCATCGCGCAGAAGATTCTGCGCGGCTTTGCCACCGCCGCGGGAGAGCTCAGTCCGCCGAGCTATGCGGGCTACGACCCGGCGCTCGTGCCGCGCTACGACCTCGACAAGGCGAAAGCGCTGATGAAGGAGGCTAGTTACGAGAACGGCTTCTCGGTCACGATGATGGCGCCCAACAACCGTTATATCGAGGACGCGCGCATCGCCGAGGCCGTCGCTGCCATGCTCGCCAAGATCAACATCAAGGTCGACCTCCAGACCATGCCCAAGGCGCAATATTGGCAGCGCTTCGACGAGCGGGCGGCCGATATCATGATGATTGGCTGGCAGTCCGACACGCAGGATTCGGCGAATTTCTACGAGTTCCTGACCATGACGCCGAACAAGGAGACCGGCTACGGTCAATATAATGCCGGCAATTATTCAAATCCGGAGGTGGACCGGCTGACGGTTCAGACGCAAACCATGACCGACAAGCAAGCCCGCGCCGAGGTGCTGAAGCAGATCGAGCGCATCCTCTATAACGATGCGGCGCTCATTCCCCTGCACTGGCAGCACCTCACCTGGGCAGCGCGCAAGAACGTCGACATCGGTCCGATCGTCAATGTCATCGATATGCCGTATCTCGGTGATCTGGTGATCAACTAGGTTCGATGTTCGGGAGGACCAAGAATGCTCAAAAAGATTCTCATCGCTCTCGCGGCGATCGTCGTCATATTCGTCATCGTCGTCGCCTTGCAGCCCGCCGACTTCCGCGTCGAGCGAACCGCGACCATCGCTGCGCCTCAGGCCGACGTGTTTGCCCAGGTAAACGACTTCCACAAATGGGATGCGTGGTCGCCCTGGGCCAAGCTCGACCCTGACGCAAAGATCACGTTCGAGGGTCCCGACTCAGGCCAAGGCACGGTCACGAGCTGGGCTGGTAACGATAAGGTCGGCGAAGGCAAGATGACCCTCACTGAGAGCCAGCCCAACGACCTCCTTAAGCTCAAGGTCGATTTCGTGAAGCCCTTCGAGGGGACAGCCACGCAGGAGTTCGCCTTCAAGCCCCAAGGTGACCGGACCGCGGTCACCTGGAGCATGCAAGGCCATAACGACACCTTCATCCAGAAGGCATTCTGCCTGGTAATGAACGGCAAGAAGATGATCGGGGACGACCTCGAGAAGGGCTTGGTCCAGCTCAAGACGGTGGCCGAGTCGGGCAAGTCAGCGAGCACCAACTAGCCTGCCTTTACGCAACTCATTTTGCGTTGCAGCGCGAACCGGCGCCTGGCCGGCCGGTTCCGCATTGGTGAGCCCCCATGCCTCAAGTATAGTTGTCTCACGACGGCGCCTATTGGGGGCACGTTCAAGAGGGGCACGGGGCGCATCGAAATTCCGCGCTATCGGCCATGAAGTGGGACTTCCTGAAGGTCGATACCTTGCCGCGGTCGCCGCCAAGGACCCGCGCAGTCCTCGTCATGGCCGGCGTCGGGTTTCTCACCGGACTGATCTCGAGCCTGCCCTCTCCTTTGCCCGATCTGCGCTTGGAAAATCCCGAGGTCCTGATCAACGCCGAAGGGATCCCGCTTCATGCCGGCATAACCTTCGGCGCCGGCGTCGCCATCATGCTGCGGCTTTGGGCAAGCCGCGATCTTGGCAAATGCCTGCTCGCCATGGCGCTGATCATCATGGGCTGGCTCGCCGCCGTGAATACGGCAAACGACGTGATGAATGCGGTGGTGAGCTCGGAGCTGTTCGGCACCGTCGAAGGCGCCAAGGCGAGCCGGGAGGCTGTGGGATGGATTCTCGCGGGTCTGGTCGGCGGCGCGATCGGTGCTGGGCTGACCGCCTTTGGCGCCGGGGTCGCTGCACAAGAGATTAGACGGCCGGAAGCTTGGGGGACGATCGTCGGCGTTGGCACTCTGTTCGGGCTTCTCCTTTATCCTGCCGCGAACTTCGATCAGATCGCGATCCTTTTCATACCCTGGCAGAGCGCCGTTGCCGCCTCGATCGCCCATGCTATCTCCCGGCGGTAAGCGATCCGCATGACTTCGATAAAGACGTTTGCCGCGGGGCTGATCTTTCTCGGGCGACGGCTCGCGCAAGCCTTGCTGGTCATGCTGGCGATCCTCATCATTGCCTTTGCCGTGCGCACGAGTCTTGGCGATCCTTTGCGCGAGATCGTCGGAGAGGCGGTGCCGGAAGCACAGCGCGAGCAGCTCCGTCACGAGCTCGGCCTCGATGCGCCATGGCCGGTGCAGCTCGCCCGTTATATTGGCGGCGCGCTGCACGGGGATCTCGGAACATCGACGATCTACAAGAGGCCGACGCTCCACGTTGTCCTCGCCAAGTTCCCGGCGAGCTTCGAGCTCGTGCTCGGCGCAAGCCTGATCGTCTTCCTACTATCCTTGCCGGCCGGGATTTACTGCGCGGTGCGCCCGCGTGCGCTTGGAGCAAGGCTCATTCTCGGATTGAGCGTGCTTGGCATTTCTATTCCCGTGTTCCTCACCGGCATCTTCCTCATCACCATCTTCGCGGTTTGGCTCGGTTGGCTGCCTGCTTTCGGACGCGGCGAGACGGTCCATGTCGGCTTTTGGGAGACGGGGCTGCTCACACTGAGTGGGCTCCGGCACATCATCCTGCCTGCGATCACCTTGTCGTCGATCATGCTGCCGCTGTTCATCAGGCTGGTGCGCGGCGCCATGCTCGATGAGCTGGGCCACGATTATGTGCGGACTGCCCGCGCCAAGGGCGCCGCGCCGCTCAGAGTCTGGCTTGGGCACGCGCTGCGCAACGCGCTCCTGCCGCTCGTCGCGGTGGGAGGGCTCCAGGTGGGTACGCTTATCGCCTACACGCTGCTCACCGAGACAGTGTTCCAATGGCCCGGCATGGGCTTCCTCTTTCTCGAAGCCGTCACCCGCGCCGACATCCCGCTCATCACCACCTATCTCGTTTTCGTCGGCCTCTTGTTCGTCATCACCAACACGCTGGTCGATGTCTTGAGCCTCATGCTCGACCCGCGCATCAGCCTCGAAGGGACGCGATGAGCGAGGTCACGTCGGGAAGAGCTCGTGAGGACTGGCTGCGCGGCTTCCTCGTTGAGCGGCCTGGCGCTGCGCTCGCCGCGCTTCTGTTCGGGCTCATGGCCATCGCAGCGTTGGTTGCCCCCCTGATCGCACCGACCAATCCCTTCGATCTCGCAAGCCTCGACGTGCTCGACGCCGAGCTTCCGCCTTATTGGGTGCAAGGAAGCGATCCGCGCTTTCTGCTCGGTACCGACGCTCAAGGCCGCGATCTTCTGAGCGCCATCCTCTACGGGACACGCGTCTCTCTTGTCGTCGGTGTGCTTGCCGTCGTGATCCAAGCCGCCATCGGCGTGCCGCTGGGCCTGCTTGCAGGCTATGTCGGCGGAAGGCTCGACAGCGCCGTGAGCCGCGCCGCCGATATCCAGCTTTCGCTCTCGACTTTGATGATGGCCATCATCGCACTCGCTTTGTTTCGCGCGAGCCTTGGCGGCGAGAGCTTGAGCCGCTATGCAGTGCCGCTGCTCGTGGTGGTGATTGGCCTTGCTGAGTGGCCCTATTTCGCCCGCACCACACGCGCGGCAACCCAAGTCGAGGGCGCCAAGGATTATGTGCGGGCAGCGCGCGCACTCGGCGCAAGCGACTTCGGCATTTTGGGCCGCCACATCCTGCCCAACATCCTTTCGCCGCTGATCGTGGTCGCGACCACGCAGATCGCCGGCGCCATCATGGCGGAAGCCGCGCTCTCCTTCCTCGGTCTTGGCATGCCGGTGACCAAGCCCTCGCTCGGAACGCTGATCCGCTCAGGTTACGATCTGATGTTCGCCGGCGCCTGGTGGATCACCGTCATTCCGGGCCTCGTCCTGATCAGCCTCCTCGTCTCGGTCAACGTGCTCGGCGACGCGCTTCGCGATGCGCTCGACCCAAGGCTTAGGCCGCGTTAATCGCGATCAGCAGAACGCCGCCGCAACCCCTTGAACGGTAGGTGCGCCTCGACCCATAAGATATAGTGCAGGACCGATTTCGCCCGGAAGCGCAAGTCAGTCCATCGGGAGCTGTCATGGAGACCCTGAACCCGGTCAATCAGCAGCTTGTGTTTTCCCTCCGCCGCGTGACCGAGCGCGCCGCGACTGCCGCATTCAATTGGATCGGCCGCGGCGATAGCCAGGACGCCGGCCGCGCCGCGCTCGACGCCATGCGCAGCGCTCTCGCCGAGATCGACATCGATGCGGTGGTGGCAATAGGCGAGGCGACGCGTGGCGAGGCGCCGCAGCCGCAGCAGGGCGAGCGGCTGGGTCGCCCAACGTCATCCTTCAAGGCGGACATCGCCGCCGATCCGGTGGAAGGCACGAGCTATCTCGTTCGCGGCCAGACCAATGCGCTTGCCGTGCTCGCCGTCTCCGCACGCGGAGCCATGATGAATCCGGGTCCCGCCTTCTACATGGAGAAATTCGTGGCCTCGTCGCCGGCGCGCGGCAAGATCGACCCACACTGGTCCCCCGAGAAGAAGCTCGCCGTGCTCGCCGAGGTCCTCGATAAGCACGTTTCGGAGCTCACCGTGTTCGTGCTCGAGAAGCCGCGTCATCGTGAGCTGGTCGAGCGCATCTTGTCCACGGGAGCTCGCGTTGCGCTTTATCCTGCCGGCGACGTGGCCGGCGCGCTGATGGCCGCTATCCCCGGCTCGGGCATCGATGCTCTGATGGGAACAGGCGGCACGCCTGAGGGCGTTATGTCGGCATGCGCCATCAGGGCGATCGGCGGGGAATTTCTAGGTCGCCTTGATCCCCAGCTTCAGACCGAGGCACGCGCGGTCAAGGAAGCGGGGATCGATACGTCGAAATGGTACGACCGCGACGAGATCATCGGGTCGGGCAACGTGTTTTTCTGCGCCACCGGGATCACCACCGGTCTCATGCTCGAAGGGGTCGAGCGGACCAAGTCCCACTATAAGGTGCAGACAATGATGATAACGGGGTCGACCGGCGAACGGCAGATTTTGACGACCTACATGCCGAACGAACGCCCGGCAAGCATGGCGGCGCGCGACGTCGCCTGACCCGATTGGGAGGAGAGTACCTGGAGTAGTTTATGCCGAAGCGGGTTGAGCATCCGATCATCCTCGGCATCGTGGGTGATTCGGCGTCGGGAAAGACTACGCTGTCAGCGGGCGTTGCCCAGATTCTGGGCGAGGCACACTGTACGGTGATCTGCACCGACGACTATCATCGCTATGACCGCGCGCAGAGGGCTGCCGCCGGTCTGTCCGCTCTCGACCCGCGCTCAAACTTTATCGACGTCCTCGAGCAGCATTTGCGCCTCTTGCGCGGCGGCGAGCCGATCCTGAAGCCGGTCTACGACCACCGCCGTGGCACGCTTGGGCCGCCCGAATATGTTCGGCCCAAGGACTTCGTCATTGCTGAGGGCCTGCTGGGCTACACCACGCGCGCCATGCGCGATTGCTACGACGTGAAGATCTATCTCGATCCCGAGGAGGAGTTGAGACGCCGGTGGAAGCTCCATCGCGACACCACGCGGCGGGGCTATACAAGGGAGGAAGTCCTGTTTCAGCTCGAGCGGCGGCAGGCGCAGAGTCAGACTTTCATTCATCCACAGCGCACCTTTGCCGACATCGTGATCCGTTTCCAGCGGTCGAAGGGCGCGAATGGCTCGGATACCCAGCTCGACGTCCGGCATATTTTGCGCCCGACTTTGCCCCACCCTGATTTTACTCCCTTGTTCGATGGCTCCAGCAACGCCGGGCTGCACCTCGAGCTTGCCCGCGACCGGGACGGGAAGCCCGTGGATGTGCTTGAGATCAACGGCAATATCTCCGATAAGAGGGCCGAGCGGATCGAGGATTTGCTCTGGAATCTCATCCCGGAAGCTGGGCATTTGCGCGATCAGGTGGGCCAGATCGACGTCGCCAATGGCGCCCGCAAGAGCCACCCATTGGCTTTGAGCCAGCTTCTTGTGGGCTATCACGCGGTCAAGGCGGCCATGGGCGTCCGCGCCTATTGATCTAGGGCGTTCTCGTGTTAGTGACAGTCCGCGTTCCCAGGTAAGCACTTCACCTATTTTGGGGAGAATCGATGGCTGAAGCCCTGATGCAAAGTCAGTTGCGGCGAGATAACGGTCTCTAACACTAGGTTTCACAAGGCGCTCTGGAAACCTTGATAATGGCCGCCTTCCTTGGGTACATTACCTTAAGTTACCTAACAGTTCAACACTCACGAAGGGCGTTACCGGCTGTTACCTAAATGCCGAAACGAGCGCTAAGCGACCTGACAGTCAAGCGGGTCAAGCCTCCTGCAAAGGGTCAGGTTGATATTTTCGATGCGGGATACCCTGGCTTTGCTTTACGCGTCTCTTACGGGGGCGGCAAGAGCTGGGTCTACTTCTACCGCATAGACGGCCGCCTCCGTCGAAGGTCGCTAGGTACATATCCCGCTGTCACTCTTGCCGAGGCTCGGCAGCTCTGGCGCGATGCAAAGCACCAAGTGTCACTTGGCAGAGATCCGGGCTGGCAGAGGGCGTCCGATCTCAACTTTGAGAGTGTTGCGCGGGAATGGTTGAAGCGCGATCAGGCCGACAAGCGATCACTTAAAGAGGTCACGCGCATTGTTGAGAAGGAGTTGATCCCGGAATGGGGTCAGCGCTCCATTCGAGACATTCGACGCCACGACATCCTAGTCTTGTCGGATCGCATTGCCGACCGGGGAGCCACGACGATGGCTCGCCGTGTCTTGGCCTATGTGCATCGGCTATTCAGGTGGGCCAAAAGTCGGGACCTAATAGAGTCAAATCCCGCCACCGATCTTCCTAAGCCGGGGAGGGAGGTAGCGCGCGACCGAGTTCTGACCGACGCCGAGTTGGCCACCGTCTGGAAGAGTGCCGATGAAATGGCCTGGCCTTGTGGGCGAGCTGTTCAACTGCTGATTCTGACGGGAGCCCGTCGCGCTGAAATAGGCGAGCTGAAATGGTCTGAAATTCACGGCAACACGATCAAGCTCTCAAGCGCTCGAACAAAGAACGCTGAGGCGCACGAGATCCCGT
>JBKOUI010000061.1:0-7447 GCA_046723315.1 Pseudomonadota bacterium | reverse complement strand
TCGAAGCCCTGCACGCTGACGAGGGCCTTGTAATGGCCTGCCCCGTTCTGGAGCAGCCACAAGAGCCCGAGCGAATGGCCCACGGCAATGGCATCCTCAGGCCACTCCGTCGCGCCCTTCGGCCCGCCCGAGACGAAGCCGAGATCGACGAGGGTGACGTCTGCCCCCTCGAGATAGGCGATGAAGTCGGCGAAGAGGCCGGCGTGGAAGCCCCAGCCATGAACCAGCACGAAACGCATGTTCTGCTACTTTACATCGCGCTTGCGCGGCGGGGCACATCTTCCTCGCCAAGAGCCTCCAAGAGGCGATCGATGTCAGACTCGTCATGCGCGGCTGTGAAGGCGATGCGGAGCCGGGCCGTGCCGGCCGGAACCGTTGGCGGTCTGATCGCAACTGCCCAGAAACCCGCGCTGCGCAGGCGTGCGCTCATGGCAAGCGCTGCGTCGGGGGACCCAAGAATAACCGGCACGATCTGCGTCGTTGACGCGCCGGTGCTGAGGCCACGCGCGGTCATCCCATCGCGGAAGCGCTGCGCAAGCGCCGCGACATGGGTGCGCTCCGTATTCATCCCCGGAACGAGGTCGAGGCCGGCATCGATAGCGCCAAGCACGGGAGGCGGCAGCGCAGTCGAATAGATCAGGCCAGAGCAGCGATTGATGAGATAGTCCCGCACGGTTTCGGACGAAGCGACATAGCCGCCGAAGCTGCCGAGCGCCTTGGAGAAGGTGCCTATAGCGATGTCGGCGTCGCCGGAAAGTCCCCTGCCCCCGTCGCCGAGGATGCCGGTTGCGTGCGCATCATCGACAATCAGTGTTGCCCCATGCGCGCGCGCAAGCGCGGCGATTTCGCCGACCGGCGCCACGTCGCCGTCCATGGAGAACACGCTTTCGGTGAGGATGAATTTCGGCCGGTCGTCCTGCTCATATTGGTTTAGCAGCTCGCCGAGATGCGTCGCGTCGCAATGGCGATAGCGAAGCTCGCGCACGCCGGCGGCCTGGCAGCCGAAATGCATGCTCGCGTGATTGAGCCGGTCGGCGAAGACGAGCGGCTCGGCGCCGAGCACGCTCCGATCGAACAAGGCCTGGAGCACAGCGGCGTTGGCCTGAAACCCTGAGGCCATGATCAGGGCCGCAGGCTTTTTCTTCAAGTTTGCGACCTTGGCCTCGATGGGTGCGAAAAGATCGAGATTGCCAGTGACGAGGCGAGAAGCGCCCGCGCCAGCGCCGTAGGCCTCAGCCCATTCAGCTGACCGCTCGATCAGGACCTTGTGGAAACGAAGCGCGAGATAGTCATTGCTGGCGAGATTGACGTAATCCTTGCCACCGACCCTAACGACCCGCGCGTCGCGTGCTACGACGGGGTTCAAGGAGCGGCGCAAACCATCGCGCTCGCGTGCGGCGAGAAAAGCTTGGTACCTGCTTTCACTTCCGACCATGATCCTGTATTAGCGAAGGGGCTATCCTCCAGCAATCGCAACGCTCAGGCCGTGCCGGAAATCCGCGAAACACCGAATCGTATCAATGGCAAAAGCGCGCGGACGGACACACCGTGCGAGCCTCGATCCAACGCGGAAATCCGCCACGACTGGCAGTGCCGAGAGGTCTTGGCGCTGCTCACGCTGCCGCTTCTTGACCTGGTAGATCGGGCGCGCGAGGTGCATAGGCGTTTCCACGCGGGCGGCGAGGTTCAGCTTGCAAGCCTGCTGTCGATCAAGACCGGCGCCTGCCCGGAGGACTGCAAATACTGCCCGCAATCGGCGCATTACGCGAAGTCGACGGGAGTTAAACGCGAAACGCTGCTCGACGTTGATGACGTGCTGGCCAAGGCCCGTCTTGCCAAGGAGGCGGGCGCCACGCGCTTCTGCATGGGGGCGGCCTGGCGTGAGGTCAAGGATGGCGCGGCCTTCGACCGCGTGATCGAGATGGTGCGCGGCGTACGTGCTCTCGACATGGAGGCCTGCGTCACTCTTGGCATGCTGACTGCGGCGCAGGCCGGCCGTCTCGCCGACGCAGGCCTCACCGCGTACAACCACAATCTCGATACCTCGCCTGAGTTCTACGGCGAGATCATCACCACGCGGACCTACCGGGACCGGCTCGATACGCTCTTACATGTGCGGCAGGCAGGCATTCAGGTCTGCTGCGGCGGCATCATCGGCATGGGCGAGAGCGTCGAAGACCGGGCGCGACTGCTTGAGATGCTCGCCAATCTCGATCCACATCCCGAGAGCGTGCCGATCAACGCATTGGTCGCTGTGCCAGGCACGCCGCTTGAAGACCAGCCGCCAATCGATCCCATCGATCTCGTTCGCATGGTGGCGACGGCGCGCATCCTGATGCCGGAGTCCCGCGTGCGGCTTTCGGCGGGCCGGCGCGCGCTGACACGCGAGGCGCAGATCCTCTGCTTCCTCGCCGGCGCGAATTCCATCTTCTACGGCGACAAGCTGCTCACCACCACCAACAACGATACGGCCGATGATCTCGCTTTGATCGAAGAAGCCGGCCTTAAGGTGAAGCCTGCTCGGACCTCGTGCTAGGAACGAAGCCTCGGCGGATGGCCTGGAGTTGTGTAGTAAGTCACCATCAGCATGGCGAGCAGGATCGAGGCGAACAGCCCGGCAAGTGTGCCGATCCAGACTGACGCGTCGCCCAAACCGCTATGCTCAGCTATTTCAAGCGCCAAGCTGCCGGCGCCAAGCGAGGCCACTGCCGCAAATACGATTACCGCGACTGGCGTGCGCGAATCGTCAGGACCGAGACCGGTGCCGCGCGCCAAGATGAGGTTGCGGACGAAGACCGCGATGAGCGCGCCAAGAAAGCCCGCAAGCAGCGCAAGGTACCAGCCTTCCATGCTGCCGCCGAGTGCCAGACCAACGATTGCGCCAACGGCGGTCCCCACAATTAGTACGATCAATAGGCTTGCTGTCGTCATCGTCCCCTCCCCCTTTTTGGCTCGCCGGCGCCGCTTGGCTTAGCCTCCCTCAGAGGGCTGATTATGCCCGAAGCGGCAAATCGGGAAAAGGCAAGCCTTCTTGCCTTCCACCCAGGGCTTCGCTAGGGACAAGCTCCACGTTCCGGTTCGCTCCCGATCCATGTCCCGCATCGTCTATGTGAACGGCGCCTATGTGCCCGAGGAGGAGGCCAAGGTCTCGGTCTTCGACCGCGCTTTTCTGTTCGGTGACGGTGTCTACGAGGTGACGGCGGTGCTCGACCGCACGCTCGTCGATTTCCAACCGCATCTCGCCCGGCTCGACCGTTCGCTCAAGGAGATCGCGCTCGATGCGCCTTTAAGCCACGCCGATCTGCGGAGGATGCATAAGGAACTGGTGGCACGAAACAACGTGACGGAAGGCATGGTCTATCTCGAGATCACGAGGGGGGCCGCCGACCGCGATTTCGCCTACCCCGAGCATGCCAGGCCGACCGTGGTCGCCTTCACCCAGAACCGGCCTCTCATCGAAAATCCCTACGCCGCCACAGGCGTGAAGGTGATCACCATCCCCGACCTTCGCTGGAAGCGGCGCGACATCAAATCGACCGCCATGCTCGCGCAAGCCATGGGCAAGCAGGAGGCCAAGCTCAAAGGCGCTTACGAGGCGTGGATGGTCGAGAACGGCCATGTGACCGAAGGAACCTCGTCGTCGGCCTTTATCCTGGACGCGCAAGGCGTGGTTCGCACGCAGCCGCTCGGCCATCACATCCTGCCCGGCGTGACGCGCCGCGCGGTGCTGAGGCTCGCCGCCTTGGAGGGGATCGGCCTCGAGGAACGGCCCTTCACCGTGGCAGAAGCCCTTGCCGCGCGCGAGGCGTTCATGACTGCGGCAACCGCCTTCGTGCTGCCGGTTGTCGAGATCGATGGCGTTCCGATCGGTGACGGCAAGCCTGGTGGAATCGCGCGCACCTTCCGTAGCCTCTACATCGAGGAAGCGCGCAAGTCCTGACCTGTTTCGCCCGCGCCACAGGTCTTCCAACAAAATTGCGGTCGCATGCAACCCAAGTGCATGATTCGTTGTTTTCACCACATGGCTGCGCTTCTCTATTGGCTCGTTTACAACTTCGACCTAGGACCGCTGGGCCCGACGGTGCTCAATCTCGCGGTGCAAAGCTGGCTGAGCCGCGCAAGAGACAAGAGCATCGCGCCTGATGTCCGACGCCGGCTTTCGAGCTTTCTTTGCAGTTTCAATCTGCAACCAAGCCTGAGGGCCGACGAGAGGACGTGAGGGTTTGACCGCTCTTTCGCGGCACCCGCGCACGCTGCTAGGCTCGTTTTCAGCAAGTAGACGCCGCAGAAGCGCGCCGATGGTGCAAGCTCCCGCCTCCGCCGTGGATATTGCCAGCAAGCCGCCCGAGATCGTTCCGGTGCGGCGCGTCGTGGCATTGATGAATGCTGGAGCCGGCGCCTTCAATCAGACTCTCGCGCAGGATGTGAAAGACGCGCTCGCGGCGTCCTTCACCCACCACGGTGTTTCAGCGGCAATCACATTCATTGATGGAGAGAACCTGCGTGGAGCGGCCGAGGCGGCGCTTGCTCAAGCCAAAGGCGGAGAGATCGATGCCGTAGTGGTGGGCGGCGGCGATGGCAGCGTTCGCACCGTAGCTTCCGTGCTCGCCGATAGCGGTGTCCCACTCGGCGTGCTGCCGCTAGGCACGCTCAACCATTTCGCCAAGGATCTTGGCATCCCACTGAAGGTGGAAGAAGCGGCGGCGGCGATCGCCGGCGGTCATACCCGCAGCGTCGATATTGCCGAGGTCAACGGCCACACCTTCATCAACAACTCTTCCATCGGCATCTACCCCTACATGGTTATCGAGCGTGAGCGGCGGAGGGCTAGACACAAGCTCGCTAAATGGATGGCCATGATTCCCGCTTTCTTCCGCATGCTTCATCACTTTCCCCGGCGGCGCTTGCGCATCTCGGCAGAGAACTTCGCCCGCCCCTACCGCACGCCATGCCTGTTCGTCGGCAACAACGAATATGCCATGAAGCTCTTCAGCTTCGGCCGCCGGCATCGCCTCGATGCCGGCGAACTCTGGTTCTACGTGGTCAAGCCGCGCAGCTCGTTCGAGTTCTTCCTCATGGTATGCCGCATGTGTTTCGGCCGCATCGATGAGGAGCGTGACCTAGACAGGTTCCACTTGAGTGAGGCTGACGTGAGCGCCAAGACGAGCCGGCTATTTGTCGCACTCGACGGCGAGATCAGGCTGATGCATACGCCGCTGCATTATCGCTCGCGGCACCTCGCCCTTCGGGTCATCGTCCCGGAAGGTCCGCCGCGCCACGGGCTTCATCCCTGGCCGTGACGTCCTGCCCGAGACGCGGCGAATCGGATATGATTCGATGCGATTCGAATTGGGTTAGGATGCGAGGATGTTACGTCCGGCACGCAGCAACGACACCAAGCGCAAGCTGGTCGAATTCAGGTCAGAGATCTGGCAGGCCCTGTTCCTGCTGGCCCGCGATAGCGGCAAAGATCTCGAGGCCCTTGCCAATGAGGCCTTTACCGATCTCTTGCGCAAATATCGCAGGCCCTTGTCGCTGAAAGAGGCGCTGAGACAAAGCACGCGCCGTCTTCCCGCCAACGACGATGTGCCGCCGGAACGCCACGAATAAAAATCAGATCGGCGCAACTCTCTGTTTCCTTCGTTGGCCGGACGTGCCGCTAGAAGCTCTGTGGGTGCCAGCCCAGTAGAGCAAGCATGAGGAAGAACCCTGCGACATAGGCAATTGCTACCGGCCACCCCTCCCGGAGCCAGCGGCCCGCGGATCTCGCCTCGCGAAAAATGCCGGCTACTGCAACGCCTGCGGATGACCCAAACCAAATCATCGAGCCGCCGAACCCAACGGCGTAAGCGAGAAATCCCCAATCGTAGTTGCCCTGCTTTATCGCGAGCGCGGTCAGCGGAATATTGTCAAAGACGGCCGAGACGAAGCCCAATCCGAACGTCGTTTCCCAACTGGGTACTGGCAGAGATTTGACGGGCATCATGGACGCCGCCGATACGAGGGCGAGCAGAAAGATCGCGCCGCGGGCGGCTCCAGGAACAATGGACCAGTCAGGCCGGGCGATGGGGATAGTCACTGCGAGGGCGGCTGCGACCGCAAGCCCTATGAGAGGCACCTCATCGAGAATGCCAGCGTCGAGAAGATGCGCGCCGATATTGGCGGCGATGGCAGCCATGAGGACGATGATAACTACGGCAAGATATCGAAACGAGATGCGTAGACCCGAGGGCGGATCCTTCACGATCGGCGCGTATTTGTGTTGGGCACGCGACGCCGGGATCCCCGAGACGAAAAGCGCGACGACTGCTGCGACATAGGCATGGAGTACTTGAAGCGGACTTACCCCGGCGATCCAAAGCATTGTGGTCGTGGTATCGCCGATGACGCTGCCCGAGCCGCCGGCGTTGGAGGCGGCGACAATTGCCGCGAGATAACCGACGCGCACCCCGCCTTTGAAGACGTGCCTAGCGACCGTCGCGCCGATGAGTGCCGCGGCGATATTGTCGAGGAACGAGGAAATGATGAACACAAGCACGAGAAGCACGAGGCCGCCGGTCCAATTGTCAGGTAGCGCCGCAGGCATCCAGTCAGGGACGCGGCTTGCCTCGAAATGGCGGGCGAGCAAAGCAAAGCCGACCAAGAGCAGAAACAAGTTCGCCAGCAGCACCCATTCATGCGCGTAATGCGCATAAAGTCCCGCAAAGCCCGGGCCTTCGTTGAAGCCCGTGCCTAAAAGCTTTTTTAGGGTGATGACGCCAAGCCCAATGAGCGCAGCGGCGAGGGTGTGACGATGGAAGATAGCGACGCCGGCAAGCGTGGCGCCGAAAAGCAAAAAGTCGATCAGCACAGAGAGATCGTGCGCGCTGAGATAGGGCGCGAGGCCAACCGCCAAGTTCAGGGTCCCCCGGCTTTTTGTTGTTTACTTAGCTGAGTAATAGTTCGCGCAGCGCCTCAGTCAACGAGCATGAAATAGTATTTCCTGTGATTAAACAGTCGCGCAACATTCGCGGGGGGCATTAGCTGAACGATGGAATTTGTGATTTTCGGCCTGACGCTTCTCGGCGTGGCGCTCTTTCATCGCCGCGCCTTAGCGGTGGCCGTCGCCGGCCTCTTTCTGACAGTTGTCGTGCGAGTCATCAGCGCCCCGGAGGGCATCGATGTAGGCGCACATGAGATCGCCAACCATCTCGCAAGCGGTTGGGTGACGTTCGCAAATTTGTTCCTTCTGTTGCTGGGATTTGCCGTTCTCGCGAACCAATTCGAAAGGAGCAATCTGCCGGAAGCGATACCGTCGAGACTGCCTGACGGCTGGCTGGGCGGGATTGCGTTGCTCGCATTCGTCTTCGGGCTGTCGACTTTTCTCGACAACATCGCCGGCGCCATTATCGGCGGAGTCATGGCGCGCCATGTCTATCACAGTGGCGTAACGGTCGGATTTCAGGCC
>JBKOUI010000333.1:0-3906 GCA_046723315.1 Pseudomonadota bacterium | reverse complement strand
GGAAGAAAAGCGCGGAGTATGGCTCAATGTTGTGTCGTTATTTTTCACGATCGACGCCATTGCCGGTGCCGGACTAGCCGTTGCTCTGGTTGTGATCTTTCCATTGATCATGGCCGTCTTCCGCCTGACGAGCTTGGATGCTCCGATTGTCCGCCTATCCCAAACGGCCGAGACAATAGACTCCAAACTTGCAAGGACGGCTATATGCATGGAGGCGCTCCGCCTATGTTCACAGGCCGTCCCAGCTACGGGGCATCGCTATGGAACTTTCAAGTCAGAGCGCGAAACGCCTGTTCAAACAGCCAGGTACGTTCGCCCTCGCCGTTGTCAAACAATTCCGCGCGAACCAGGGCATCCTGCTCGCCGGGGCAGTGGCCTATTACACCCTGCTCTCGCTGGTTCCATTACTCATCCTCATCCTGCTGGCACTGTCCCATGTCGTCGACGAAGAACGACTCCTGGTAACCCTTCGTGCATCGCTCGAGTTTGTTGTGCCGGGCCAGGCGGATGCCATGGTGGGAGAGCTGCGCAATTTCTTCTCACATCGGGAGGTGGTAGGCAGCGTCCTACTCCTGACCATGCTTTTTTTCAGTGCACTGGCGTTTACGGTTCTGGAGAACGCCCTGTCGGTGATTTTCTTCCACCGCGTAAAGATCAAACGGCGGCATTTCCTCGTATCTGCGGTGATGCCTTACGTGTTCATCGTGTTCCTCGGTTTGGGCTTGCTCGTAACGACAGTGGTCTCTGGCATTTTCCAGTTTATCGGGACTCAGAACATAATATTCTTGGGCCAGCCGCGCTCGCTCGGCCCGCTCGCCGGGCTCTTGATTTACCTCACGGGGGTAACGGGCGAGATTCTGCTGCTCTCTTCCATTTATCTAGTGATGCCGGTTGGGCGCTTGTCGCTGCGTCATGCGCTGATCGGAGGTGCCACTGCCGCAGTGCTATGGGAAATCACCCGGCACATTCTCGTCTGGTATTACACATCCATGTCGCAAATTCAGATGGTTTACGGGTCGCTTACGACCTCGATCGCGGTGCTGCTCAGTGTAGAGATTGGAGCCCTGGTTTTCCTCCTCGGCGCTCAAGTGATCGCCGAGTACGAACGCATAGGCCACGAGCCCATCCTCGCGGTACCACAGCTAATGCGAACGGAGGCTCCGCGATAAGACTATCTGCCATTGACTCGCAAACGAAGCTCTTGAATCGTTGGCAGCGCGAACGAGAATTGTTCCCATCGCGGACGAAGGGACTTTTCCCACGAGCGGTCAAATGCCAGAACTTCGGGGAACAACGGTCTCGCCCACCTGTTGACTTCGCATGGAAATATAAAGCAGGAAAGGTCATCCGATGCGCCTTATTATCGGAGCAACCGCAGCAACACTGCTACTCGCTCAAGCGGCCTTGGCTTGGAATCCTGCTTCAGACGAGTATCGACCGGTAATGGAACCGGAGCAAAATACGACGCAAGCGCAGCAAGCTAGCATAGAAAGGGTTCTAACGGCGGTAGGGTTCACAGATATTCAGATGATCACCACCTCTTTCTTGGTGCGAGCGAAGAATGCAGACGGCAAGCCCGTCATAATGATCGTTGACCCGACCTCCATGACGGCGTCAGTCATCGATATCCCTCAATCAACATCCGATGAGGACTCAACCACCGGAAGCCGCTGATCCGATTCGGCTCATCGATAGAGGCAAATACTTATTCAAACGACCGCTGCGAGCGCGTATAGCTGGGTTGATTCAACAGCAACCTCTTTCGACCTGACGTGCTGTTGACCTCACGAGCCGAGGACTTTTGCATCGTCGTTGAAAATTCGGTGGCGCTCTGCCGCACCAACATTTCGTATTGACGGACGGGCGTTTGAATTCTGCTACCCCCCCTCTGCCGCCCACAACAGGAACGTTATCAGCAAGCGAAATCCGCCTCCTCTATAAAGTCAGCATGTGACGACCAGCATTGGCAAAAACGCTTACCCTCCTCGACCAGCTACAATTTCACACTGTCCTGATCCTATTATAATCGTCGCAGTGCCATCCTTGTGGTCGAACTCGCTCAAAGGTCTTCAAATCCGGCGAGCGAGGCCCGAACACCGGAACGGCGAACTGATGCGTATCCCCGTTCGGCGGGGGCTTCGTACTAACGAGCATTGCGTCAGACCAGTGCACGGTAACCGTCCGCTCAAGGCCGCGGGGATGACCGGCTAGTTCGGGTTGCACGAGCCTGCCGCTGCCGGGTCAGGCGGCGCGATCGACAGGGACCGGGCGACACCAATTCCAGGGTAAGAGGTGAGCCAGGTCGGTGATCTTGTGATCGTTGATGAGGCCCAGCACCTCGCGCCCGTCTGCCTTGCGATAGAGCTTGGCTTCAGGGTCGGTCGTGCTTTGATGCGTGTCGTTCTTGCGCACCTGACCGTGAAAGTTCGAGCCGTCATCCCCATCCTTGGAGCGCTTCGGCTTGAAGGCTCTTGTGTGAGGCCCAAGCCTCGATCAGCGTACCGTCGACAGAGAAGTGCTCGTCCGACAAAAGCGGCTTCACCTTCTCGTGTTCGAGAAGCTTGGCCATAAACTTCTGGAACACATCGCCCTCCTGAAGACGCTCCCGGTTCTTAGTGAAAACTGTCACATCCCAGATCGGATCATCCGGCGCCAGGCCAACGAACCAGCGAAACAACAAATTGTAGTCAAGCTGCTCCATGAGCTGGCGCTCGGAGCGAATCGAATAGAATACCTGCAGCAGCAGCGCACTTAACAGCTGCTCGGGTGGGATCGAAGGGGGCCCTTCATGTGAATAGAGCTTGCCAAACGTATGGCTCAGCTCTCCCGGACTTCGCGCAGAGGATGGTTCGTGGGAATGCGCCGGTCCGGCTGGATGTAAGAGAACATTCCGCCTTGATCGAAAAATCGTCCACGCATTGCAAATCCTCCCGCCGAATCAGCGCGAAAAAGTGAATCACCACCCCTTCGCTCTGGCGAGGTTTTTCCGCAGACTGCTAAGCCCCATACGTTCCTAGCTGTTTGGGCAGGGTCCTAAACGGGTGCTTCCTGCGCATACATCGTCGCCCGGAAAGTCACTGGCAGTAGGATTTCGACGGGATGATGCGTGTCTGGGTTAGGCCAGGGTCCGGAAGTTAGTAGGGCGAAATCTCAATGATTTCCGCCTGGGACTAGTTCGTTGCTAATCTGCCTCAAGGTGGACTTCCGGCGCCAGTGTGAAGCCGCACAGCGCGGCCGACGAACCACGAGGCAACGGACCCTCGCAAGGGCAGGCGAAAATCTCCTTGCTGCGCCGCTGCCAGTAGCCACGTGTGAACAAGCAAGGCGCGTTGGGATCGTTGGCGTGATTTGGTGGCACAAATAAATGTACCGATGGCTCTAGCTTAAAGAAACCATCGTTCATATATCAATTAACTCACTCACAATAAAACCAGCCAGCAGTCACCAAGAAAACGGTGATTAGAGGATCTCCATGTTTAACTCTCAGCAATATCGCACTGAGGCGACAGAGTATCGCTATCGTGCAAGCAAAACAGATAATCCAAACGAAATCCGTGAATTTAAGAACCTAGAGCGAACGTACGGCGAGTTGGCTGAGAACGCGGAGTGGATGGAGCAAAATCAGGATCAGATTATCCATGCACCGTCCCGTGGTGTCGGTCTGCA
Source organism: Pseudomonadota bacterium (assembly GCA_046723315.1). Taxonomy (GTDB): domain Bacteria; phylum Pseudomonadota; class Alphaproteobacteria; order Rhizobiales; family Methyloligellaceae; genus Methyloceanibacter. The sequence continues at coordinate 240 of JBKOUI010000333.1, read as the reverse complement.
ATGAAAACGGTCCGTAAGGGAACTCGAACGCTTGGTTTGATTTCAGTCGCTCGGTCCGCGAATGGTGTGCGCGTGGTGCGGCCACCCGAGGCGCGGACGTGCGGCCGGATCGGTCCTTCATCGAAGCGAGCCCCGCAGTGACAGGTCCGCTTGATTGTGTTTATTTCTGAGGCATGGCGCCGCGCCCAAAACAGCCAGTTGTGATCTGTCCGCGCTGTCGACGCCGGATGGCGACAAAAG
>JBKOUI010000002.1:0-4974 GCA_046723315.1 Pseudomonadota bacterium | reverse complement strand
CCTCTACCCTGCGAGCCATCCTGACTGAAGTGCCGGGCCGCTAATGGTCTGGGGGTGCGGGTATGACCAAGGCAAAGAGCGATGACGCTGAGGATGTGCTCCGGGATGGTCTTGAGGAAGTCCTTCGCCAAAACCTCAACTTGAGGCGCGAACTCGCCTCTGAGATTGGCAAAGTGAGAGTGCCGAAACCCGGCATGCAGCGTTTGGGCTGGACCCTCTATTGGATTTTTCTAACTTTGGCCGCCGTTTGGGTCTTGATGTCGCTCCAACTTGTTCAGAGCGATGAATGGTCCGAAATGGGACCGATCAGAATCGCAATCTGGTTCAGTCCAGTGCTCGTTCTATATGCTGTTGGCCGAGCACTGCGCGATGCCCTGTCCTACGAGTAGCTCAGGCCCCTTGTTCCCTGCGGGTCTCACCGCCCTGAACTTTTGACTGATTTCGTCGACATGAACTTCGAGAGTTGTGCCTTAGGTGCACTCTCCAGAAGAGGCTTTAACCGCTTTTGCGAATTGGTCTCGAAACGAATGCACTTTGCAGTTTTCAAAAGGAGAGGCTCATTTTGTCTGTCACAGCTGCGTCACAGTCGGTGACCTACTTGCTCTTGTCTCACAAAATCGTAAGCTGAGAACGCAGCTGATTTGACGGAAAGTTTGTGAGGAAAACCAGAGGCGCAATCGCTAAATCCGGGCTGACACCCGAAGCGGGCGGTTAGCTCAGCTGGTAGAGCACTGTGTTCACATCGCAGGGGTCACTGGTTCGAGTCCAGTACCGCCTACCATCCTTCGCTCTTCGAGCTTCGGGTGGCGCAGCCACCGAAACACCGACATCGGACATATGCCTAGCGCTCGAGCTTGACGGCGTTGGCGAATAGCGCCTCGCCCCATTCGTAGAGCGGCCGCTGAAAATCGGACTCGGTGTGGATGCCCCTGCCCTTACGCTCCGTCCACTTGCGCCCGTAAGTGTCGAACGGGAAATGCGTGATGTAATAGTCGCATGTCTCCTCCCAATGATCGATCGACAGCGACTTGCCGTAGTGCTGGCAATAAAGACCGGTCCGAACGTTCCTAAGTCCGCCCGGCTCGCGGGCGTGATGTTCGGCGAAGTGGATCTCTGGCCGGTTTCGCCACAGCATCAAGATGTCCCTCTGTTCGGGGCCGAAATATCGGCGGAAGCCGAGAAGCTCGCGATCGGGGCTGTAAGGTTCATTGTCGTTCGGCGTCATATAGGCATCGAACAGCTGCACCCTGATGCCATCACAGGCATCGCCTTCGAGTGCCTGCAGCGAGCCGCGGAGGTCGCCCGTCACGCGCTCGTCCGGATCGAAGCAAAGCATCCAGTCATATCCAAGCTCTGCGCGGGCGATCTCGAGCAGAAGACCGCGATGGCGGCCTTCGGCGAGCCGTCGCGCCGCGATGTCCTGCTCCCAGGCGCTGTTGGCGATCACGAGAGCGACCTTTGGATGATTACGAAGCATGTCCACGCTCTCATCGGTGCTCGCATCGTCATAGGCGATGATCGCATCGACATGTTTGCCCAGATAGTCGAGCGTGTCCGGCAGGATCAGCGCTTCGTTGCGAATGCGCGTCATGGCGACGAGAAAGTGCTCGCCGCCGAGCAACGTCTTGTTGCCAGGGATGATGCGCTCGGAGCCGCGGAGCTGCCAGGGGCCTGTCTCACTCATGGGAGACGTTCCAGGAGGCGGTGGAGTCCGTCAGGCTCTCGCCGTCCTGAACGCGACGAGTGGTTGCTCTTCTTGCACCGCATACATCGACAGCATGGGTTCGTCCGTCAGCACCACTTCGTCATATTCGCCGAACCCATTGAAACGATTCGCCAGCACCCGGCCATAGGCCCCGATCTGCCCGATCTCGATATAGTCGCCCTCCTGCACGCATTCCGGCAGGAGGAACGGTCCCGGCAGATAGTCGGAGCTGTCGCAGGTCGGGCCATATAGGGCGAATTCAGCCTCGGGCTTTGTCTTACGGCGGGAACTCGTGACCAGCCGTGCCGGGAAGCGGAAGCCCGAATAGGCGGCATCGAACAACGTGCCGAACGCGCCGTCATTGACGTAGAGCGCGTTGCCGCGACGCGCGTCGACGCGAATGATCACCGACTCGGCCTCGGCGACGAGGGCGCGGCCCGGTTCGCATAAGAGCTCGCAGGAGTGCTTGACCGCAAGCTCGTCGGCGGCGCGGACGATCTCCTCCATGAAGCTTTGAAGCTCGGGCGGATCGGAATGAGGATAGCGACTCGGAAAGCCGCCGCCGATGTCGATGGCATCGACGAGCACGCCCGATTCAACGATGAGCTGGCCGATCTGCCTGAGAGCCTCGCCAAATGCGGCGGGAACCACGGCCTGGGAGCCGACATGGAACGTGATGCCAAGCCGGCGCGCGATTTGCCGCGCGCGCAAGAGGAGCGCCGGAGCCTCGGCGCTCGGCACGCCGAACTTGCCTTCGAGCGGGATAAGGCTGTGCGTGTTCGGACAAGCAACGCGCAAGAAGAGATCGAGATCGGTCGCCCCGCCGGTCTCGGCCACGATCTTGTCGAGCTCGTCGTCGCTATCGAAGGCAAAGCTTCTGATGCCGAACTCGCGATAGGCCCGGGCGATCGCCTGACGCGACTTTATCGGATTCATAAAATAGAGCTCGGCACCCTTTACCGGCGCGAGCCGCTCGATCTCGACAAGGGACGCCACGTCGAAGGACGTCACCCCTGCCTCGACCAAAGCGTCGATGATCTCCGGGGCGTCGTTCGCCTTCGCGGCATAGAGCACGCGGCCGGGAAAGTTGGTGAGGAACCAGTTCGCCGCGCGGCGTGCAGCGTGAGGCCTTAACGCTAGGACTGGCCGCTCCGGGCGGCGATGACGCAGAAACTCTGCGGCAGAAGTGAAAACGTCCATCCCATGTCTACTCCCACACGAGATTGCCGATGTCATGCTGCCCTTGAGCGAAATCGCCTACGAGCCTTCTCGTCCCGTATGAAATCCTCGCCAGCTTGTAAAGGGATTTTGACGTGCTCCCCCAGCAATTTGTCGCAGCCGGCCAGAGAGATTTCTGAGATTGCCGCGGCGTCAATCGGAGTTGCGAGCGACTGGCCCGGTGCTGGTAAGCACAGGCGAGGCGGCGCTGGAATAGACCGGATTTTGCAACAATCCGAATGTCTTGCGCGCTGCGAGCTGGACCATCGCGGCGGTGTAGGCATAGATCTCCGCGCTGTCGAGCGAGCCGTCGCCGTTGCCAATCGGGCGGAGATCGGCGCTGCCAGCGAGCCCTTCAATTAGATAGCGGGTGAAGAGTCCGATGTCGTAGGTCGAGTCGATGAGCGTCCGCTGCCCGCGGTCGGAGGCCACCAAGACGGTGAGATTGGGTAGCGCTGCTCGCGGCAGGGCCTGATTGGTGTTCTCCGGCAGGTTCGGCGGCAGCACATTGGCGCCATGATCTTCGCCGAACTCGGTCTCGAGCAGCACGAGCACCGATTTGGCATCTAGCTTGGCGAGATTGGCGTAGAGCGTCGACAGCTTGTAGCCGCTCTGTTCCTCACGGTACGGCTCGGCGTCCACCGGCAGGAGATAGGTATCGGTCTCCGCGCTGTCGGTGCCGCCATGGCCCGAGTAGTAGACGAGCACGCGCGTGCCGGGATTTGATCGCACGAGGCGGGCCAAATCGCCGTCCACTCCCGGAGCCGCGCCCAACAGCCGTTCGATGTCGGCCTTCTTGGCGTTCCGCATATCGATAATGTTGTCGGGGCGAACGCCCATATGCTCGGTGAGAAAGGCGTACATTGCGCCGGCGTCGTTCTGCGAGGTCTCGCTCGGCGGGAGCTTGGCATAGTCGCGATTGCCGATGATCACGGCGACGGTGTCGTTTTCGTCCGGCGCCGGCGGCAAGGCGCGGTAAAGCTCGCGCACCTTGGTGTAGGACTTGATTGGCTCGCCAGCAGGCACGCCACGCCGCGGGAGCTGCCGCGACGGGGTCGCGCAAAGCTCGATGTTGGCCGCCCGCTCGATGCGCTTGACGTCATCAAGGGCGAGATGGCCCGAGAAGGGCACGCAGGTGCGGCACCACACGATGCCGAACTTGGACTGGAGTTCGTCGAGATGCGCCTGGGGAAGCCCGGTTGGCGCCGGCAGGCAGGCCTTTTCGCACTGCGTGATGGAAACGCCCGGCCCGTGAGCGCGGCGAAGCACCGTAATTAGATCCTCCGACAGACAATAGATGTCGAGCCTTGCGGATGGTGGGGGTGGCGCCGGCTCCTCGGCATCGGGCGCTGCCTCGATTTCTGGTGCCACATCGTTTTCGCGAGTTGCATCAGTCTGGGGCGTGTTGGTCGCCTGAAGCTCAGTCGGCAGCGCCGCAGTCGTAGCCGGCTCTTTGCAGAGGGAAGCAAATTTCTGTTGCACGGCATCGGCCAGCAAATCGCTGTAACCAGAAAGCCCGTTGTCATGCTTGAAGTGCCAATAGGCGGTCCAGGTCTCCTTACCCCGCTTACCGTCGATCGTGCCCTTGTAATAGCCGAGCTCGGTTAGGCAGCGCTGCGCGCGCGAGATCGCTTGCACCTGTTACGGCGAAAGCGCGGGCTCCTGCTCATCCACGGTCTTGGCAGCCGTCTCGGCCGGTGGAGCTTCGTCGGGAGGTGGGGCAGCAACGTCGGTCGGCGCCGCGATAACATCTGGGGGAGCAACCGGGAACACAGCATCAAGAGACGGAGGCTCCTCCGGCAGCGGTGGTGTGACGACGATCTGAACGGGCTCGGCGACGACACAGGCATCGCCTTGCCGCTTGAGGCCCTTGTTGCAGACGCAAGCGCCGCGCTTCGGCGACCAACGCTCCTCGTCGCGGCATGAGACGGTGGTGAGATCGCGCACGCACTTCCCGCTTTGCAGCGTGTAACCGTCGTTTATGCAAATGCAATGGCGGAGCGCCCGCGAATAGCTCCACGGGAAGCTGCACGTGATGGGCTGGCTGACCG
>JBKOUI010000114.1:0-10405 GCA_046723315.1 Pseudomonadota bacterium | reverse complement strand
TGGCGTTCTCGTGAAGGTTCGGGGTGTGTTCCTCAGATTGGGCTAAGTTCCAGCAAGGACTTGAAGAACCGCCTTCCTTTAGCCGATTTTAGCCCCTTCTATGCCATATGCCCTTGGCCTCGCATCCGCGTGGTGGTGCACGAGGCGGCGCAGTACGGGTTGAGGGCTTAGCGTTGGGGGGATGCCGACAACGGGCCGTGGGTAAAGTGGGGCGTCGCTTTCGAATGAGAAGCGGTGCCGTTAGCGCGTTCGGCTGCTCGCGATCTACCCACCGAGTGGGCGGCACGACGCTCTCACGGCCTTCGTCACGGCGGGGCCATTGACTTAATGAACGAGCCGCTCTCAGGCACTCTCGCCAAGCTCACCGCCGAAGGTGGTAAGGCGCTGCTCGCATTGCCTGAGCGGGGCAGGGCGCTAGTGAAGCGGGTTCCTCCACCCGTTCAGATCGAGCTGAAGAAGCTCTCCACGCACGGCGCACATGTTTGCCGCGAAATCTTCGCCGGCATATTGGTGGTTGGCCTCGTCATCATCGTTGCCGGCTACGGGCGGCTTGGCCGCGGTCCGATCTCACTTCCGAGTCTCGTGCCCACCATCGAGGGCGCGATTAACGGCGAGCTGTCCGATCTGCAGGTGAAGATCGAGGACGCGATCCTTCAGCGCTCGCCCGATGGGCCTGGAGTTCTGTTCCGCTTGCGGAACATCAGGCTGGTCGACAAAAACGGCGCGATCATCGCGCAGGCACCGCTCGCCGCCATTGGCATGAGCGGAAGCGCGCTGCTCTCCGGGCGTATCGCTCCTGGCAGCGTCGACTTCATCGGCCCGCGGCTCTTGCTGTTCTACGATTCAGACCGCGGCCTGTCGTTGGCCTTCTCACGCTCCGCGGTGGGCGAAAACGGAACGGTCATTCACAACTCCCTGCCTCCTGCGGAGCCCTCTACCGCTCAGTCTCAAGGTGCGGCGCCCGAGACGATTATCGCCAAACGTCAAGAAGCACCCGCGGCCGGAGGCCGCGTGCTTGATGTGACCAGCACCGTCGCCGAGGTCTTCGAGCGCGCGCGCAGCGGCAACACGTCCTATCTGACGCGGTTCGGAGTCAAGAATGCGCTCGTCGTTCTCAATCAGAACGGCACGGAGACGTCCTGGCAGGTGCCGGATTTCTCCATCGACCTCGAGCACAGGAACCAGAGAAGCCTGTTGGTGGGCCAAGCCGATATCGCCTCGTCCAAGGGCGACTGGCAGCTTGAGGTCCGCACCGAGCAGCGGACCAGACGCCAAAGCCTCGGCATTACCGCCCTCGTCCAGAACCTCGTTCCGTCCGGCATCTCCGGCAACTTCCCATCGCTCGGTGCGCTCAAGGCCCTCGACATGGTGGTGAACGGCGAAACCAACGTCGAGCTTTCTAATTCAGGCGAGTTCCTGGCCGGCAGTGCCAAGCTCGAACTCCAGGGTGGGCAGATTACCCCGCCTTGGGACCCCGACACCGCCATGCGCATCGATCGCGGCAATCTCGATGTCCAATATCTGAAGGACCGCGACATCGTCGAGATCGCGCCCTCGACGCTTGTCTGGGGGAAGAGCAGGGCCACCATCAGCGGAGAGTTCCACCCGAAACGCGATGCAAGCGGCGCGCCGGCATCGTGGGACTTCGCCTTACGGGCAAACGAGGCGACGCTTGCGGTCGAGGAATTCGGGCTCCCTCCGATGAAGGTGGACGAATGGCAGGCCGCGGGTAGCATCAGTGCTAAAGGCGTGACCGTCAGCCGTTTCGTCATCCGATCTGGAACCGCCTCGATCTCTTTCGCCGGCAGTTTCGCCGACGCCCCCCGGTCGCCCGAAGTGCACTTGACCGGCGAAGTGAGTCCGATGTCGGTCGATACCTTGAAACTGTTCTGGCCGAAGTTCCTCGCTGGAAAAGCGCGGACCTGGGTGCTTGAGCGGGTCGCAGGCGGTCAAGTGCTGGGCGGCAAGTTCAATGTCGCGCTGGCCCCAGGGGAGCTCGCTCAGGTCGAGGCCGGCGGCGTGCTTCCCGCTAAAGCCGTGAATGTCGAGCTCGATATTTCCGGCATGAGCATCGCATACATGCCCAAGATGCCGCCCGTCATGACCGGCGACGCCAAACTCACGATCTCAGGCATCGAATTTGCTGTCGACATCCCGCAAGGCAAGATCGTCGTCCCCTCGGGGCCGGAGATTGCCTTGAGCCAGGGCCGCTTCTTTATTCCTGATCTGCGCCAAGATCCGCAACAGGGCGAGATCACCTTCAGGGCTGATGGAGCCACGCCAACTGTGCTTGAGCTCCTCGACCATGAGCCGCTCGGCTACATCACAAGCGTGGGGCTTAAGCCCAGCTTCCTGGAGGGCACGGCAAGCGGCAACTTCGTCCTGTCGATGCCGCTCAAGGCGGACCTCCAGTTCAATCAGATCAAGCTGGCCGGCAAGGCGCGGCTCAGCGACGCCATCACCTCAAAGCTCGCCGGCGACATCAATATCGAGGGCGGCAACCTTGACGTGAACCTCACCGATCAGGCGGTCGAGGCCAAGGGCCAAATCACCATCAAGGGTGTCCCGGCCGAGCTCGCATGGCAGCACATCTTCTACACGCCGGACGACCGCCAGCCGCCAATCAGGGTGATGGCCTCCCTCGATGAGGCTTCGCGCGACAAACTCGGCATCAAGGTGAATCATCTCGTCCGAGGGCCGACGCCAGTCACCCTTTCCATCTCGGGGGTTGGGGAGGGCGCTCACAGCATGAGCATGCAGGCCGACCTGACCAACGCCAAGCTTCTGTTCAGCAGCATGGGCTGGACCAAGCCGGTGGGCCACACAGCAACCGTTCAGTTCGATGTGGTACCGAAGGAGGACGGCTCGACCGACCTCGACAATTTCAAGATTCTCGGTGACGACATCGCAGTCGAGGGCGCGATCGCGCTCGATGCCGGGCAGCATCTCAAGGAATTCTATTTCTCGGACTTCTCCGTCAACCGGAGTACCCATGTCGAGATCACCGCCCTCGTCCGCGATGACAACGTGCTCGACATCAAGGCGCAAGGCGCGAGTTTTGACGGCAAGCAGTTCTTCCAGTCTCTGTTCTCGGCAGGCCAGCTCGCCGAGGACGGGTCGGCCGAGCCGGCCGATCCGTTCGGCATCGATTTCTCGGCCGACATCGGCACCGTGTTCGGCTTCTACGACACCGTGGCGAAGGACGTGAAGGTCACACTCAAGAAACGCAACGGACGGCTCGTCGCGCTTGACGGCAAGGCAGAGCTGAATGGCACGAGCCCGGCGGCGGTCGGTCTCGAGCAGAGCGAAGGCTCGCGCGTGATCAAGGCCGAGGCACACGATGCGGGCGCAGCCTTCCGTCTTATCGGCTTCTATCCGAGCGTCGAAGGCGGGGATGCATCGCTTCAGGTCAGTCTCGATGCTGGCGCGGCAGGCTCGAAGAGCGGGACGCTGTGGGCGCGCGATTTCACCGTCCTTGGCGACTCTGTGGTCAACGACGTGCTCACCGATCCGAACTCGGCGGCGGTTCTTGGCGAGAACAAACAGCAGGTCTCGCGGCAGCGCATAGCATTCGACCAGTTGCGAGCGCCTTTCACCGTGGGCGGCGGCAAGTTCCGGTTGCGGGATGCCTATATGAATGGCTCCCAACTTGGCGCCACCATGCGCGGCGCGGTGGACTTCAAGGCGCAGACCGTCGATCTCGGCGGTACCTACGTACCCCTCTATGGCCTGAATTCTGCGCTCGGCGCCATTCCCATCCTCGGCAAGGTCTTTGTCGGACGCCAGGGCGAAGGTGTGGTCGGCATCACCTTTGCCATCAAGGGCAATCTCAATGACCCCTCGGTGCTGGTGAATCCGATCTCGGCAATCACGCCCGGCATCTTCCGGCAGATCTTCGATTTCACAGGCTCGGTCCCCGATTCCGCCGCCGCGTCATCGGACGGCGCGTTCGTGCCGCCGCCGCCGCAATCGAGGAGCAACTTCGTACCTCCGCCGCCGCAGTAGAACTTTTCAGCTCACACCGGCCTAATCAACGCGTGCCGCTTCTTTCCGAGCGAAAGCTTGATCACGCCGTCTGGCGTGAGGTCTGACGGTGTCAACAGCTGCCGCTCATTGGTGACCGGCGCATCGTTCACCTTGATCCCTCCGCCCTTGATCTGGCGCCTCGCTTCTCCGGTCGACTGTACGAAGCCGGCAAGCACGCTCGCATTGAGCACGCCGAGGCCCTTTTCGAGATCTGCGCGTGGCACCTCGAGAGTAGGCAGGCTAGCCGCGATCTCGCCTTCCTCGAAAGTGGCCCGCGCCGTCTCGGCCGCGCGGTCGGCGGCGTCACGGCCATGGACGAGCGCGCTCGCCTCGGTGGCGAGAACCTTCTTCGCCTCGTTCAGCTCAGCGCCTTTCAGCTTGGCGAGCTTGGCGATCTCATCGAGGGGCAGCTCGGTAAATAGCTTGAGGAAGCGTTCGACGTCGGCGTCCTCGCTATTCCGCCAGTATTGCCAGTAGTCGTAAGGGGAGAGCATGTCGGCGTTGAGCCACACCGCGCCTGAGGCCGTCTTCCCCATCTTGGCGCCTGATGCCGTCGTGAGGAGCGGGGAGGTCAATCCGAATAGCTCGACGCCGTCGGCGCGGCGGCCAAGCTCGATGCCGCTCACGATGTTGCCCCACTGGTCAGACCCGCCCATCTGCAACCGGCATCCCATGCGCCGGTAGAGCTCGATGAAGTCGTAGGCCTGCAAGACCATGTAGTTGAACTCGATGAAGCTCAGAGGCTGCTCGCGCTCGAGTCTCAGCTTGACCGAGTCGTAGGTCAGCATGCGGTTGACGCTGAAATGGCGGCCATGGTCACGCAGGAAATCGATGTAGTTCAGCATGTCGAGCCAATCGGCGTTGTTCACCATGACGGCGCCGCTGCCGTCTCCGCCAAAGCTCAGGAATTTCGCGAACACCGACTCGATGCCGGCGATGTTGGCGGCGATCTCGGCGTCACTGAGCAGCTTGCGCGATTCGTCCTTCCCGGAAGGGTCGCCAACCTTGGTCGTGCCGCCGCCGATCAGGACGATCGGGCGATGCCCGGCTTGCTGCAGTTTGCGCAGCATCATGATGCCGAGCAGGTTGCCGACATGCAGGCTCGGCGCGGTGCAGTCGAAGCCGATATAACCGGTGACGCGCTCAGCCCTAAGCAGTCTGTCCAGGCCGGCCTCGTCGGTCGCCTGGTGGATATAGCCCCGCGACTTAAGCTCGTGCAGGAAATCGGATTTGACCGTGCTCATGCGGCGCGACCCGGCTGATGTATGTGGGGCAAGCCTCTATCAGGTTTGCGCCGTGAATGCACGGGAGCGGAGAACCAGAGCTAGGCTGCGGACTCTTTACGCTTCTTGCCTTTGCCGAGTCGCTTGTCGAGGTAGGCGTCGACCACCTCCATCAGTCCGTCCATGCGGCCCTCGAAGAAGTGGTTGGCATCGGGGACGGTCGCGTGGTCAATCACGATGCCCTTCTGCGTCTTGAGGCGATCGACCAGCCCGCGCACGGCTTCCGTCGGCACCACGCGATCCTTGGCGCCATTCACCATGAGGCCTGAGGAGGGGCAGGGGGCGAGGAAAGTGAAGTCGTAGAGATTGGCCGGAGGGGCAACCGAGATGAAGCCCTCGATCTCTGGCCGCCGCATCAGGAGCTGCATGGCGATCCATGCGCCGAACGACACGCCGGCAATCCAGCAGGTCTGGGCATCGGCATTGTAAGCTTGCAGCCAGTCGAGTGCGGTGGCGGCATCAGCGAGTTCGCCAGGTCCGTTGTCGAACAGTCCCTCGCTTCGGCCCACACCCCTAAAATTGAAGCGCAGAACCGAGAACCCCCGCTTCTGAAAGGCGTAGTACAGGTGGTACACCACCTGATTATTCATCGTACCGCCGAATTGCGGATGAGGATGGAGGATGAGCGCCACAGGGGAGTTCGGGCCGCGCTCGTGATGGTAGCGGGCCTCGATTCTACCGCCAGGCCCGCTGATATTGACTTCAGGCATATAAGTTTGGCCTCAACCGCACTCTAACCGTGATCGGGAGCAGAGTTGCACTGGCTCGTGTGAGCTAAATGGGGAGCGCGACCCATCGCCTGCAAAACTTGACTCTGCCGCTCTGGAATCCTATACCGAACGTAAGATTAGAATTGTTCCAAACAAGACCGCGCCGACACAGCTGGGCGTTTGGCGCGGTTCGATGTCAGGCCGCGCTTCATAGCACGCGCGATGGGGGCTCGTGCAAGCGCTAACCGGCGGCATCAGGCCGCAAGCTTCGGCAGAGTATGAACCAGCGCTCCTATCTTGATTATAACGCCACCGCGCCACTCCGGCCTGAGGTGCGCGAGGCCGTCATTACGGCGCTCGAGCTTTATGGCAATCCATCCTCGGTGCACGCGGAAGGAAGAGCCGCACGTGCAGCCATCGAAGCCGCCCGAGTCAAGGTGGCGAGGCTCGTCGGCGCGCGGCCCGAGGACGTGATCTTCACGAGCGGCGGCACCGAAGCGAACGCGCTCGCGCTCGCGGCGCAAGCGGCAGAGGCTTGGCATTGCTACATGTCTGCCGTGGAGCATCCGTCGGTGCTCGCCGGCGGCCGGTTCTACCGCGAGACCACCACCACCATTCCTGTCACCTCTGACGGCGTGGTGGACCTCGATGTGCTTGCGAGAGAACTTGAGAAGCATCGCCCGGGCGGCTGGAGGCCTCTCGTGTCGCTGATGGCGGCCAACAACGAGACCGGCGCGATCCAGCCCATCCTCGAAGCGGCAAAGATCGTGCATGAGACCGGCGGGCTCATGCACAGCGATGCGGTTCAAGCGGCGGGACGCGTGCCGCTCGATATCGCAGCGCTTGGCGCAGATATGCTCAGCCTTTCGGCCCACAAGATTGGCGGGCCAAAGGGCGTCGGCGCGCTCGTACTCCGTGAAGGCGTATCCGTGGAGCCGCTGCTCAAGGGTGGTGGCCAGGAGCGCCGCAGGCGGGCTGGAACCGAAAATGTCAGTGGCGTTGTAGGCTTCGGCGTCGCGGCAGAGCTTGCTGCTGCAGACCTCGACAGGGCTCCTGAAGTCGCCAAGCTCAGGGACGAGCTTGAGACTGGGGTGCTCGCCATTGCTCCCGACGCCATTGTGGTGTCAGCGCGCGTACCCAGGCTCCCTAACACCACCTGCCTCGGCGTTCCCCGCGCCAAGGCAGAGACACTGGTGATTGGGCTCGATCTCGCAGGCGTTGCCATAAGCTCAGGCTCGGCCTGCTCGTCGGGAAAAGTCGAGGCCTCTCATGTCTTGAGCGCCATGGGAATTGCGCCCGAGGTTGCGCAAGGAGCGATCCGCGTAAGCCTTGGTTTTGCGACCTCGAATACCGATATACAGGCTTTCCTCCGGGCCTTCGGTGAGTTGATCAATCGGCTCAAGCAGAGCCGGAAGGTGGCAGCTTAACCCGCTGCTAGAGAAAGGAATTTGGAGTAGGCAATGCCCGCTGTGCAGGAAACCGTCGCCCGCGTTAAGGCGATCGACGTCGACAAGTACAAGTACGGCTTCTTTACCGATATCGAGTCGGTGAAGGCCCCTAAGGGCCTCAACGAGGACATCGTCCGCTTCATCTCGGCGAAGAAGGGCGAGCCCGAGTGGCTGACCGAGTGGCGGCTCGAGGCCTATCGCCGTTGGCTCACCATGCAGGAGCCGAAATGGGCGAATGTGAAGTATCCCAAGATCGAATTTCAGGAGCTGTATTACTACGCGGCGCCCAAGAGCATGGACGGCCCGCGGACCCTGGCTGACGTCGATCCCGAGTTATTGAGAACCTATGAGCGCCTCGGCATCCCACTGTCGGAGCAGAAAGTGCTCGCCGGTGTCGATGGCGCGCGTGTCGCGGTCGATGCCGTGTTTGACTCAGTTTCGGTGGTCACCACCTTCAAGGAAGAGCTGGCCAAGGCCGGTGTGATCTTCACCTCGGTATCAGAGGCGGTGAAGACCCATCCCGAGCTCGTGCGCAAATATCTCGGCTCGGTGGTGCCCAGTACCGATAATTTCTATGCCACGCTCAACTCCGCGGTGTTCTCCGACGGTTCGTTCGTCTATGTGCCGCCCGGCGTGCGCTGTCCGATGGAGCTCTCCACCTATTTCCGCATCAACGAGCGGCAGACCGGCCAGTTCGAGCGCACGCTGATCATCGCCGACAAGGGCGCCTACGTGAGCTATCTCGAAGGCTGCACGGCGCCGATGCGGGACGAGAACCAGCTCCATGCCGCCGTGGTCGAGCTTGTCGCACTAGATGACGCCGAGATCAAATACTCGACGGTGCAGAACTGGTATCCCGGCGACGCAAAAGGGAAGGGCGGCGTCTACAATTTCGTCACCAAGCGTGGCGACTGCCGCGGTCCGCGCTCCAAGATTTCCTGGACGCAGGTCGAGACCGGCTCCGCCATCACCTGGAAATACCCGAGCTGCATCCTGCGCGGCGACGGCAGTCGAGGCGAGTTCTACTCGATCGCCATCTCCAACGGCCATCAGCAAGTCGATTCAGGGACCAAGATGGTGCATCTCGGTCGTGACACGTCGAGTCGCATCATCTCCAAGGGCATCGCCGCAGGGTATTCCAACAATACCTATCGCGGCCTGGTCTCGGCGCACCGCAAGGCTGCCAATGCGCGCAACTTCACCAACTGCGACTCACTGTTGATCGGCGACAAATGCGGCGCGCATACCGTGCCCTATATCGAGGCGAAGAATGCGTCGGCGACCTTCGAGCACGAGGCGACCACCTCCAAGATCTCCGACGACCAGCTGTTCTACTGTCTGCAGCGCGGCCTCTCGGCCGAGGAGGCGGTGGCTCTGATCGTCAATGGCTTCGTGCGCGACGTGCTCCAGCAGCTCCCCATGGAGTTCATGGCCGAGACCCAGAAGCTGATCGGCATCAGCCTTGAGGGGTCGGTCGGCTAAGGCCTCGCCCCAACCATCGTGATCAAAACAACTGTTAACACTAGGGATCTAGAGAAGAACCGTAATGCTTGAGATCAAAAACCTGCACGTCAATGTCGAAGGCCGCGAGATCCTGAAAGGCCTCGACCTCGCTCTGCCGCAAGGGGAGGTGCATGCAATCATGGGCCCGAACGGCTCGGGCAAGTCGACGCTCGCTTACGTGCTCGCGGGCAAGGACGAGTACGAGGTCACGGCCGGCACCGTAACCTGGAAGGGTGAGGACCTGCTCGCTATGGATCCGTCCGAGCGTGCGGCAGCAGGCGTGTTCCTCGCCTTCCAATATCCCATGGAGATCCCAGGCGTCGCCACCATGACGTTCCTGCGCACGGCAGTGAACGCGGTGCGCAAGGCGCGCGGCGAAGCCGAATTGTCCACGCCTGATTTCCTCAGATTCGTGCGCGAGAAAGCGAAGCTGCTCAGTATCGATCCGGAGATGCTGAAGCGCCCATTGAATGTCGGGTTCTCGGGCGGCGAGAAGAAGCGCAACGAGATCCTACAAATGGCGCTGCTCGAGCCAGCCCTTTGCGTGCTCGATGAGACGGATTCGGGTCTCGACATCGATGCCGTGCGTATCGTGGCTGAAGGCGTGAACGCACTCCGAGCCCCGGATCGTGCCATGCTCGTCATCACTCACTACCAGCGGCTCCTGAACTACATCGTGCCTGACCGCGTGCATGTGCTTTCGGATGGCAGGGTGGCGCGCTCTGGCGGCCCTGAGCTTGCGCTCGAGCTCGAACAGTCCGGCTACGCCGAGTTCGGCAGCGAAGCCGCTTAAGGGAGCGACCCGACATGGAGTTGCCCGTCCAGCAGTTTCGCACCAAGGGCGAACAAGGCTTCCTCGATCTGTTCGAGCAGGCCCGCGACGCGCTTCCCGGCGCGCGCGATCCCTTCGTGTCCGACCTGCGGCAGAAGTCTATTGAGGCCTATGCCAGGCTCGGGCTGCCACACCGGCGCATCGAGGCGTGGAAATATACCGACCTCCGCTCGCGTCTAACCGACGCCTATCCGCTGGTCAGTCCGACGGGTGCCGCTGTCGGCGAGGCCGAGCTGAGCCGAGCTCTTGGCGGCGACTTCGTTGCGCTCCCAGCCTATCGCCTCGTCGTTGTCGAGGGCGATCTTAGGGCCGATTTGTCCGAACTTTCGGGGTTAAAGGCCGCCGGTGTCGAGGTCGTCTCACTGGCTCGGGCTCTGGAAAAGCCGCAGGCATGGCTAAAGAAGACATTGGGACAGGTAAATCCCCGCGAGGACGACCCAGTGCTCGCCCTGAACACGGCGCTGATGACCGGCGGAGTGGTGCTCCGTATCCCCGAAGGCGTCACGCTCGAAAAGCCTATCCATCTCATTCAGCTCGACGGCAATGGCCAGTCGGGTTCAGTCATAACGCGCAATGTCGTGGTCGCCGAGCCGGGCAGCTCCG
>JBKOUI010000232.1:0-11219 GCA_046723315.1 Pseudomonadota bacterium | reverse complement strand
AGCCAGTTCATTTCGAATTGGCCGTTCGCGTCCTCGTGGTCGTTCTGATAGGGACCCCAGCCAAGCTCGAGCATCGAGTCGCAAATCTCGCTGATTACTTCGTAGCGGCGCATCAGCGCCGATTGGTCGTAGCAGGGCTTGGCCTGGATATCGGCAGGGTCGCTGATCGCCGACCCGTCGGAGCTCACCAGGAAATACTCGCATTCGACGCCGGTCTTGAGCTGGTAGCCTTGCTTGGCCGCCTTGTCCCTGACCTTGTTCAGGATATTGCGCGGCGCCTGGTCCACGAGCTTGCCGTTCATGTAAGGATCGGCGGCGAGCCACCCGACCTCTTTTTTCCACGGAAGCTGGATCAAACTGTCAGGGTCGGGAATGGCAAGAACGTCAGGATCGGCCGGCGTCATATCGAGCCAGCTCGCAAATCCGGCAAAGCCTGCGCCTTCCTTAGCCATGTCGCCGATGGCCGCTGCCGGCGCGAGCTTGGCTCTCAGCGTACCGAACAGGTCGACATAGGAAATCAGGAAATATTTGATCCCGCGTTCGCGGGCCTCAGCGGCAAGATCGACCGGCATGTGACTCCCCTTTGCTGACACCGGAGGCCTTTACTCAGCCTCTCCGCTCGATGACTTCAATCCTGGAATCCAGTCCGTGCCGGCAAGCGGCACACGCGCCATGGCTGCCGCCTCGACGGTAAGGGCGACGAGATCCTCTGGCTCAAGATTGTGCACGTGGCTTTTGCCACACGCCCGGGCGATGGTCTGGGTTTCAAGCGTCAAAACTGCGAGATAATTGGCGAGACGTCTGCCGCCGAGCACCGGATCGAAGCGCGCGGCGAGCACCGGGTCCTGCGTGGTGATACCGGCTGGATCGCGGCCCTCATGCCAATCGTCGTAGCATCCGGCCGCGCTTCCGAGCTTGCGGTATTCCGCATCGAGGGCGGGGTCGTTGTCGCCGAGCGCGATCAGCGCCGCCGTCCCGATCGACACCGCGTCGGCGCCGAGCGCAAGCGCCTTGGCGACATCGGCGCCGTTCCTGATCCCGCCGGAGACGATGAGCTGTACCTTGCGGTGCATCCCGAGGTCTTGCAGCGCCTTCACGGCAGGCCTGATGGCGCCAAGAATCGGCAGACCGACATGCTCGATGAACACCTCCTGCGTCGCCGCCGTGCCGCCCTGCATGCCGTCGAGCACCACCACATCTGCGCCGGCCTTGATCGCCAGCGCCGTGTCGTAATAAGGCCGCGAGGCCCCGACCTTGATGTAGATCGGCTTCTGCCAGTCGGTGATCTCCCTGATCTCTTCGATCTTGATCTCGAGGTCGTCAGGGCCAGTCCAGTCGGGGTGGCGGCAGGCCGAGCGCTGGTCGATGCCCTTGGGGAGCGTGCGCATCTCGGCAACGCGGTCGGAGATTTTCTGACCGAGCAGCATGCCGCCGCCGCCGGGCTTGGCGCCTTGCCCCACCACGATCTCAACCGCATCGGCGCGCCTGAGATCGTCGGGGTTCATGCCATAGCGCGAAGGGAGCAGCTGGTAGACGAGGAGATGCGAGTGATGGCGCTCCTCCTCGGTCATGCCGCCGTCGCCGGTGGTGGTCGAGGTGCCGGCCTGCGTCGCGCCGCGCCCGAGCGCTTCCTTGGCCTGGGCCGAGAGCGAGCCGAAGCTCATGCCGGCGATGGTGATAGGGATCTTGAGATGGATCGGCTTCTCGGCGAACCGGGCGCCGAGCCACACATCAGTGCCGCATTTCTCGCGATAGCCTTCGAGCGGATAGCGGCTGATCGAAGCGCCCAGGAACAAGAGATCGTCGAAATGCGGGACCCGCCGCTTGGCGCCGAAGCCGCGAATGTCATAGAGGCCGGTAGCAGCGGCGCGACGGATCTCCGACAGCGAGAACTCGTCGAAGGTGGCCGAGGGGCGGGGCGTGGTCCGAGGAGTCCAGTCCATCAATAGGCCCCCGCGTTGTCGACATGGAAATTGTAGAGCTTGCGTGCCGAGCCGTAGCGCCTGAATTCCGAGGGATCGATTGCGCCGTTCATGCCGGCGCGGTCGAGCACGTCATGCAGCGCCCGTTTGTGTTCCTCGCGCATCGGCTTTTCGATGCAGTCGGCGCCGAGGCTCTTGACGCTGCCGCGCACGAACAGGCGCGCCTCGTAGATCGAATCGCCGAGTGCGTCGCCTGCGTCACCGAACACGACGAGATTTCCGGCCTGCGCCATGAACGCGCTCATATGTCCCACCGAGCCCTTCACCACGATGTCGATGCCCTTCATCGAAATGCCGCAACGCGAGGAGGCATTACCGTCGATGCGCAGCAGTCCGCCACGGCCCGTGGCGCCGGCCGACTGGCTCGCGTCGCCGGCGACATGAACGAAGCCGCTTATCATGTTCTCGGCGACACCGGTGCCCGCGCTGCCATGGATCAGAACCGTGGCGAGCTTATTCATGCCGGCGCAGTAATAGCCGACTGGCCCATTGATCTCGACAGTGATCGGCACGTTGAGTCCCGACGCGATGGCGTGACGGCCGTCCGGATGATCGATGATCCAGTGCCGCTCGTTGGTGTCGGGCCTGAGCTTGTGCAGCGTCGCATTGAGCGAGCGCAAAGTCGTGGTGCCGAGATCGACCTCGGGCATTGTCTAGCGTTCCCAGAAATAAACCGTGGCAGGCTCGGGCTCCCAGACACGCGCGTTCTCGATGCCTGGCAGGCCCGCAAGTGCGCGGTACTCCGAACCGAAGGCGACATAGCGGTCCGTCTCGGCCATGATGGCCGGTTTGCAGGCGATGCCGTCGCGCAGCACGCCGAAGCCGTTCTCCGTGCCGACCACGAAAGTGTAGAAGCCATCGAGATCGTCGAGGCTTACCTTGAGCGCATCGCCGAGCGATAGGCCTTCCCGCATCTTCCAGGAGAGATAACCCGCCGCAACCTCGGTGTCGTTCTCGGTCTCGAACTCGAGACCCTCGCGCTTCAGCGTGCGGCGGATATTGTTGTGGTTGGAGAGCGAACCGTTATGCACCAGGCACTGGTCCTTACCGGTGGAGTAGGGATGAGCGCCGTCGGTGGTAACGGCAGACTCGGTCGCCATGCGGGTATGGCCGATGGCGTGCGTGCCGCGCATGCCGGCAAGGCCAAAGCGCTCAGCGACCTTCTCCGGCCGGCCGACCTCCTTGAAGACAGCCATGCGCTTGCCGCGTCCGACAATGTCGATGGAAGGTGCTTCGTCCGCGAGCCATTCGAGCAGGCGAGGCACCGAGCGGTCCTCGACGCCCACCACCGCATGAGTGTCGTGCAAATCGATGCTTGCGTCGCTGAACGAGTGCGCGATGCGGTCCGCTGTCGCCTTCATTTCGGCGCCGGACTTGGCGCGCAGTGTCAGCTTGGTCTCGCCCTTTTTGCCTTCCCCATAGATCGCGAAACCTGCGCTGTCAGGCCCGCGGTCGGAGAGCGTGGCAAGCATGCCTTCGGTCAGCTTGCCGAGCTCCGGCTCCAGGCTAGGGTCTTTGAGGAAGAGGCCGACAATGCCACACATGGCAGAAAGCTCCGTAAATCGTCGCCTTCACCATGCTACGGCAGGAAGGCTCTCGTCAACCCACATGAAATAATCTTTCCTGAAAGGAAAGCAAAGGAAGCGCAAAAAGAAGCAACAAAGCGTCGTAGCGCGTGGACCCGAACCCCGAGGCCAGGACACCGCTAACCGCCCATGCGGGTGGCGCTCGGCGGCTCGCCGAAGGCACGCGAATAGGCGCGGGCGAATTGGCTCGATGAGGCGAAGCCGGTGGCAAGCGCCACATCCAACACCGGCAGGGTGGTCTCGCGCAACAGCTGCCGTGCCCGCTCGAGCCTGAGCCAGCGATAGTGGCTGTGGATGCCATGCCCGACCTGGCGCTCGAACAGGCGCTCGAGTTGGCGAAGGGAGATGCCGGCCTCGCGCGCGAGCTGAGCACGAGGCAAAGGCGTCTCGATGCTGCGCTCCATGACGCGCAGCACTGAGAGCAGCTTCTCGTCGGCCACGCCGAGCCGGTAGCGCAAGTCCATACGCTGCGGGCCGAAGCCTTCGCGGATGTGGGTGTGCAGGAACCAATCTCCCACCGAAGCGGCGAGCTGCCGCCCATGGTCGCGCTCGATCAGCGCTACCATCATGTCGAGGGCGGAGATGCCGCCGGAGCAGGTGATCCGGTTGCCGTCGATCTCAAACAGCGACGGTACCACCGTGACGTCGGGGAATGCCTCGCGGAAGGCAGGCATATGCTCCCAATGGAGCGTTGCGCGCCGCTCGCCGAGCAGGCCGGCCTTGGCGAGGATGTAGGGACCGCCGGAGATGCCGCCGATGGTGACGCCTTTGCGCGCAAGCCGCCTCAGCCACGCGAACACGGTTTTGTCGTCGAAGATCGCGGGATTGCCGCCGGCGCAGACGAACACCATGTCGGCGTTGCGGTCGGCGCTGGTGCCATAGTCGGGAATGATGGCGACGCCGTTCGACGCCATGATGGGCTTGCCCCCAGGCGCAGCATGCCACCAGCGGTAAAGCTCCTTGCCCGAGAGCAGGTTAGCCGCGCGGAGCGGCTCTATTGCCGCCGCATAGGACATCAGCGCGAAGCCCGGCACGAGCAGGAAGCCGACGGTTTGCGTCGAGGTCACGCCCTCGCTCATGGCGTAAAATGTCAATCAAGCGTCGCTAAATGTCAATCAAACCGAACAGGCGCGCGCAAAATGCGACCTATGCGCTATTCCTTCGCAGGCTTGATTGCCAATGCCGTCACCGGCAACCGCAACTGGAAGCCGCTGTGGCGCGAGCCGGAGCCCAAGCCAGCTTACGACGTCGTGATCGTCGGCGGCGGAGGCCACGGTCTCGCCACCGCGCACTATCTCGCCAAGGAGCACGGCATCACCAATGTTGCGGTGGTCGAGAAGTCCTATCTCGGCTCGGGCAATGTCGGGCGCAACACCACAATCGTGCGCTCCAATTACCTGCTTCCCGGCAATCTCCCCTTCTACGAATGGTCGATGAAGCTGTGGGAGGGGCTCGAGCAGGATCTCAACTACAATACCATGGTCAGCCAGCGCGGCGTGCTGAATGTGTTCCATTCGGACCCGCAGCGCGATGCCTATGCGCGGCGCGGCAATGCTATGCGGTTGCACGGCGTCGATGCCGAATTGCTCGACCGCGAACAGGTGCGCGCGCTCGTCCCCTTCGTTGATTTCGACAATGCACGCTTCCCCGTGCGCGGCGGTTTGTTCCAGCCGCGCGGCGGCACCGTGCGCCATGACGCGGTGGCTTGGGGCTATGCGCGTTCCGCGGACTCACGCGGCGTCGACATCATCCAGAATTGCGCCGCGACCGGTTTCCGCATCGCCAATGGCCGCATCCTCGGCGTCGAGACCGAGAAGGGCTACATCGCCGCCAAGAAAGTGGCGCTGACCTGCGCCGGCAATTCCACGCGCGTCGCGGCGCTTGCGGGCTTGCGGCTTCCGATCGAGAGCCACTCAGTGCAGGCCTTCGTCACCGAGGGTGTGAAGCCCGTGATCGACGTGGTGATGACCTTCGGCGCCGGACATTTCTACGTGAGCCAGTCTGACAAAGGCGGCCTCGTGTTCGGCGGTGACATCGAGGGCTACAATTCCTACGCCCAGCGCGGCAATCTTCCGGTGATCGAGGATGTGTGCGAAGGCGGCATGGCGCTGATGCCGCTGATCGGGCGCCTGCGCATCCTGCGCTCCTGGGGCGGCCTGCTCGACATGACCATGGACGGCTCACCCATCATCGACGAGACGCCGATCGACGGGCTCTATCTCAATGCCGGCTGGTGCTATGGCGGCTTCAAGGCGACGCCGGCCTCCGGCTTCTGCTTCGCGCACCTCATAGCCAAGGACGAGCCGCATCCATATGCCGCCGCCTACCGGCTCGATCGCTTCGCGGCAGGCCGCGTGATCGACGAGAAGGGCATGGGCGCGCAGCCCAACCTGCACTGAGGCGAGACGATGCGGATCAACTGCCCTTATTGCGGTGAGCGGGTGCTCGAGGAATTCACCTATCGCGGTGACGCGACCGTGACTCGGCCGCAGAGCCTCGATCGCGCCACAGAGCAGGCCTGGGTCGATTACGTCTATTTCCGCGATAACCCTGCCGGACTGCACAAGGAGCACTGGCATCACAGCCAAGGCTGCCATGCTTGGCTCGTGGTCACGCGCAACGTCACCACGCATGAGATCGTCGCCATCGAATTTGCCAGGGAAGGGGAAGGGACGTAAAACATGTCCACTTCCCAACGCAATCGCCTTGCTGAAGGCGGCGTCATCGACCGGACGCAGAAGCTTCGCTTCCATTTCGACGGCCGGGCGCTCAGCGGTCATTCAGGCGACACGCTTGCTTCAGCGCTGCTTGCCAACGGCATCCGCCTGGTCGCCCGCTCCTTCAAATATCACCGCCCGCGCGGCATCCTGGCTGCAGGCTCTGAGGAGCCCAATGCATTAGTCGAGCTTAGGGGCGGCGCGCGCCGGGAGCCCAATACCCGCGCTACGACCATCGAGCTCTACGATGGCCTCGATGCCGCGAGCCAGAACCGCTGGCCGTCGCTCAAGTTCGACGTGCTTGCGGCCAATCAGGTCTTCGCCCCGATCTTCGGCGCTGGCTTCTACTACAAGACCTTCATGTGGCCGGCCTCGTTCTGGGAGAAGGTCTACGAGCCCGCCATCCGCCGCGCCGCGGGCCTGGGCCGCGCCGCTGATACGGCCGACCCGGATCATTACGAGAAAGCCAATGCCTTTTGCGATGTGCTGGTCATCGGCGCGGGCCCCACTGGCCTCTCCGCTGCGCTCGCGGCCGCGCGCTCGGGCGCGCGTGTGATCCTGGCTGATGAGGATTTCCGGCTCGGAGGGCGGCTTCTCTCGGAGCGTTACGACATCGATGGTCGCCCGGCGGTCGACTGGGTCAAAGACGCCGAGAGTGAGCTCGCGGCGCTTCCCGATTGCCGCATCATGAGGCGGACCACCGTGTTCGGTGTCTATGACGGTGGGACTTACGCCGCGCTCGAGCGCGTCAACGACCATGTTCCGGCGCCGCCCCCGCACGAGCCGCGCCAGCGGCTGTGGCGCATTGTGGCGAGGCGGGCCGTGCTTTGCGCCGGCGCCATCGAGCGGCCCATCGTGTTCGGCGACAATGACCGCCCCGGCATCATGCTCGCCTCCGCCGTCCGCAGTTACGTCAATCGCTTCGGCGTCGCCCCAGGGCGCCGCGCTGTCGTGTTCGCCGACAATGACGATGCCTTCCGCACCGCAGACGACCTCGCTCAGGCCGGAATCGACGTTGCGGCTCTGGTCGATGCATCGCGCGGGCCGTCGCGCCATGCGCAAGCAGCAGCCGAGGCGAACCGCGTGCCTTATTTTCCCGGCGCGGTCATCGAGCGGGTGCGCGGCGGGCAGGGCGTCAGAGGTGTCTCTGTTAGGGACGCGAGCGGCGCGACCAAGACCTTCGATTGCGATCTCGTCGCAGTCTCCGGCGGTTGGAATCCATCAGTCCATCTCACCACCCATCTGAACGGCAAGCCGAAATGGAGCGAGCGGCTCTCGGCGCTCGTTCCAGACGCGCTGCCGCCGGGCATGAGCGTCGCCGGTGCTGCCTCGGGCCGGTTCGGCCTGACCGCCTGCCTCGCGGATGGTGAGAGGGCCGGCGCGGAGGCCTCCATGGCCTGCGGCTTTACCCCGCAGCCCCATGCCCGCCGCGTCACATCGGAAGACAGCGAGCCGGCAAGCCCGATTTGGCAGGTCGCCAAGGGTCGCGGCAAAGCCTTTGTCGATCTCCAGAACGACGTGACGGTATCAGATTTGAAGCTTGCCGTGCGCGAGGGCTTCCGCATTCCCGAACATCTGAAGCGCTACACCACGCTCGGCATGGCGACCGATCAGGGCAAGACCGCTAATGCCAACGGCGCGGCAGTGCTTGCCGGCGTCACCGGGCGTTACCTCGGCGCGGTCGGAACCACCACCTTCCGCCCGCCTTACACACCGGTCGCGATCAGCGCGTTTGCCGGCCACCATCGCGGACCCGATTTCCGTCCGGCTCGGCTTGCGCCGTCACACCAATGGGCCAAGGAACAGGGCGCCGTCTTCGTCGAGACCGGGCCTTGGCTCCGCGCGCTCTACTATCCGCATAGAGGCGAGGAGCCGCAGGACGCAGTGAACCGCGAAGTGGCGAATGTGCGCAACCATGTCGGCGTGTGCGATGTCTCGACGCTCGGCAAGATCGACGTGCAAGGCAGCAACGCCGGACTCTTCCTGGACCGCGTCTATGGCAACACCTTCTCCACTCTTGCGGTAGGCAAAGCTCGTTATGGCCTGATGCTGCGCGAGGATGGCTTCGTGCTCGACGACGGCACCACCGCACGTCTCGCCGAGGACCACTACTACGTGACCACGACCACGGTGAACGCGGTCAAGGTCATGCAGCATCTCGAATTTTGTTCGCAGGTGCTCTGGCCTGAGCTCGACGTCCAGATGGTCTCGGTCACTGAACAATGGGCGCAATATGCGGTGGCCGGTCCCCGCGCGCGGGACGTGCTGCAGGCGATCGTCGACTCTGCATACGACATTTCCAATGAGACCTTCCCCTATCTTGCCGTCGGCGAGGTAACGGCAGGTGGAATACCTGCTCGCCTGTTCCGCCTCTCCTTCTCGGGCGAGCTTGCTTACGAAATCGCGGTGCCGGCCCGGTTCGGCGACGCGTTGATCCGCAAGATCATGGAGGAAGGCGCAGCTTACGATATCGCCCCTTATGGGACCGAGGCACTCGGCGTGCTTCGCATCGAGAAGGGCCATCCAGCCGGCGGCGAGCTTAACGGCCAGACGACCGCGCACGATCTCGGCCTCGGCAAGCTGTTGTCCACCAAGAAGGACTTCATCGGCCGGTTCATGGCGGCGCGCGCTGCTTTGACCGACACTTCACGTCCGACGCTCGTGGGCCTCAGGCCCGTCAATCGTGAGGATCGGCTTCGTGCCGGCGCCCACCTCATTCCGACCGGCCTCGAAGCCACCGCCGCAAACGATCTAGGTTACGTTACATCGATTGCTTTCTCGCCGTCGCTCGGCCATTGGCTTGGGCTCGGACTTCTGACAAATGGCCCGCAGCGTCATGGCGAGGTCATGCACGCTTATGACCCCGTGCGCGGCGGCGACGTTGAGGTCGAGATCTGTGCCCCCTGCCACATCGATCCCGAAGGGAGCCGCCTCCGTGTCTGACCGCGCGCTCCGTCCCGTCTCGGCGCTTTCCGGCCTCGTCATGGCGGGCCGCTATGGCAGGGCAGATGGTGAAGCTGGAGTCATCATCGGCGAGCTCACTGGGCTTGGGCTTGCAACGGTCGCCTGCCGCAAGGGACGGTCCGCTGCTCTGAGCGCGGCGGTTCGCAAAGCATATGGCGCAGAGTTGCCGGCAAGCTCGCGCGTGTCGCAGGGCCCTAAGGCCAATTTCATCGGTTACGGGCCGGGGCAATGGCTCGCCGTCTCGGAGAGCATCGCCAACGAGGCGCTTGCGAGCGACCTCTCTACCAAGCTCAAGAGCCTCGCCTCGACCTCGGACCAAAGCGGCGGGCGGACGGTCTTGCGGATCAGTGGCCCGCGCGCCCGCGATGTCCTCGCCAAGGGCCTTCCCATCGACCTCGATCCGCGCGCCTTCCCGTCGGGAAGCGCCGCGACCAGCGCGATCTCGCATATCGGCGTTCAGCTCTGGCAGATTGATGATACGCGGAGCTACGACCTCGCCATTTTCCGCAGCCTCACGGAAAGCTTCTGGCGGTGGCTAACCGCGTCGGCGGCCGAATTCGGTTACGAGGTTGCGCCTGCGCGATAGCGGCGAGGGGAGAGACGCTTGGGGCAATCGGCGCTCGTTACCATTTGCCGCCGTGCCCAGTGCTCGGAGGAGAAGGGACAACCCGCTTCTCCTGGCCTCCCGCTCGCAAGCCGCGGTAATGGTCTCGTGGGCCTCAGCCCGCGATGCCCAGGAAGCCACGGCGAACAGGGGAAACGAATCCTTGGCGACGATACGGACGGCCATGACACTGCTCTCGCGTGCCCGTCCGTCTTTCCCGCCAACGCCGCTGAAATAGGATCGTTCCCGGTTAACAAACTTTAACGCGGCCCAGCGTGGCCCCGGCAAGCTGAAAGCTAGCTTGCCTTTTTCTTCTTCGGAACCTTCTTGCCCTTCTTGCGCGCCTCGGACAGCCCGATGGCGACCGCCTGTTTGCGACTGGTAACCTTCTTGCCGCTTCTGCCGCTCTTCAGCGTCCCGCGCTTCTTCTTGTGCATCGCGCTCTTCACGTCCTTGGAAGCCGACTTGGAATATTTGCGTGCCATGAGAGTGAACTCCTGTTGAGGCCGGCGACAAAACGTCAGCCGTCAACAGGAGTTCCTAAAACGCAGCAGGCGAGCTGACTTTGCGCTAGATCGTCTTGACGTTTACCGCGATTGAACGCGTCACGAGCAGCACGACCTGGTCGCCGACCTGAATCTGATTGAGACCCGGCACGGTCGGATCGACGAAGATCTTGCGCGTCTGCCCGTTCGCCGCGGTGAAGGTGATGATGCGCTTGTTATAGTTGATCGCGGCCACGGTGTCGGTGACCTCGACGGTCGAGAAGTCGGTATCGCCGCTCGGCGTCGCCTCGACCCAATCCTGCTCGGCCACTGTGGGCGGGTTCATGTTCATGCCGGCTTCTTCTTCGCGGCTGATTGAGTTGTCCTGGTTGATGGGGGGTCCGGCAAACTTTTGCAGCGAGGTCGCGACCTCCGTTGAGTAGCTGATGGTCACCCTCTCATTGAGCCTGATCATCTCGGGCTGCACGTTTGGGCCGAGCTTGATCGTGAGCACATTACCGTTCGGTTCGGCCACAGTGAGCAGCCGATTCGGCACGTCGACTGCCGTGACCATGACGTTCTCAGTGATGACGCCGCCCATGGCCGCGACCTCGGTCTCGGCCTTTGCCGCGTCGATCAGGATGAAGGAGAGGACAAGAGCAACGATGCCTCTGACGGCGACGACGAGAACTTGCATGAGTTTACCTCCCAAGACATGCACCGTCTTGAAACCTTGAGCGCTACCAGCGGAACGTTACACCCATAATCGGCCCGTGCTGCACGAAGTCGATCCCGTTCTTGCCGAACTTGCCGTTCTCGCTGTAGTCGACCGCTAGCGCCCGATAGCCAAGCACGGCGTGGAACGGTGTTCCGCAAAGGGA
>JBKOUI010000243.1:0-21136 GCA_046723315.1 Pseudomonadota bacterium | reverse complement strand
GCCGAATACTATGTCACGCAAAACGGCAACCTCAGGGCGGGGGGTTGCACCGACTGCCTAGTTTTTACCATTCTAAGGCGCGGCGGCGATGCCGTGCGCGGCGCTTGCGGTCTTGAGAAGCTTCAACAGTTTCCGCTGGATGGCCTCGTTGCCGGCGACGATGCTGCCTTTGTCCAGCATGTCATCGTCGCCCCCGGCATCGCTCACGAAGGCGCCGGCTTCGCGCAAGACCACGATACCGGCGGCAAGGTCCCATGCGTGGAGATTGCGCTCCCAGAAGCCATCGAGCCTGCCTGAAGCCGTCCAGGCGAGATCGAGCGCCGCCGCACCAAGGCGCCTCACCCCCGCAGATGACGCCATCACCGCGCGCAACTCCTTGAGGAAGAGATCGTGCGCCGGCTTGCCGCCATGCGGGATGCCGGTGCCAATCACCGCCGACGTTAGCTCAGAGCGCGCCGCGACCCTGATGCGGCGATCATTGAGGAAGGCGCCCTTGCCCTTCTCGGCCGTGAATGTCTCCTGATTGGCCGGATTGAAAATCAGCCCCGCCACGAGTTCGCCCTCGCGCTCGAGCGCGATCGAGATGGCGAAGATCGGGATGCCGTGGAGGAAATTGGTGGTGCCGTCGAGCGGATCGACGATCCAGCGATGGCTGCGATCGCCGCCTTCGACGTTGCCGCGCTCCTCCATGAGGAACCCATAGCCCGGACGAGCGCGACTAAGCTCGGCGAAGAGAATCTCCTCGGCGCGATGGTCGGCGGCGCTGACGAAATTGGCGGGGCCTTTGAGCGAGACCTGAAGCTGCTCGACCTCGCCGAAGTCGCGCGCGAGACTGCGGCCCGCTTTGCGGGCGGCGGCGAGCATCACATTCATCAGCGCTGAGGCGGGCATGTGATTTCCATTTGTCATGCCCGCGCAGGCGGGCATGCAGTAGCCGGCGAGCTTCGTTGTTTGGCGAATAGCGCCACCCTTTACTGGATTCCCACTTTCGCGGGAATGACAGGACTGGCGCTATTCGGCGCGGCGGACGTAGGTCAGCTCGTTGGTGTCGACCACAACGCGCTCGCCGACGCCGATGAAGGGCGGCACCATGACGCGCACGCCATTCTCGAGCTTGGCGGGCTTGTAGGACGATGCTGCCGTCTGCCCCTTCACAACCGGTTCGGCCTCGACCACTTCGAGCGTGACCTGGTCGGGCAGCGTGATGCCGATCGGCTTGCCCTCGTGGCTCTCGACCGTGACCTTCATGCCGTCCTGCAGGAAGGCAGCGCGCTCCTCGAGGAAATCGCGGGGAAGCGCCATCTGGTCGTAGGTGTCCATGTCCATGAAGGTCAACATGTCGCCGTCGGCATAGAGGAACTGATAGTCCCTCTGCTCGAGCCGCACGCGCTCGACCGTCTCCGAAGAGCGAAAGCGTTCATTGAGCTTGGTGCCGTCGATGGCGTTTTTCAGTTCGACCTGGGCATAGGCCGGACCTTTGCCGGGCTTCACGTGCTGTGTCTTGACCGCAACCCACAGCGCGCCCTTGTGCTGGATCACGTTGCCGGCGCGGATTTCGTTGCCATTGATTTTCATGGAATACCTTGAGGGAGAAGCTCGGTGGCCGCCTTTAAGACGCGCGGCCTTGCACCTGTCAAGAGCGGCTCCAACCGGGGAGCGCTAGTCCTTGCTGAGACGGCCATTGCGAAAATCCTCAGCGGCTTTTTCGGCCTCGGCGCGCTGCTCTTTGGTGAGCTTGGCCAGCACGAGGTCGAGGGAGAAGTCGCTTACCCCGCCGTCACGGGCGAGAAGGTGCCACTTGGCGGCCTGCACCGGATCGGCCTTCACCACCACGCCATTGGCATAGAGTCGCGCGAGCCGGTTCTGCGCGATCGGGTTGCCCTGCTCGGCGGCAAGACGGAACAGCTTGGCAGCCTTGGCCTCGTCGACGGCGACGCCCTGGCCTTTGAACAGCATCACTGCATATTCGACCTGCGCGTCGGGCAGGCCGGCATCGGCCGACTTGCCAGTCCATTCCGCCGCTTTGGCCTTGTCGATCGGCACGCCGCGACCGAATTGGTAGAAGGCGCCGAGATCGTATTCGGCCGGCGCGTGGCCTTGCTCTGCCGCCTTCTGCATCCATTCGGCCGCCTTCTCCTCGCTGACGGGGCGCCCGTTGCCGTTGAGATACATAAGCGCAAGGTTGTACTGCGCTGAGGCGTGGCCGCTTTGCGCGGCCTTCTCGAACAGATCGGCAGCAAGACGCGGGTTCTTCTTCATGCCCTGGCCTTCGGCGACCATGGTCCCCAGCGAGAATTGGGCGTTGGCATCGCCGAGATCTGCTGCCTTGGCGTAAGCGTCGGCAGCCTTATTCAGATCGATCGCAACGCCAAGTCCTTCCGAATAAATCTCACCCATCAGGGTGTACGCCTCTTTGGACCCTTGCGCCGCTTCGGCCTCGGCGAGCTTAAGCGCGGTCAGGTACTTGCCCTGGAAATAGGCGGTGTAAGACGGACTCTCGGCTGCTGACGCCGTGCCAACGTCAAGCGGCAGCAGCAAAGCCGCGAGCAGAGCGGCAGGCACGCGAAAAGGGATCACGCAGCCCTCCGCACGCGGCTGATGGCGTTCGCAATTTCGGCAATGCTGGCAGCGCCGGCGTCTCGCCAGATGCGCGCCGAGGGCGCGATGAAGTCGGCGCCGAGGCTTGCCAATTTCTCAGCGTCACCGATGCGGTCGATATTCCAGGCAACGCATGGCACAACGAAGATCTCGGCCCACCAAGCGATGAGATCGGCGATCTGATCGATGGCATCGATGCTGCCCTCCGGCCCAGCAAACGCCACATAGTCCCCGCCCAATTCTGCGACGCGCATGGCATCGTGTCGGCTCACGCCGCAGGCGGCGCCGATATTGGCACTCGCCCCGAGAAGCTCGCGGGCCCTGGCATAGGCGACAGGAACGCTGAGATGTACGCCGTCGGCCCCCAGCCGCTCGGCAAGCTCGGCATCGTCCTCGATGAGGCAAGCGACTCCACGAGACTGGACAAGATCGACGAGCCGCCCAGCCCAAGTTTCATCCACCGGCGTCTCACTGCGGCAAAGCAAGACGCAAGCCGCATCGGCACTTGCAAGCGCCTCGCCGAGTCGAGCTTCGAGCGTTGCCGAAGACTGGGCCGGAAACTGTAAGTAGAGCCGGCATCGAGGCTTGACTTCAGCCATTATCGCGGGCTCCCGCCGCCCCTTCCGCATCAACCGGTGCACAGCGCCTGTCTCAAATCATACGGCTCGCGGCGCTGTCAATCGCGCTAGGCTGGAACCGATAAGCGCGATTCATCGTTGTTGAACACTGGGCGAATCGTCACCACATTGTCACTGGACCGCTATCCGGGCACTGTGACACCTGGTGGCGTCAAGCGGCGGCGCCTAAGCGGGGAGGTGCAGCGCGATGAGTCAACGTGATGCCTTGGAGCAGGCGACCGAGCGACTCGATGCCGCCGTCGATGAGCTGGAAAGCTTCCTCAGCACGATGTTTGCCAAAGGCGAGGATGGCGTTTCTCTTGCCACTCTCAAGGAGCAGGTGCGCTTCCTAACCGAGGAGCGCGATCGCCTGCTCGTCGAGCTCGATGCCGAGAAAAGTCGCGTGCGGCGCCTGATGGACGCCAACGATGAGGTGTCTGAGCGGCTTGAAACCGTGATGGGGACGCTGAAGAATATGATGCCGGCGGCTCCGGGCTAGCTATCGGGACATTCCATGGCTCAAGTCACTGTCACCTTGAACGGCCGCACCTATCGGCTTGAATGCGACGCGGGCGAAGAAGCTCATCTCATCGAGCTAGCCGAATATCTCGGCACCCATGTCGAAGGCATGAAGCGCAAGTTCGGGCAGGTCGGTGATGACCGCCTGATTCTGATGGCCTCGCTCGTCCTGGCCGACGAATTGTGGGAGCTCAGGCGTCACGTGGCCGAGATGAAGATCGCCATGGCGGAGGCGCGCCGTGACAAGTCAGTGGCGGACGAGTCGGCAAGATCGCTGCAATCCGACCTTGCTGCTCGCGTGAGTTCCGTCGCCCAGCGTGTCGAGTTGCTGAATGATCGATTCGGCGCCGAGACGGGCAAGGCTGCGACGCCCACGAAGCGGTCTTAAGCTCGGTTGCAGGATTTGAATTCTCGCTTCCGGTTCGCGCGCAATCGCCTTCAGCGATTTCCTTCGCTATATTCCGAGTTGGCGGGCTGCGAGGTGCGTTAGGAGCACTAATTCCCAGGGCCCTATAAGATCCTATGGGAGCTGACCCTGACGGGGACCGTGGTCTCCGACATTCGGCGCCCACCTACTTATGTAGGGACACCCGGGATCTTCGCTCCGACGGCCATCGCGGCCTTGCCTCTTTTTCTCCCTGCCCTTCACGAAACTGGCGAGACGCCGCGCAATTGAGTATTGACGCTGCTCAAGACGCGGCGCGCGAGATGATCGGCGGCTTTCATGCGGGTTTTGTTTCTCGGCGATGTGGTCGGCCGATCTGGGCGCAGCGCCGTTATCGAGGCGCTGCCCGGCTTACGCGAGCGCTACGCTCTCGATTTCGTGGTGGTGAATGGCGAGAACGCCGCTGGCGGATTCGGCATCACCGAGCAGATTTTGGTCGAGCTGCTCGATGCCGGCGCCGATGTGGTGACGACCGGAAACCACGTGTTCGACCAGCGCGAGACGCTTATCTTCATCGAGCGCCACGACCGGCTGCTAAGGCCGATCAATTATCCACAAGGGACGCCCGGCAAGGGCGCTGGCCTGTTCAAGACTGCCAAGGGCAACGAGGTGCTCGTGATCAACGCCATGGGGCGTGTGTTCATGGCCGATCTCGATGATCCTTTTCGCGCCGTGGAAAAGGAGATTGAAGCTTGTGGGCTCAAAACGAGCGCCGACGCAATCGTTATCGACTTCCACGCCGAGGCCACCTCTGAGAAAGAGGCGATGGGCTTCTTCGTCGATGGCCGGGCAAGCGCCATGATCGGCACGC
This sequence comes from Pseudomonadota bacterium, assembly GCA_046723315.1. GTDB lineage: Bacteria > Pseudomonadota > Alphaproteobacteria > Rhizobiales > Methyloligellaceae > Methyloceanibacter. Next base: position 16,146 of record JBKOUI010000243.1, on the reverse strand, counting down.
ACACCCATGTGCCCACCGCCGACGACCAGATCCTGCCGCGCGGCACCGGCTATATCAGCGATGTCGGGATGTGCGGTGACTTCAATTCGGTGCTGGGCATGGACAAGGAAGAGCCGCTGAACCGCTTCCTCACCAAGATTCCGAGCGGGCGCTTTGCACCCGCGCTCGGCGTGGCGACATTGTGCGGCGTCGCCATCGATGTTGACGACGCAACGGGGTTAGCGCGCGCCATTGCGCCGCTCAGAATCGGCGGAAAGCTCTCGCAGGCAGAACCTAAGTTTTGGACTGAGAGCTAGGCTGCGCGCGTGCCGTGGGCAAAGAGGCGCTTCAAGCAGAAGATCGCCTCGTCGAGATGGAGCAGTGCGCGATTGGCATCGGCGTCATCGTCGAACAGAGACAGCCGCGCCTTGGCAACATGATCGGCCGCCTCTGAGCAGAGCTCAGACAGCGACACGGTGGGCATCACCCTGTCCTGCGCTGAGCTCGGTTTCGATTTCCGTGTCATGGCTGCCCCCTCGCATGTGCCGCAGAATCGCAGGCTAAATCTGCGCCTGAGTCTTCAACTGTCGAGCCGACAGGGTTAAGCCTTTCCTAAAGGTCGCAGTTTGTCGGGCTAAATCCAGGCTCGGCTAGATTTTGCGGGCCCTCGCGCCTATAAGTCGCGGCCATAATAACGCCAACCGTAAGGGAACGATTGCAGGCCATGGCTGGCCATTCGAAATTCAAAAACATCCAGTTCCGCAAGGGCGCCCAGGACAAGAAGCGCTCGAAGCTCTTCTCCAAACTCGCCCGCGAGATCACCGCCGCGGCAAAGATGGGCCTGCCCGATCCCGCCATGAACCCGCGGCTAAGAGGCGCGATTCAGGCGGCGCGCGCCCAGAACATGCCGAAGGACAATATCGAGCGCGCGATCAAGAAGAGCGAGGAGGCCGGCGGCGCCAATTACGAGGAGGTGCGCTACGAGGGCTTTGGCGCCGGCGGCGTCGGCATCATCGTCGAGGCTTTGACCGATAACCGCAATCGCACTGCTAGCGAGGTGCGCTCGATCTTCACCAAGTTCGGCGGCAATCTCGGCGAGACCGGCGCGGTGTCCTTCATGTTCGACAAGCTCGGCTCGATCGAGTTCGATGCGGGCAAGGCCACTCCCGATCAGATGCTCGAGGCGGCGATCGAGGCCGGCGCCGAAGATGTGGAGTCGGACAAGGATGGCCACTATATCTATTGCCATCCCGACGAGCTGCATCACGTGGCGAAGGCGCTCGAGGCCCGCTTCGGCGAGCCGCGAGCCGCGCAAATTCTGTGGCGGCCGAAGAGCACCGTTCCGGTAGACGAGGAATCGGGCCAAAAGCTCGTTCGCATGATCGAGGGTCTCGAAGACTCCGACGACGTGCAGAACGTCTACGCCAATTTCGAAATCGCCGACGAGGTGCTCGAACGCCTCAGCGCTTAGCTGATGGGCGCGGGCATGGCTGACTTGTCATAAATCCCGCCATAGCGGCTTGAGGTCATCCGCCTGTGGGAAGCGGAACCTCGCCCTTCGCTTGCGAATTTTACTGGCAAGCGCTGCGAGCCTTGAACGCGGCGTGCTATGAGGAGGAAATCCCATGGAAATGGAAAAGATTCACGTCTTTGCGCGCAGCCTGTTGAGCACCTATGGCGACAAGGCCGAATTGGAGGCCGCGCAGAAGGCTATGGAATGCGACCGCCACGGACATAAAGACGAAGCCGAGAACTGGCGCCGTATTCAGGTCGCCATCAAGGAGATGCGCGGTCCGCACGTAAGCTGATGTTCCATAGCCCGGCGCTATTGATCCCAGAGCAACGCGGCATTTCAGCTCGCAAGTAGATTTCGTCAGTCTCGGCATACGTAACAAGCGATGCGCGAGCCCCTTCGGCTCGCGCCTTTGGGAGCGCGCGCCATGCCGGTCTGTCGTCCCTGCTTAGCCGCTGGCCTCATTGCGATTGCATTGTCCACTCCGGCCATGGCCGGTGAGGATGTTGGCGCCGGTCAGGAAATCTATCAGGCGCAGTGCTCTGCCTGTCATTCCAACCTGCCCGGCGTGAACGGGATCGGACCGTCGCTCGCGGGCGTCGCCGGACGCAAAGCGGGGTCGCTGCCGGGCTTCCACTTCACGCCGGCGCTGCAAGGCTCGGGTCTTTCCTGGAATGCCGACAATTTCATCCAGTTCTTGGCCGATCCGAGCAAGCTCGTACCGGGAACGGCGATGACCGTCACGGTGCCCGACGCGACAGGGCGCGCAAACCTCTACGCCTATCTTGCGACGCTGAAGGACACGACGGCCGAGACCACGCCTAAGGCCCCGTCAGCTCCGAAGATCACCGGTCCCACCCAGGCCGAGCTCGAGGGCGCGGTGTCCGCGACCAACTCCTGGCTCTACGCCTCGCACGACTATGCCGGCACGCGCTTCGTCGACCTCGATCAGATCACGCCGGCCAACGCCAAAGATCTCAGGCCTGTCTGCCTCTATCGCTCAGAGCAGCCGGCTTCGGTGCAGACGAGCCCGCTCGTCTATCAAGGCGTGATGTATCTCACCTTCGGGCGCGCCACGGTTGCGCTTGACGCCAAGACCTGCCGCGAGCGCTGGACGTATATCTGGCAACCCAAGGGTCAGGAGATCTCGCCCGCCAACCGCGGTGCCGCCATCAAGGACGGCACGCTCGTGCGCGGCACGGCCGACGGCTATCTCATCGCGCTCGACATGGCCGACGGCTCGCTTCTATGGAGCAAGCCGATCGCGAGTGCGGCGGGCGGGCAATATTTCTCGATGCCGCCGCTGATCTACGGTGATCTCGTCATCGCCGGACCTTCGGGCGCGGATTTCGGCGCCAAGAACTGGATCGGCGCGTTCAAGCTCGCGACCGGCGAGCAAGTGTGGAAGTTCAATCTCGTCCCCGATCCCGGTGAGCCCGGTGCAGAGACGTGGGAGAGTGCCGAGTCGCTGAAGCACGGCGGGGGCAGCCTGTGGACGCCGCTCTCGCTCGATGCAAAGGCGGGTATCGTCTATCTGCCGGTCGGCAATCCGGCGCCCGACTTCTATGGCGAGCTGAGACCTGGAGCCAATCTGTATACCGACTCGCTGGTCGCGCTCGATGCCAAGACCGGCAAGCTCCTCTGGTATCGCCAGTTCATCCCTCACGACGTGCACGACGCCGATCTCAGCCAGGTCAGCCCTCTGTTCGCAACCACAATCGATGGCGTGCAGCACGACGTTATCAGCGTGAGCGGCAAGGACGGGCTCATCAGGCTGCTCGACCGCGACAGTCACAAGCAGTTCTACGAAGTGCCGATCACCACGCGCGAGAACGTCGACGCGTTGCCGACGGTGGAGGGCGTCCACCGCTGCCCCGGACTTCTCGACGGCATGGAGTGGAACGGCCCGGCAGCAACACGCTGTTTGTTCCGGCGGTCGATTGGTGCGGCACCTTCAGCAAGGCGCCAAAGGACCCGCCGATCATGCAAGGCATGCACTATTACGGCGGCGCTGTCGTTTCCGACCCGCGCGACAAGTCGAAAGGCTGGCTGACCGCGCTCGACGCATCGACCGGACAAGAGCGCTGGAAATATGCCTCGCCAACCCCGCTCGTCGCCGGCGTCACGGTGACGTCGGCCGGCGTGCTGTTCACCGGCGATCTCAACAACGATTTCCTCGCGCTGAATGCCAAGACTGGAGAGGTGCTCTACCGGTTCAACACCGGCGGCAGCATCGGCGGCGGCGTGATCTCCTACGCGCTCGACGGCAAGCAATATGCTGCGACGGTGTCGGGGACCGTGTCTGCCTTCTTCGGCGGCTCGGGCCTGCCCGCGGTCGTCATCTTTGCCCTCCCATAACCCAAGCCTCAGACCAAGTCAGGAGACTCAATCATGAAAACCCGAGTTGCATTGTTGGTTGCTTTTGCATCGCTCGTCGCGAGTAGTGTCGTGGTACAGGCTGCGGCGCCTGCCGATCCAGACAAAGCGCCGGTCGCTGCGGTCGACCGGTTCGGCGACAAGGCGGCGCATCTACAATTGCGCACGCCCGAGAACCATCTGCCGGGTGCGAACCAGCCGGTCGATTTTGACAGCGGACCCTTCATCACGCAGGGGCTCGCGCCCAAGACGGGCAAGCCGGTGCGCTATTACAATTTCGACGTTCAGACCACGATGCCGGCGCCCGTCTACGTCCTCTATCGCGACGGCGAGGACAAGCCGGTCGAAGGCCAGCTTGACATCGTCGACACGCTGCCGGGTGAGGTGGGCTACAACGACTTCCGTCAGGTGTGGAAGGTGACGGTCCCGAAGGACTATGCCGCCAACACCGTCGTTGACGCAGGCGCGCTGAAAGACGCGGGCTACAAGATGGAGCAGACGCCGGTCTTGCGGAACATGCCGGTCGTGCCCGACAAGTCGACGGCGAAGATGCGGCTGAAGGGTGAAAGCGCCGATCTCGGCCGCGCCTGGTACAAAGGCCAAGTCGCGAAATTCTTCAGCTTCGACGAGGCGCCTCTGTCCGGGAGCGGCGTTCCGCTATCGCCGATCTACGTGACGTTCAACGTCAATCCTGGAGAGCCGAATGGCGGACCGGGGTCAGGCTTCAAGGCTGAGCCGGGCTCGGAGCAGACGCACAATGTCCCGGCCACTCTGCCGGGAGATGCCGGCTATTCGCCCTTGTGGCTCGTCGCGGTCTACGACAACGCCGATTTCCCGTCGGTGCACGATCTCGCGAGCGCGCTCAAGGCCAAGGTGCTGGCACCGGGCGCTGCCACCGTCAATTGCCCGATCGTCTCCGTCGCACCGTAGAAAAAAAGGAGGCGGGAGGATTGCTCCTCACCGCCCAACGGGTCACGCACTAGGAGAGAGTCAAGTTACAGGGAGTGGTCGTCTGGCTTGCCGCCTTGTCCGCCATCAGGGGCAGGTCCGTCGCCGGGGCCGTCGTGGGGGGCGAAGTCAGGCCCGTGGCGATCGAACCCTGGTTTTTGCCAATAATGGGCACGGAACTTGGCCTCGAGCTCGCTTACTTTCTCGAGCTGTTCAGGCGTGAGCTTGGTGCGCAGCGCGTCGATTGCTTTGGAGAGATTCTCGGCGCTCTTGCCGCGGGCAATCGCATTATCGGCGAGGCGCTCTGCCAGCGAGAAGGGCTGCGGTTTGCTATCCGGGCCGGCCTCCGCCGTCGGCTTCGGAGGCTCGGGCCGCTGCAGGACGGCGATCAGCGAGTCGGTGAAATCGCGCCAGGCGTCGAGCTGATTGGCGCGGATGCCGATCTCGGTCTCGAGCGCGCTCAATTTCGTGGCGAGGCGCGCCGGATCGCGCCAGCCATGACGATGGAAGCCGGGACCCCCGCCTGGGCGGTCGCAATGCGCCATCCAGCCGTGATGTCCATGCCAGCCGCCGGGGCCGTCGCCTTCCCTGCCGGGGCCATCAACATTGCCTGACCAGGCGGCCTGCACCGGCGCGCCGTTGGTATCGCCCCAGGCCGAGGTGAGAAGCGTGAGACTGGCGATGCCGAGGACCGCCACGACCAGTATAGGCACGAGCTTGGGAGAGGTGTTCATGTCCGAGCGTCCTTGAATGACTGATATGCCTTTCGTCTAAAGCGACAACGTTGCGCCCGTTGGTCTTGCCGTGTCCGAACATTGCTCGCCGCCCGAGATTTGTGTCGGAACATTGCTGCTCCTCGAAGCCGTTGGTTTTCGTTACAAAAATGCCCTCGTTGAAATGATGCGGCGAGGCTAGAAGGGAATAGAGCTCCGCCAATCAATCCGTCACATGAGCCTAGGCGCCCAACGTATTCTCGTCGTCGATGACGATCCGGAAATCCGCAAGCTCCTCGCCCGCTATATCGAGGGCCAGGGCTTTCGCGTGCAGCTTGCGGCAAGCTGCCGGGAGTTGCGCGAGAAGCTCGCCACGCACCAGATCGACCTCATCGTGCTCGATGTAATGTTGCCTGACGGCTCCGGCCTCGACATGTGCCGCGATCTCAGGGCCAATCGCTCCAACGTGCCCATCATTCTTCTCACGGCGCTCAAAGAAGACGTCGACCGCATCATCGGGCTCGAGATCGGCGCCGACGACTATCTCGGCAAGCCGTTCAACCCGCGCGAGCTGATCGCCCGCATGCGCGCGGTGCTGCGACGGCGCGCAGAAACTTTGCCTCCGGAAAGCGAGGCCAAGGTCTTCCGCTTCGCGGGGTTTGCCGCAGACCCGCAGGAGCGGCGCGTCACCGATGCCAAGGGTCATGAGATCGAGTTGACCGGGGCGGAATTCGATCTGCTCAAGACCTTTCTCGAACGGCCTGGCCGCGTGCTGTCGCGCGATCAGCTTCTCGACCTCACGCGCGGACGCGAAGGCGACGTTCTCGACCGCTCAATCGATGTGCTGGTAAGCAGGCTCCGCCGCAAGCTCGGCGGCGGCGATGCCTCGCATTTGTTCAAGACCGTGCGCAACGGCGGCTATCAGCTCGCCGTCAAGGTCGATATCGAGGATGCCGCGCCGTGAATACGCTTCGCGTCAAGATCGCGCTTCTCTTGGTGGTCGCCATCGTCTCGGTGGTGTTCCTGCTCACGGTCATGCTGTTCTGGGTGCTTGGCCCGCCGCGGCGCGCGCATAGCCTCGATCCGGTTGCCCAGCAGATCGAGACGATGCTGCGCGTGGTCGCCGATGGCTCCAATGTGATTTCGATCGTGCCAAAGCCCGCGCCTGGATTCCCATATGAGGGCGCCACGCAGCGCCTGCGCGATGCCCTTGCCACACGCGGCCTCAACCTTGCGGTGACGGTGACGCGAAGTAGCCGGAAGGCCCCGCTGGTCGTTTCGATTCCGATCGAAGGGCGTGGCTACCTGCTCCTGCCGATCTCCGATCTGCCGCGGCAAGGCGTGCCGTGGTGGGTGCTGGTGAGATGGCTGGTGCTGATCGCGGTCGGAGCCACGGCAATCGCCGTCTTCGTCGCTAATCGCATGGTGAGGCCGCTGGTGTTCCTGGAAAACGCAGTAGCTTCGGTCGGCCCTGACGGCATGCTGCCGACGCTGCCGGAGAAGGGTCCGGGAGAGGTAAGAGCGACGGCGAAGGCGCTCAACTCGCTCTCCTCGCGCTTGAAGCGAGCGATCGAAAGTCGCATGCGGCTGGTCGCTGCGGCAGGTCACGACATGCGTACGCCGATCACGCGCATGCGCCTCCGGGCCGAGTTCGTCGAGGACGACGAGGAGCGCACGCGCTGGCTTGCCGATCTCGACGAACTCGAGCGGATTGCCGACAGCGCGATTATGCTCGTGCGCGAGGAGTCGGGCTTGGCGTCGCCCGAAGCGATCAGGCTCGATGAGCTGGTGCAGACTATAGGCGATGAGCTTAGGAAGCAGAATCTCGACGTGACGAATACGCGCGTCGAGCCGGTCATGGTGTGCGCAAGCCGTCTCAAGCTTAACCGCGCGTTGCGCAATCTCATCATCAACGCGGCGACGCATGGCGTTCGGGCCCGCGTCGAAGTGGCGAACTCCGGCGGCGCGGCGCGCATCCTCATCGAGGACGATGGGCCGGGCATTCCGCCGGAGATGCTCGACCAGGTGTTCGAGCCGTTCTTCCGCGCGGCACCGGCGCGGCGTCAGGACATACCCGGCGCGGGCCTTGGGCTCACCATTGCGCGGGAGATCATCCAGAGGGCGGGCGGCACGATCAGCATCTCAAATCGCGCCGATGGCGGTCTTAAGCAGGTGGTCGAGCTTCCGGTCGCGGGGGCAATTGCCAGCTGAGACCGGGTATTGCGAGGCTTTCGCGGAGGACCGGCAACTTTGCGCGCCAAGGCTCGATGCAGACGAGCGCAGTGCAATGACCGTTGATCGCGACTTGTGCAGACTCTACGGGTTCCGCAGGCAAGATGACACGTTTATCGAACAGGCGTTCGGTCTTTGCGCCGAGGAAGATAAGGCCATCGAGTGAAGCGCGGGCAAGACTGCTGGGTCTTGCCCAAGCCCAGTTCGCCTGTGTGGAGGCTGGACGTTTATCGAACAGGCGCTCGGTCTTCGTGCCGACGAAGACAAGGCCATCAAGGGAGGCTTGAGCCAAGCTTCCGGTTTTTGCCCAAGCCCGGGAAGAGCCCGCGACTGCCGATTTCCGTGCCGCACGCGCTAATATCCGCGATCTCTTGGCGGCGCGAGACGATTCGACTGAGGCCAGATTGAACGCACCGCGTGCGAAGACGCGCCATTCGAGCCAAGCACGGAAGAGCAGGCGTTGGAGCTTGTGTGCCACGGCGGCCGACTGAGCGGCAGTCCAGGCCCAAGCAATCGATGCTGCTTTAAGCGCGGCACGCGCGAAGACGCGCCATTCGAGCCAAGCACGGTACAGCAAGCGCGATAGCTTGTGTGCCAACACTGCCGATTGAGCAGTGACCCAGGCCGAAGCAATGGAAGCCGCCCGCCACGAAGCGCGAGCAAGGACGCGGGTTTGCAGCCAAGTGCGATAAAGCAAGCGCCGCAACGCGTGCGCCAACGCTGCCGATTTGGCGATGGTCCAGGCGGAAGCTATGGAAGCTGTTTTGCGTGTCGCGCGCGCAAAGAGAAGCGTCTGAAGCCAAGCCCGGTAAAACCATCGCCGGAGTGCGTGGGCCAGCGCCTCCAATTGAGCGCCGACCCAAGCGCCCGCGTTCGAGGCCGCGTTGGCCAAGGCCAACGCGATGTCGCGGCTCGTCGTCCCAATCCAGGCAAGTGCCGCGAGGGTTGCGCGCAGCACGGCCCGCGCCAGCGCGACGCCGGTTGCCCAAGTCCAGGCCACGGCAGCTTCAGTCCATCTCGCCAGTGCCCGCGCAATTGCATAGACGCGCGGCATGAGCCAGGCGACGAACGCCGTGACCAATCCCACGAGGAATAGCCAGACGGATCGGACGAAAAGAGCAACGCTCAAGGCGAGCCCCTTCACCGCTCGCACCGCGGCGCGGCGCTTGAGCTCGGTCTGATATCGCAGCTCCTGGAATTGCAGCCAGCGGGCGTGGCGCTGCTCGGAGACGCGATAATTCTCAAGCCACTGCTGATGTAGGCTGAGGTCGTCGGCGACCGCGGCGATTAGGTGCTTGGACCCGGCAATATCGGCTCGCGCAGCCTCGATCGGGTCGAGCGTATCGACGGCACCGGACACGAATGGTGCTCCCCTCACTGGGCGCGGGTCTCAAATGCGCTTGTCGCCGCGCGCCTTTCGCCATGCCTTGCGGACGTATGCGACTTTGGAGCTTTCCCCGTCGAAACCCCGCCGCTTTACCCTACGCCCAAATCCCTAACGCAAAATCTCGGCCTCCGTTCCTGCGCCGCAGTATAGGCCGGGGTCGGGGCGGGAAATAGGCACTACGGTGCCCTAAGGGCGCGGGGACCTCCACCTTGTGGTATCAGGAGTCCATGAGCGGCGAAGCGATTCGCATTATCGGCATAGATCCGGGGCTAAGGCGGACAGGCTGGGGTGTTATCGACACTGACGGGGTGAGGCTTGTCTTCGTTTCTTGCGGCTCGGTGGTGTCCGATGATGCCGAAAGCTTGGGTCTCCGGCTCCGCCAGATCTTCGACGGCCTGTCCGAAGTGCTTGCCAGGCTTCAACCCAAGGAAGCGGCCATCGAGCAGACCTTCGTCAACCGCGACGCCACCGCAACGCTCAAGCTCGGCCAGGCGCGAGGTATTGCGCTGCTCGTGCCGGCTTTATCCGGGCTCGTGATCGCCGAATATGCGCCGAACGCGGTGAAGAAGACGGTGATCGGGGCGGGGCACGGCGACAAGGTGCAGATCAGAGCCATGGTGAAATGCCTCTTGCCGCGGGCAGCCCCCGACAGCGCCGATGCCGCCGACGCGCTCGCCATCGCCATCACCCACGCTCATTCGCGCGCCTGGACCAGGCTCGCGGCCTCCGTCGCGCTTGGAGCGAGGGCCGCGCCATGATCGGCAAGCTCACCGGCAGGCTCGACTCAATCGCGCTCAACGCGGTGATCGTGGATGTCGGCGGCGTGGGCTACGAGGTGACGGTCGGCGCCCGCACGCTGACCAGTCTGCCGCCGGTCGGCGAGACGGTGACCTTGGCCATCGATACCCACGTGCGCGAGGACGAGATCAGGTTGTTCGGCTTTGCCACCGAGCATGAGCGCGCCTGGTTCAGAGCGTTGCAGTCAGTGCAGGGCGTGGGCGCCAGGATCGCGCTCGCCGTGCTCGGCACGCTCTCGGCTGCCGAGCTCGCCAATGCTGTGGCACTTCAGGACAAGGGGCAGGTCGCACGCGCTCCGGGCGTAGGCCCGAAGGTTGCCGCGCGCATCGTCGCCGAGCTCAAGGACAAGATGCCAAGCCTTGCGCCGGCCCTCAGGCCTGCCGGGGGATTGGCTCCCGTTGCCGCCCTGCCTGAGGGGCTTGCAGCGCGCGACGCAGTTTCGGCGCTCACCAATCTCGGCTATGCCCATGGCGAAGCCGCCGCGGCTGTCTCTACCGCGATCGGCAAGGCCGGACGCGAGGCACGTGCCGAAGAGCTGATCCGCCTCGGCCTGAAGGAGCTCGCGCAATGAGCGAGAGGATGCTCCAGGCAGTGCGGCGCGAGGAAGACCAGGGCGAGACATCGCTCAGGCCCCAGGTCCTCTCCGAGTTCATCGGGCAAGCGAAGGTCTGCTCGAACCTCAAGGTTTTCATCGAGGCGGCGCGGGCGCGGCGCGAGCCGCTCGACCATGTGCTGTTCGCCGGTCCTCCGGGTCTCGGCAAGACCACGCTCGCGCAAATCGTGGCGCGCGAGCTTGGTGTGAACTTCCGCGCGACCTCCGGCCCGGTCATCGCCAAGGCCGGAGACCTCGCCGCGTTGCTGACCAATCTCGAGGAGCGCGATGTTCTCTTCATCGACGAGATCCATCGTCTCAATCCGGCGGTCGAGGAAATTCTCTATCCGGCCATGGAGGATTTCCAGCTCGACCTCATCATCGGCGAGGGGCCTGCTGCGCGTTCGGTCCGCATCGACCTCGCCCGCTTCACGCTGATCGGGGCCACCACGCGCACGGGACTCCTGACCACGCCGCTTCGCGAGCGCTTCGGCATCCCGATCAGGCTCGAATTCTACGGCGTGGAGGAACTCGAGGAAATCGTGCGGCGTGGTGCACGCCTTCTCGGCCTTCCGCTCACGAAAGAAGGCGCGCATGAAATCGCGCGGCGCGCGCGCGGAACGCCGCGTGTTGCCGGGCGGCTACTTCGCCGCGTGCGCGATTTCGCAAGCGTGGAAGGTACGGGCACCGTCGATGCCAGGATTGCCGACCGCGCTCTGTCGCAGCTCGAAGTCGATCACCGCGGCCTTGATGCACTCGACCATCGCTACTTGCGCTTGATCGCGATGAGTTATGGCGGCGGACCGGTGGGCGTCGAGACCATCGCGGCCGGCGTGTCAGAGCCGCGCGACGCCATCGAGGAGATCATCGAGCCATATCTCTTGCAGCAGGGCTTCATCGCGCGCACCCCGCGCGGGCGGGTGCTGACCGCGCACGCCTTCGCCCATCTCGGTCTCACGCCGCCGCCACAGCCAGCGCAATTCCCTTTGTTCAACGGCAGCGACGACCAGTGACGGGGAAGTGGCCTGACCTCGCGGGGCGGATCGAGGGCGAGACCCACATCCTGCCAATCCGCGTCTATTTCGAGGACACCGATTGCGGTGGCGTCGTCTATCACTCGAATTTCGTCAAATTCTGCGAGCGCGGCCGCTCGGATTTCATCCGCCTGCTCGGCATAAGCCACCAAGGCCTTGCCAACCCGGAAGCAGGCGAGCCCGCGATCTTCGTCGTGCGTCGCATCGAGATGGATTACCTTCGGCCGGCTCGCATGGACGACGTGCTCGAAGTCGTCACGCGCTGCTCCGAGATCGGCAATGCAAGCCTGGTTCTCACTCAGGAGGTGCGACGCGACAGCGAGGTGGTCGTGCGCGCAAAGATCACGGTCGTGCTCGTGGGCAAAAGCGGCAAGCCGCAACGCATCGGCGCACTTGTTCGCAACGCGCTTCAACGGTTCGTTAACCAAGGGCGTGAAACGTAACAAATGCCGGTAAAGCGTCGCTCTGCCGGATGCGTTGCGCGCGCTATGTGTCAGGATTAACGAGCCCAAGTTTAGTCACATTCGCTCGCGAAAGGTCGCAGTCCGCGAGCAAGGCACGCGCTCCCTCCGGCGAATATCGTCATGCGCCCTTGGCCAACGGGCCGCGGGAGAAGCTGCCCTTCGACGCTGACGCCGGGGGCGGCGAAGTTGGAGCTGAGCCACGAGGCCCTGATGAATCCGCCCGATGTCGTTGTCGATCTCTCGATCCTCGAGCTCTTCAGACACGCCCATATCGTCGTCAAGCTGGTGATCATCGGGCTTCTGCTCGCCTCGATCTGGAGCTGGGCGATTATTCTGGAAAAGCTCTTCCTCTACGCGAAGACGCGCAAGGAGACCGACAAGTTCGAGCAGGTGTTCTGGTCAGGCCAATCGCTCGAGGAACTCTATCAGGCGCTGGCACAGCGGCGTAACTCCGGCATGGCGGCGCTGTTCGTCGCGGCGATGCGTGAATGGAAGCGCTCGACCGAGCGCGAGAGCGGGGACAAGAGCGGGCGGCCGATGCCAGGTGTCCAGCTCAGGGTGGAGAAGGTGATGGACGTCACCATCTCGCGTGAGGTGGAGCGGCTCGAACGAAGGCTCACCTTCCTCGCCACTGTGGGCTCGACCGCGCCCTTCATCGGCCTGTTCGGCACGGTGTGGGGCATCATGACGAGCTTCCAGGCCATCGCCGTGAGCAAGAACACGAGCCTTGCGGTGGTCGCGCCCGGCATCGCCGAAGCGCTATTCGCCACCGCCCTCGGCCTGCTCGCCGCTATTCCTGCCGTAATTTTCTACAACAAATTCAACAGCGAAGTGGCCCGCCACGCGGCACGCCTCGAGGGCTTTGCCGACGAATTCTCGGCCATCCTGTCGCGGCAGATCGACAAGACAGCGTGAGGCTTGAGCATGGGAGCAGGCTTGCAGATAGGCGGCGCATTATCGAGCCGGCGGGCACGCCGTCGCTCCGCACAGCCGATGAGCGAGATCAACGTCACCCCGATGGTCGATGTGATGCTCGTGCTCCTCATCATCTTCATGGTGACGGCGCCGATGCTGACCGTGGGTCTCAATCTCGAGCCACAGGCTGATCTGCCTAAGGTCGATCTGCCCAAGACCGAGGCAGGCCCGGTCGACGCTCAGAAGCAGGTGCTCGCCATCACGGTGGACCCCGCGGGCAAGGTCTTTCTGCAGAGCACCGAAATCGGCTTTGACGAACTTGTGCCAAAACTTACCGCTATCAGAGAGTCTGGCGCCGGCGACCGGGTCGAGGTCAGAGGCGACGACCGCGCGCAATATGGCAGCGTCGCTAAGGTGCTGGCGCGGATCAAGGCTGCGGGGATTCCGGTGACGCTGGTCACCGAAGCGGCCGAGGCGGACAAGAAGCAGTAGATCGAGCGAAGAGGGTGATGGGTCGGGGGACTTTCATTTCGGCGGCGCTGCACGGAGCGATCCTGTTGTGGGTGCTCGTCGCCTTCCCGTCGTCCAACATGGACAGTGCGCCGCTCGTCGCCATTCCCATCGATCTCGCCACGCCGGGTGATGTCACCAAGATCAAGGCCGGCACCAAGGACGGCAAAGACAATGGCGCGCTCGCCGGTAAGCTTGAAGAAAAGAAGCCGGAAGCTGCGAAGGAAGCCAAACCGCCCGAGCAGACGGCAGCTTTGGACGACAAAAGTCAGGCAAAGCCTGAGGACCAGAAGGACAAGCCCAAGGATGCGGCGGCGGCCAAGCCTCATGCTCAGAAACCTGATGCTCAAAAGCAAGACGACAAGACGGCGAAGGACCCGAAGCAGGCCGCCGCCGACCCACCGAAAAAGCCGAAGCCTCAGGCAAAGAAGCGCGACTTCAACCCCGATAAGATCGCTGCGCTCCTCAACAAGATTCCAGACGCGGACGACGGTCCCAAACCGGTCCAGCCGTCGGACGAGCCCAAGAAGAAGGTGAAGGGCCAATCGAACGGTACCGAGATGAGCATGTCGGTCAATGAGATCGACGCGCTCCGGTCGCGCATCGCCGATTGTTGGACGCCGCCTCCCGGAGGCCTCGGGGCCGATCAGATCGTGGTGAAGCTCAGGCTCAAGCTCAACGAAGACGGCACGCTCGTGGGTTACCCTACCGTCGCCAATAGCGGCTCGTCGCCGTTCTTTCAGGCCGCCGCCGACAGTGCAGTCAGGGCCGTCTATCAGTGCCAGCCCTACGAGCTGCCGAAGGCCAAATACGCGCTGTGGCGCGATATGATCCTCAACTTCGATCCAAGCGACATGTATCGCAGCGGGTAAACCACACGTGCCTTCGATCACTCTTCATCCCATGCGACATGGTTTGGCGCTCGCCGTGATTGCGCTCGTCTTGGTTGCGGTGGCCCCGCAGGCGAAGGCCGTCGTGGAGCTCAACATCACGCAAGGCAAGATTCAGGCAATGCCGATTGCCATTCCCGACTTCACCGGCGACGGATCGATCGACCCGCAGCAGGCGCGCGCGATCTCTGACGTGGTGGCAACAGATCTCGCCTCCTCAGGTTTGTTCAATCCGATCGACCAGGCGGCGTTCATCGAGAAGGTGGCGAACTTCGACGGTGTGCCGCGCTTCGACGATTGGCAGGTGGTCAAAGCGCAAGCCCTGGTTGTCGGGCGGATTGGCTCAAGCGATGGAAAGCTCAAGGCCGAGTTCAGGCTATGGGACGTGCTCTCCGGCAAGCAGCTCGCTGGCGAGCAGTTCTTCGCGAGAACCAAGGATGCACGGCGCGTAGGCCACATCATCGCCGACGCGATCTATGAGCGCATCACTGGCGAGAAGGGCTATTTCGACACGCGCATCGTGTTCGTCGATGAGTCGGGTCCCAAGGACAAGCGCACCAAGCGGCTCGCCATTATGGATCAGGACGGCTTCAACGTGCGGTTGCTCACCACGGGACAGAACCTGGTGCTGACGCCGCGCTTCAGCCCATCGACGCAGGACATCACCTACATGTCCTTCGAGGGCGAGACGCCAAAGGTCTATCTCCTCAACATTGAGACTGGGCAGAAGGAGACCGTCGGTGCCTTTCCGGGCATGACCTTTGCTCCGCGCTTTTCCCCTGACGGACAGCGCATTGTCATGAGCCTGGAGCGCGAGGGTAACGCCGATCTCTACGCCATGGACCTGCGCAGTCGGCGCACCTTTCAGCTCACCAACAGCAACGCGATTGATACGGGACCCTGCTACTCGCCTGACGGGCGCCGCATCGTCTTCGAGAGTGACCGCGACGGCTCGCAGCAGATCTACGCGATGAATGCCGACGGCAGCGATCAGCATCGCATCAGCCAGGGGCAGGGGAGCTATTCAACGCCGGTGTGGTCGCCGCGCGGCGATCTGATCGCCTTCACCAAGCGCCTCGGCGGCGAGTTCTTGATCGGGGTGATGAAGCCGGATGGGACGGGCGAGCGCATCCTCACCGAAGGCTTCCACAACGAGGGCCCAACTTGGGCTCCTAACGGCCGTGTGCTGATGTTCTTCAGGGAGTCGCCGGGCGCGGCGGGAGGACCGAAGCTCTACACCATCGATCTTACCGGCTATAACGAGCGCCAGGTTGCGACGCCCGCCTTCGGCTCTGATCCGGCCTGGTCGCCGCTCATCAACTAGGCTACGCCGACCCTTCCCACCGGCCGAGAAAGCCTAAGCTTTTGGGCCTTGTTTCAAGGGCCTGTGTCCCAAAAGCAACTGTGCTCTTACCCTTTTTTAATCATAGTCCCCCAGGGTGTTAACCATGCTTGATTGGGGTCTCAGCGGGAGCTAGCCTCGACTGGCTGGAGGTTGAGATTCGGCGTTGCATTTTAGCATCAATGACCGGGAAAACGGTCCGCGAACAGCGATCCGTCCTTGATCTGAAAACGCCGCGCCGGTACATGCAAAGACGGCTACTGCCGTTAAACCAAAGGAGAGAAGACCATGCAGGGTTTGAAGGGCGTTGTCATCGTCGCCACGATCGTGGCCGCCACCATCGCGCTCGGTGGCTGCTTCGGCCACCACGAGAAGGCCGTGGCCACCCAGCCACTAAAGCTCGGGTCCGCGGATGTCGTGGTCGAGCAGGTTGTCCGCGTCTAATCGCGGCCA
>JBKOUI010000359.1:0-4419 GCA_046723315.1 Pseudomonadota bacterium | reverse complement strand
GCGGCGGACTTCCACGGCCTCTGGAACCGAGGCAAAGACTTGCCACAATTACGATTTATTTACGAGAACGACCGAGAGTTAACGCGTGCTCGTGTAGCGCTAGTGGCTGCCACGAAGCGTGTTTTGGCGTCGGGTTTGGGGATTCTCGGCGTCGAAGCCTTGCATGAGCTTCACTGAGATTGAACCGGGGCGGGGGGTGGTTTGAGGGAAGTACCATGTCCACGCGAGATGACGGGCACGGCCGCGAGGCCGGTCCGAACCCTGGGTCGCAGTCAGATTTCGCCAGCACAGCGAGAGTGGGGGACGCTCCAAGTACAAACGCTTGGGGCAGCAACGCGCTCAAAGCTCAACCGAGCGAGGTAAACCTTATGGCGCATGGAGGGGGACGGCCGGGTCAGCCGGCTATGGGACAGCGGCCGATGTTCGGTGGTGGCAACCCAGCATTTGCGCAGATGCCAGCCTATACGCCGGTAACGCGCGGCAATGAGCAACGTCAGCCAGCTCCCCAACCAACCCAACCGAGCTATTCTCCCTATACGCCGAGCCCACCGCCGGCACCCAGCCAAGCTCCACTGAACTACCAGAACTCCTATTCTCCGGCGCCGAGCCAGCCGAGCTATCCGGCTTCCACGCCGCCCTATCAAAGCCCACACCCAGCCGCTGCGCCGTCCTATCAGAGCTCGCAGCCTTCGGCTGCACCAAGCTATTCAAACCTGCAAACCACAACGCCGAGCTTCCAGCCGTCCGATTTCCAGACGCAAGCCTATCGCGACGCTGGCCAGCAGGTTCGGGCGCCGAGCTTCCAAAACGCTGAGCCGGCGGCGCCTCAGAGTTTTTCCAACTCTGGCTATGATGGCGGTCAGGCGTTCCCGAGCCAGTCATTCAGGGACCAGAGCTTTAGCGATGCGGGTTTCCCTGGCCTGAACAGCGGCGATGCGAGCTTCTCCGAGCAGAACTTCTCGGATCAGAACTTCGCCGACGCGAGCTTTGGGAACAACCAGAGCTTCGGCAACCAGAGCTTCGCCGATGCGAGCTTCCCTGAGCAGGGCTTCGATTCAAACTTCCAGGATGCGAGCTTCTCTTCCGAGCCCTCGTTCGAGCACCAAGAGCACGATCACGGTTCCGACGGCGGCAGTTATGCCCAGCCGCAAGCCCAGGCCGATCACGGCTTCAGCACGTTCAGCGAAGAGCCCGCGCACGACTATGGGATGCCCTCGCATTCGGGCGACGTTCCCCCGAGCGATCCTCGCCGCCAGCTGCAAGCCTTCGACGCTCTTTATGATCAGCCTCCGCAGATTGCCCTCGGCTCGATGGAGCAGCCACGCCGGCCGGCGCAGGACTTTTACGAGAGCGAGCGCGTAGACGCCGACTTCCTCGACGAGGGTCAGGCGCTTCCGCCGCCGGGTGCTCGTTCCAAGTTGGGATTCTCGCTCAAGAGCCGCAGTGCCTTCATGGTTGGGAGCGCGCTGCTTGGCGCCATCGCTCTCGGCGGTGCCCTTGCCTTCGCCTACAAGCAGAGCGGCGGCGGTATTGGCGCCGAAGATCAGCCGCCTATCGTCCAGGCTGATGCGAGGCCGGTCAAAGAAGCCCCCGACCAGCCAGGAGGAAAGGAATTTCCTCATAAGAACAAGCTGATCTACGACCGGCTGCAGAATGGAGATGAGCCCGAGGCGGATAATCTTGTGCCTCGCCAGGAGGAAGTCGCCGTTCCTGCGCTGCCGCCTTCGACTGATACCGCCAGTGCGCCTGCCGGTCCTACTCCGGTGGCCTCGACAGATCTCGGCGCGCCGCCGACCACGCAAGCTGTGGATGGCTCGGCGCCGGCAACCGTCGCTTCGGTTGATGACCCGAATTCCGCCGACGGTGGCCCTCGCAAGGTGAAGACCATGGTGGTACGCCCTGACGGCTCCGTGATGGCACCACCCCCTGGAGCCGCGCCTGCTGAGGCACCCGCCGATATGCAGCTTGCCGCTGCTGGCCCTGCGCCTGCACCTGCGCAAGCCCCTGCCGCCGATGCGGCTGCGGCTGCGCCTGCGCCCGCTGCTGCCGCTCCGCAGCAGGCTGCTGACATGCCGGTTCCGGCCGCGAAGCCGAAGCCGGTGACCCAGACCGCCTCGATCACGCCTGCTGCCACGCCGACCAAATATGTCGTGCAGGTCGGGTCGAAGAAGAATCAGACCGAAGCGCTCGCGAGCTTCGCCGACATGCAGCAGAAATACCCGACGCTGCTCGCCAGCTACCGGCCGATGGTGCAGAAGGCTGACCTCGGCACGAAGGGTGTGTGGTACCGCTTGCGCATCGGCCCAATCGCCGACAAAACCGCGGCCACCAAGCTTTGCAGCCAGCTGAAGGCGCAAGGCCTGCCTGACTGCCTGGTGACGGCGCAATAGAAGACGCAATCGTCCGCGACGGCCTTGACCGGAAGCCGCGACGCACGTTACCCCGCGTCGTGGACTCCAAAGCCTTCATCTCAAGTTGCGCGGGGCTGAAGCTTAGCGACGACGAACGGCGTTTCTTCGCCAAGGAGCGCCCCTGCGGTTTCATCCTCTTCGCGCGGAACTGCAATTCGCCCGAGCAGATCCGCTCGCTGGTCCGCTCCTATAAGGACGCGGTGGAGAGCGACGACGCGCTCGTGCTCATTGACCAGGAAGGAGGGCGCGTGCAGCGGCTCCGTCCTCCGCATTGGCGCAACATGCCTCCGGCCCGTTGCTATGGCCTGCTTCACGAGACGGACCCGGAGATGGCCAAACAGGCGGCCTTTGCAGGAGCGAGGCTGATCGCCCAAGAGCTCCACGACGTAGGCATCACCGTCGATTGTACGCCCGTGCTCGATGTCCCGGAGAAGGGCGCGCATGAGATCATCGGCGACCGTGCCTTCTCGACCGATCCTGACGTCGTGATCGCGCTTGGCCGAGCGGTGATGGACGGCTGCCTCGCTGGTGGCGTCCTGCCGGTGATCAAGCACGTGCCTGGCCATGGGCGGGCCAAGGCCGACAGCCACCTTGCCTTGCCCCGTATCGATGCGCCTGCGGCAGAACTTGAAGCGGTCGATTTCCGCCCCTTCGAGGCGCTGCGCGATGCGCCCCTTGCCATGACTGCCCATGTCCTACTGACGGCCCTCGATGGCGAGCGACCGTCGAGCGCCTCAGCCGTTATAATGCGGAAAGTGATTCGTGATTTCATTGGGTTGACCGGTTTGGTGATGAGCGACGACATCGGCATGAAGGCCCTTGGTGGCCCCTTTGCAGAGCGTGCCCGCGCGGTGATCGCGGCGGGCTGCGATGTCGCGCTCCATTGCAGCGGCGACTTCAAGGAAATGGTCGAGGTTGCAAGCGCGGTGCCGCCGCTCGAAGGCCTAGCAGCGGAGCGCTTCACCCGCGCGCTCGGGTTCTTCCATGCGCCGCAGCCTTTCGATCAGGCCGAGGCGATGGCGCTTGTGACCGAAGCGGCAGGCACGAGGGTGGCATGAGCGCACACGAGACAGCGATTGGCGAAGAGCCACAGGAGCCAGATGTGATCTCCGATTGGGAGAGCGACGACCCAAGGCTCGAGGCCGGCCCGGGCGATACGCTTGTCGTCGATGTCGAAGGTTTCGAGGGCCCGCTCGATCTTCTGCTTGCACTCGCTCGCACACAGAAGGTCGACCTCGCCAAGATCTCGGTGCTTGCGCTCGCCCAGCAATATCTTGACTTCATCGCCGAGGCGCGCCGCCTCAGGCTCGAGATCGCCGCCGACTATCTCGTCATGGCGGCGTGGCTCGCTTTTCTCAAATCGAAACTACTGCTTCCGGCCGAGAAGGACGAAGAAGGCGAGCCCACCGGCGCCGAGCTTGCCGCGCTTCTTGCTTTCAGGCTGAAGCGCCTGCATGCCATGCGCGAGGTCTCGGCGCAGCTCATGACGCGCAAGCGGCTCGGCCGCGACGTGTTTGGGCGCGGGGCGCCCGAGGCGATCCGCATCACCCGCAAGAGCACCTACGAGGCCAATGTCTACGACCTGCTCAAGGCCTATTCGCAGCAGCGGCAGCGCACCGCGATCCGCACCTGGCAGATTCGCCCGCGTACAGTATGGTCGCTGAAAGAGGCGCGGGTCGAGCTTGAGCGCCTGCTCGGCATCTTCTGTGACTGGGCGCCGCTCGATCAACTTCTTGCCGAGTTTCTGGTCGAGCCTGAGATGCGGAAGACGGCGCTAGCCTCGAGCTTTACCGCGACCCTTGAAATGACGCGCGAGGGCGCACTCGAGATCCGCCAGGAAAAGTCGTTTGCGCCGCTCATGATCCGACGGCGCGCACGAGTCGCTTGATATGAGGCCTAGCAAGCAACAGCTACGGGGGAGGGAATGACAGCCAATCAATTGAGTAGGGTACCGGTGATGACGGAAGACGAGGCGGAGCGCGAGCGCGGCGGCCCGCGGCTTCTCTTG
>JBKOUI010000084.1:0-2428 GCA_046723315.1 Pseudomonadota bacterium | reverse complement strand
GCAGGGGACTGCGAGACGAGGTGAGCAATTCCACCGCGCGGCATACAGCAGGCCGAGGGATACCCTTGCGAGCTACACTTTCACCAGGCTTTCGAAGCCGCCATAGATCAGCCGCTTGCCGTCGAACGGCGGCGGCCCGTCCGTCATCTCTTTGAGCCGCGGGTCCGCCATCACCTTGGCGTTGATCTTGTCGCGCTGGGCGCGCGACTTGTAGGTGATCCAGGCGAACACGACGGTTTCGCCCGGCTTCAGTTTGACGCTGCGCGGGAACGAGGTGAGCTTGCCTACCTTGACGTCATCGGCGACCCATTCGCGGTAATCCAGCGCGCCGTATTCACGCCAGACCTTGCCACACTTCTTTGAAAGGCGGACGTAAGCTTCGAGCTTTTTCTTCGGTACGGCAACGATAAAGCCGTCGACGTAAGGCATCCGAGTTCCTCTTGTTCTGCGGCGTCATTGCGAGCGTAGCGAAGCAATCTATCCGTTATGCCGCGATAAGGTTTGCTTAGCTAGGTTCGCAATGACGGCTAGGCATTTCAACCATGGCAGCAGGATGCCTGAACCGGCGCCGGTTGGTATTGGTCACGTAGCCGCACCCAGTCCATCGGATAGGGCAGGCCTTTCTCATGACGCCCGAGCGGGGTCAGGTCGAGGTAGTGATAGGCGGCGTTCATCATGTCGAGACCGCGGGCGAAGCAGGAATAGGTATGGAAGATGTTCCCGGCCTCATCGCGATAGAACACGCTGATTCCAGGTGCTTCCTCGCTGCCAAAGCGCGTGGTTCCGAAATTGTAGTTGCCGCCTCGCTCGATTTGCTCCGGCGTGAACGAAACGCCGTAGTCGTAATTGAAATCGTTGTCGCCTGACGACAGCCAGTCGAACGTCCAGCCCATCCGCTGCTTGAAGGCGGCGAGCTTTGGCAGCGGCGCGCGCGAGATCGCGACCATCGTGGTGTCTCGCGCGGCCAGATGCGGGACCATGCGCTCAAAACCGTCGGCCCAGAACGAGCAGCTCTTGCAGGCCTCGTTCCAGTCGGGCGCGAACATGACGTGCTGCACCACGAGCTGGCTGTGCCCTTTGAACAGGTCGCCCAGCGACACCTTGCCGTCGGGTCCGTCGAACACATAATCCCTATCGACCTTGACCCATGGCAGCGCGCGGCGCTCTTCGGCCAGGCGCTCGCGCGCCTTGGTGTATTCCTTCTCATGCGCAAGGTGCGCCTTGCGGGCGGCGATCCATTCCTCGCGGGAGACGATGCTGTGCGGCTGCATGGGCGGCTCCTGTGTTCAGGCCAGGTAGCTTTCGAGTTTCGCCAACAGTTCCATCCATCCGCGCTCATGATTGTCGCGCGCGGTCGTATCGGCGAACTGTTCGTGAAGGAAAGTGAGCAGCGTGCCGCTGCCTTCCGGCGTCATCGAAATCGTTACCAGCGATTCCCGCTCCGGCGTCGAATGCC
This sequence comes from Pseudomonadota bacterium, assembly GCA_046723315.1. GTDB lineage: Bacteria > Pseudomonadota > Alphaproteobacteria > Rhizobiales > Methyloligellaceae > Methyloceanibacter. The sequence continues at coordinate 972 of JBKOUI010000084.1, read as the reverse complement.
ACGCCCAGCTGAACACCAGCCGCTGGTTCGGAACGACCTCCCGATAGACGCCGCCGACCTCGTTATATGTGCCCTTGGCGTTGAAACTGATGCGATAGCGGCCGCCGACACGCAGATCGATATCGGCCTTGACCGAGCCTTCCTCGACCGCTCCGGGCCCGAACCATTGTACTAGCTTTTGCGGGTCGGCCCACGCGGCGTAGACTTTTTCGGGCGCCGCGTTGAACCGGCGCTTGAGCGTGAGGCTGGGGCGCTCGGCGGGCTCGGCGTCGCGGACGCTTGACTTGATAGGGCTTGACTGGGCGGCCATGGGTCTTCCTCCACAAAAGCGGCAAGGCGGTCGAGAGCCTCGGACCAGAAGCGCTGGTAGCGATTGAGCCACTCCATCGCCTGCTCCATCGGCTGCGCTGTCAACCGGCATGCGACCGTGCGGCCGGTCTTTTCGCGCGCGATCAAGCCGGCGTCCGACAGCACATCGAGGTGCTTCATGATCGCGGGCAGCGACATCGAGAACGGCTGCGCCAGTTCGCTGACCGAAAGGCTTTCGCGATCGCCGAGCCGCGCCAGCAGCGCGCGCCGGGTCGGATCGGCCAGCGCCGCAAAGGTGCGGTCCAGAATTTGCTCTTGATACTTAACCATATGGTTTAGTATATGCGCAAACGAAATGAGTCAAGCCTGCGCCTGCATCACGTCTTTGAGAGGTGTAACAGGGGGAGTTCGGGTGGCCGGATCATTCAGCGCGAATAGCTTTCGCGCGTCGGTCTGGCCATCCCGAGAGAAATTAGCGAGCCCCGATCAATAATCCCGGTGAATCCGGAGCCGCTGCTGCTGTCCGAAGGCAACGCGCGGATTGACGTTGCAGTAGAGGGCGCGACCGGACGCCGACGCCATGCACTGGCCATAGCTGGTGTAGGAGCAGTCACCGGGGATGCCGATGCCGCGGCCCTGGAGGCAATAGGGATAGTCATACGC
>JBKOUI010000173.1:0-11068 GCA_046723315.1 Pseudomonadota bacterium | reverse complement strand
GGCGTGACCTCTTGCTTGGTCATGTCCTGGGACGGCCGGCCCTTGGCGTCGAAGGAGAAAACCAGATCCTTAGGATCGCCCATGCGCGGCGCTAGTTGAAACTCGCTAAAGCCGGGCGATGGTGCGGATGCGTTCACGGTGATGGCGATTGTCGGTGAGTCCGATTTGTTGATGACGACGGAGATGTTCTCGACCGAGGAAAGCTGAACGAGCGCGGGGTTAGGAGGTAGCTTCGACTTCCAGGGCCAGGTCTCAGACTCGGCGGCGAGAAGCGACACGCTTGTGGTCATCACCGCGGCAGATGCGACCATGGCGCCGAACACAACAGGGCGTTTCATGAATGTCTCCCTTAAACTCTTGTTTGGTATCTGCCTCTAGGCCTTTCTAGCATGTGGGGCTCTAGGGGAAGCCTTTATCTTTCGGTCGGTTGCGGCTCGCGCGCTTTTGCCGCTTGTCGCTGCGGCGATGGCGAGAGCCCGGGCTTCGCTTGACAGAAAAGATTGAAACAGTGTCTTTGCCCCATCTCCGACCCATCGAAATGACCCCGTTTTATGAGCATCGCCTTTATTTTTCCTGGTCAGGGAAGCCAAGCCGTCGGCATGGGTGCCGAACTGGCCAAGGCCTATCCTGAGGCGCGCGCCGTCTTCGATGAGGTTGACGCTGGTCTCGACCAAAATCTGTCGCGGCTCATGTGGGAGGGGCCCGACAACGAGCTTGTCCTCACCGAGAACGCGCAGCCGGCTCTGATGGCGGTCTCGCTCGCGGTCATGCGCGTTCTCGCCAGCAAGGGAGTGAAGCTTCAGGACAAGATTGCCTATGTCGCCGGCCATTCGCTCGGCGAATATTCGGCGCTCGCCGCGGCCGGAGCCCTCACCCTTGGTGATACGGCACGGCTCTTGAAGACGCGCGGCCGAGCCATGCAGGAGGCGGTGCCGGTAGGCGAAGGGGCAATGGCAGCCCTTCTCGGCGCCGATCTCGAGAAGGCACAAGAATTGGCGAAAGCAGCTTCGCAAGGAGAAGTGTGCGCCGCTGCTAATGACAATGCCCCAGGCCAGGTGGTGATCTCCGGCACTAAGTCGGCGATCGATCGCGCGGTTGCTCTCGCGCCCAAGTTCGGCGCCCGACGTGCCGTGCTGCTTCCGGTCAGTGCACCTTTCCATTGCGCGCTGATGCAACCGGCGGCAGACGTGATGCAGGAGGCTTTGGCAAACGTGAAGGTTGAAACGCCCGCCGTTCCCATAGTTGCCAATGTACTGGCTGCGCCCATCACCGATCCTGAAGCCATCAGGGCAAGACTGATCGAGCAGGTGACGAGCATGGTCAGATGGCGAGAGACGATGCTTTATCTCGGATCAAACGGGGTCGGCATCGTCTACGAAGCGGGAGCCGGGCGCGTACTCACCGGTATTGCGCGACGCTTCGATGGGCTCGATGCGCGAAGTGTGGGAACGCCGGAAGAGCTTGAAGCTGCTTCAACCGCGCTGGCTTAGAGTCCCTTAAAGAAGGAGAGCGTCATATGTTCGACCTGACAGAGAAGGGAGCGCTCGTGACCGGTGCCTCTGGCGGCATCGGCGGCGCCATTGCCAAGGCGCTGCACGGGCAGGGCGCGACCGTGGCGATCTCTGGCACGAATAAGGAGAAGCTCGAGTCGGTAGCTGGCGAGCTCGGTTCACGCGTGTTCGTCATGCCGTGCGACCTGCGCGACCGGCAGGCAGTAGCCAAGCTGGCCGACGAGGCCGAAAAGACGCTCGGGCAGACCGATATTCTCGTCAACAATGCCGGCATTACACACGACAACCTGTTTATGCGCATGAAGGACAATGAGTGGGACGACGTCATTCTCGTCAACCTCACCTCGGTGTTCGTGCTTACCCGCGGCATCCTGCGCGGCATGATGCGTCGGCGCTACGGCCGCATCGTCAATATTGCTTCGATCTCCGGCGTGCTTGGGAATCCGGGGCAGCCGAATTATGCCGCGTCAAAAGCGGGCCTGGTCGGCATGACTAAGTCTCTGGCACGTGAGGTGGCGAGCAGAGGCATCACAGCCAACGCCATTGCCCCAGGGTTCATCAAGACCCCCATGACCGACGCCTTGACGGAGAAGCAGGTCGAGGGTATCGCCGCCGCGATCCCGGCCCAGACCTTCGGCAAGCCCGAGGACGTAGCGGCGGGCGTGGTTTTCTTCGCCAGTTCAGAGGCCGCCTACGTCACCGGTGAGACGATGCATATCAACGGCGGCATGGTCATGGTGTAAGCCTTGCATGGCAAAGGCTTGAAGGAACAGCTTCAGTAGAATTGACGGGCATTTTTCTCGCGGGCCGAGCGTCTGGCAAAGGCTTATAAACTATGGTACCCAAACGGCCGCTCCGTGGGGGCTTGACAAAAGACAATCCCGCCGCGATCAACCCTCGTAACTTACCGCTCGGGGATGTTAGGCCGTGAGCCGCGAGCTCGGGGGGAGGTGCGAGGCCTTTTGATTGTAAAGCGAGGGACGGTGAGGCGGAAATGAGCGATATCTCGGAGCGCGTTAAGAAGATCGTGGTGGAGCATCTCGGAGTGGAAGCCGACAAGGTCACCGAGAATGCGAGCTTCATCGACGACCTTGGGGCCGACAGTCTCGACACCGTCGAGCTGGTCATGGCGTTCGAGGAGGAATTCGGCTGCGAGATTCCTGACGATGCGGCAGAAACCATCCTCACCGTCGGCGACGCGATCAAGTTCCTGGAGAAGAATACGGCCGCTTGACGCGACTTCGCACGGGCCCAAATCGCACCCGTCGTGACATAAGTAGCCCCAAACGGCTCGGCAAACAGGTCCCCTCGAGGATCACGCGAAGGCGCGATGCGACGTGTCGTCATCACCGGTCTTGGTCTCGTCTCCCCGTTAGGCTGCGGCTACGAGACGACGTGGGAGCGCCTCACTGCGGGCAAGAGCGCAACGCGCCGCATCGAGAATTTCGACATCTCCGATCTTACATGCCAGATCGCTTGCCAAGTCCCGCATGGGGACGGCTCCGACGGCACCTTCAACGCCAACGACTGGATGGAGCCGAAGGAGCAGCGCAAGGTCGATGAGTTCATCGTCTATGCCATGTCGGCAGCGACCCAGGCTCTGAAGGATGCAGGCTGGAAGCCTACCGCCTATGAGGACCAAATCCGTACCGGTGTCTTGATCGGCTCGGGCATCGGCGGCCTACAGGGCATCGAGAAGACGTCGCTGCTCCTCGCCGAAAAAGGGCCCCGCCGCGTCAGTCCGTTTTTCATTCCTGGACGTCTCATCAACCTTGCAGCGGGCTATGTGTCCATCGAGCATGGCCTCAAAGGGCCCAACCACGCGGTAGTAACCGCCTGCTCGACCGGTGCGCACGCGATTGGCGATGCCTCACGCCTCGTCGCGCTCGGCGACGCCGACGTGATGCTCGCCGGCGGCACCGAATCCCCGATCTGCCGCCTAGCCATCGCGGGATTCGCCGCCTGTCGTGCGCTCTCGACCAATTTCAACGATCAGCCGGAACGCGCTTCGCGGCCTTACGACCGCGACCGCGACGGCTTCGTCATGGGCGAGGGTGCCGGCGTGGTTGTGCTTGAGGAACTCGAGCACGCCAAGGCGCGCGGCGCGCGGATCTATGCCGAAATCATCGGCTACGGCCTGTCAGGCGACGCCTTCCACATCACCGCGCCGGCTGAGGATGGCGACGGCGCCTATCGTTGCATGGTGGCCGCAGTGAAGCGGGCAGGCATCGATCCGGCCGATATCGACTATATCAACGCGCACGGCACCTCGACACCGATGGGCGACGAGATCGAACTCGCTGCGGTCGAGAGGCTGTTTGGCAACGCTGCTGGCAAAGTCTCAATGTCCTCGACCAAATCGGCGATCGGTCACCTACTCGGAGCTGCGGGGGCGGTCGAGGCAATCTTTTCCGCGCTTGCCATTCGCGACAACTTGGCGCCGCCGACACTCAATCTCGACAATCCTTCCGTTGCCACTGCGATTGATCTCGTGCCGCACCAAGCGAGACGCAGAACAATCGATACCGTGCTCTCGAATTCCTTCGGCTTCGGAGGAACTAACGCTTCTTTGATCCTTCGCCGCTTGGACGCTTGACGCTGCCGAACCTCCCTTTCGCCATATTTCGCCGTCAATTGGTTAAGGCTATCCGCAGGGCAAGTTGCCATGTCGTTGACGAAGGACTTTTCGGGGACGGCAAACGACAACGAGGATCTCAACCAGCCAGCCCTGACCGGCCGGCAGGTCACCGCCGTCCTCCCGCGCAGCCCGATCGAGGCGCTTGAGCCGGTCCGTCCGCCTGAACCACCCGACCACGACGAGCCTGAACCAAATCAGCATCCCTTCCTCGGGATGCTCGACGGCCTCTTCACGTTCTTCTTTATCTTGGCGTGTCTGTTCGTGGGCCTCTTCTACTGGGTCAAGGTGCAATTCGATAAGCCTGGGCCGCTGCCCACCTCGACGGTAATCGCCATCCCGCGGGGCGAGGGGGTGAGCGCAATCGCCGAGCGGCTTGAGCGCGACGGCGTGATCGACGACCGGCGCGTGTTCATGACCAGCATCATCTACTTCATGTATGTGAAGGGGCAAGGCAGCCTGAAGGCTGGCGAATATGAGTTTCCCAAATATGCGAGCATGCGCCAGGTGCTCGACACGCTCGTCGAAGGCAAGTCGATCGAGCATAAAGTGACGCTGGCAGAAGGGCTGACCACACAACAGATCGTTGACAAGATCAGGGCCAACCCTGATCTTCATGGCGACATCGCCGAAGTCCCGGCGGAGGGCACTCTGCTCCCCGACACTTACAAGTTCGGCAAGAACGACACGCGGCAAGACATCATCGAGCGCATGCAAGCGGCGCAAACGAAGTTCCTCGCCAAGGTCTGGCAAGAGCGCGACGACGACATCGTGGTGAAGACGCCGGAAGAGGCGCTGATTCTCGCCTCGATCGTGGAGAAGGAGACGGGACGCGCCGACGAGCGTCCGCGCATCGCACGCGTATTCCAGAACCGGCTGAAGAAGAGCATGCGACTGCAATCCGATCCCACCATCATCTACGGTCTCGTGGGCGGCAAGGCGGTTCTCGATCATCCCATTCAGCAGGACGAAGTCGATCGCGAGACGCCTTATAACACCTACAAAATCAATGGCTTGCCACCGACGCCGATCGCTTGTCCAGGGCGCGCATCGATCGAGGCGGTGCTGAAGCCCGCCAAGACCAAGGACCTCTATTTCGTGGCTGACGGCAGTGGCGGCCATGTGTTTGCCGCTTCGCTCGAGGAGCACAACAGGAACGTCGCGAAGTGGCGCGTCGTGGAGCGTGAGATCCGGGCAAAAGAGGCCGAGGAAGCGGCGGCACAAGCTGCCGCACAAGCCGCGGCTGCGGCTCAAGGCGAGAGTGTGACTGACGCACAAGGCGGCTCGGCGGCTGATGTGGCGCCGGGCAATGCCGGCGTGCAGCCGAAGATCGCGGGCACAGCCGTTGCCAAAGGCGCGTCAAGCGCGATGGCGGCAGATCCCGCCGCACCGTTCGCCGATCCGGACGCGCTCGGCGGCGCGCAGAATCCGTTCTCGCCCGAAGGCGTCCAAGACGATGACGTGCCGCCCAAGCCCCTCCGCAATCCCAAGCGCTAGCCAGCGCGGCTGCCCAAAAAGCTTGCGACTCGGCTTATAAGCGGCGAGGCTCAAATTCACCCGTCGCAAGGCTTAACCTCCGCATGACCCTCAAAAGCATGACTGGCTTCGCCCGCGCTGACGGCGTGCATGCGGACACGAGCTGGTCTTGGGAGGCGCGCAGCGTCAACGGCCGCAGTCTCGAACTTCGCCTTCGCCTGCCGACGGGTTTCGAAGGACTCGAGATCAAGGCCCGAGGCTTGGCTCAGGAAAAACTCACACGCGGCAATTGCACTCTGAACCTCGGTGTTAGGCGCGAAGTGGGCAGGACCGAGATTCGCCTGAACGAGGCCGCTCTTGCTCAAGCGCAAGCAGTGGCGGAACGTGCGCAAGCCTTGACCGATCTCAAGGCCGCGCGCCTCGATACATTACTGTCGATGCGCGGCGTGGTCGAAGCGGCCGAGGCCGACGAGAGCGAAGAAGCGCAGGCCGCGCTCTACCGTGCGCTCCTGGCAGGGCTAGCCGGCGTGCTCGATGAGCTTGTCCGCGCCCGTAAGGCTGAGGGCGAGCGACTTCAGGCGGTGATCTCAAAACAGCTTGCGACGATTGGCGCTCTCGTCGAGCGTAGCGCGGCCGCAGCTTCCCGCCAGCCAGAGGCGATTGCCATGCGGCTTGCCGAGCAGATCGCGCGCCTCACCGAGGCGGCCGCCGGCCTCGACCCAGAGCGGGTTTATCAGGAAGCACTTCTGCTCGTTGCCAAGGCTGACATTCAGGAAGAGCTCGACCGACTGCGCGCCCATTTGGCGGCGGCGATTGAGCTTATCGAAAGCGACCAGCCGGTCGGCCGCAAATTTGAATTTCTCGCTCAGGAGTTCAATCGCGAGGCCAATACCATCTGTTCAAAGGCGTCAGACATCGAGATCAGCCGCGCCGGGATCGAGCTCAAGACGGTCATCGATCAGCTGCGCGAGCAGATCCAGAATATCGAATAGCTAACGGCCATGGACGAGATCGGCATCGCCAGAAGGGGGCTCATGCTGGTGCTGTCGTCGCCCTCGGGCGCGGGTAAGACCACGATTGCGCGCAAGCTGCTCGAAGAGGATCGAAGTCTCGAGATATCGGTCTCCCACACCACGCGTAGAAAGCGGCAAGGCGAAAAGGACGGCAAGGACTACCACTTCGTCGACCGCGACACCTTCACCAAGATGCGCGATCAGGGCGATTTCCTGGAATGGGCGGTGGTGTTCGACAATTATTACGGCACCACCCGAAAGCCCGTCGAGGACGCGCTCGCCGCAGGCCGCGATGTGTTGTTTGACGTCGACTGGCAGGGAGCCGCGAGCTTGCGGGCTAAAGCCAAAGACGACGTCGTGACCGTGTTCGTCTTGCCGCCGACCGCGGCAGATCTCGAGCAGCGCCTCAATGTGCGTGCCCAGGATCCTCCCGAGGTCGTGCGCCGAAGGATGCTCGGCGCGAGTAACGAGATCCAGCATTGGACCGAATACGATTATGTCGTCATCAACTGCGACGTCGACCGGTCGGCGGAGGCAATTCGCTGCATACTGGCTGCCGAGCGCCTGCGCCGGACACGCCTAACGGGGCTTAAGAGCTTCGTGCAGAATTTGCTCACCGAGCTCTAGTCCCGCGCTGTCTGAGCGCATTGGCGATCCGGCAAAAATCGGCGACGGCAAGCTCCTCGGCCCGCGCCGTCGGCTCGATGTCGAGGTCGACGAGAATGTCCTCGCTGTGGGGGGTGAGCTGGCGCAGCGATGAGCGCAACATCTTGCGCCTCTGGCCGAAGGCCGCAGCCGTGACCTTCTCCAACTCATTCACTCCGCAAGCCGGCTCTGGCTTGGCCCGCGGTACCATTTCGACAAGCGCAGAGTCGACTTTGGGCTTTGGCGTGAAGGCTGCCCCGGGCAAGGTGAACAGGATGCGTGGCTCTGTGCGCCATTGCGACAGCACTGCGAGACGTCCGTAATCCTTGCTGCGGGGCTTGGCGATGATGCGATCGGCGACCTCGCGCTGAAACATGAGCACAAGCCGGTCGAACCAAGGAGGCCAGGGCTCGCTCTTCAGCCAACCGATGAGAAGAGGGGTAGCAACGCTGTAGGGGAGGTTGGCAACGATACGGGCAGGCGAAGCAAGCCCCAATTCTGCATAGCGCACCTCGCGCGCGTCGGCCGCGACGATTTCAAGCCGCCCAGGGTAGAGGGTGGCAATATCCGACAGGGCGGAGAGACAACGTTCGTCCCGTTCGATGGCAATGACCCGCGAAGCTCCTTCGAGAAGGAGGGCGCGCGTAAGTCCTCCCGGGCCAGGGCCGACCTCCACAATGGTCGCGCCTTCGAGCGGACCCGCAGCGCGGGCGATGCGGCGCGTGAGATTGAAGTCGAGCAGGAAATTTTGACCGAGACTCTTCTTTGGCGAGAGGCCTGAAGAATGGATCACCTCGCGCAGCGGCGGCAACCCGTCAGGCGTGCTCACGTGTGTCGCTCGGCATGCCGGCTCATGGCGTCGGCAAAGCGAAGGGCTTCGATGAGGCTTCTTGGATTGGCCTTGCCGGTGCCGGCGATGAAAAAGGCCGTGCCATGGTCCGGGGAGGTGCGCACGAAGGGAAGTCCGAGCGTTACGTTGACGCCTTCCTCGAAAGCGAGCGTCTTGAATGGCACGAGCGCCTGGTCGTGGTACATGCAGATCGCCGCATCGTAGCTCGCGCGGGCACCCGTGTGGAACAGCGTGTCGGCAGGATGCGGGCCGGTGACGTGGTGTCCCCTGGCGCGCGCCGCCTCGATCGCGGGTTGTATGACCTCCATCTCCTCACGACCGAGGCTTCCTTCCTCTCCGGCGTGAGGGTTCAGCCCGCTTAACGCAAGCCGGGGTCGCTGGATTCCAAAAAATCGGCCAAGATCGCGCGCCGTAATCTCGATGGTCGCAACGATGAGTTCCTTGGTCAGCGAACGGGGAACCTCTTTCAACGGGATATGAATGGTAACCGGCACAACTTTGAGTGCGCCAGAGGCGAGCATCATCACGGGATGCAGAGCCGTTTGGCCGGCAGTGGCAAGTGAAGCGAGATATTCGGTGTGTCCCGGAAAGGCGAAGCCGCCGCGATAGAGCATCGCCTTGCTGATGGGATTGGTGACCACGGCGCGCGCCTCGCCGTTCTGGACGAGACGGACGGCTTGTTCGATCGAATTCTGAATGGCAGGTGCGGCGGCCTCGTCCGGACGTCCAGCGTCCACCGTCCCGGCCACTATGACCGGAAGAATGGGAAGCTCCTCGGCGAAGCGTTCCTCCGCAACAACCGGGTCAGAAACGGCTGCGATCGGCACTCTCAAGCCGAGGGCCTCGGCCCGCGCCGCAAGCACGCTCGGATCGCCGAGCAGCACGAAAGGCGGAATCGCCTCATGCTCTCGCGCGAGCCAGGCGAGCAACGTGATATCAGGCCCAATCCCGGCGGGGTCGCCAAGAGTGAGCGCCAGGGGACGTTCGGCCAGGGCCATGGCCCCGGGCTAGCACGAATAGGCCTTCAGCGGTATTCGATGAAGGCGTCCTGACGGAGATCTCGCAGCAGCCGTTCGGCGCGGAGTCCCATCTCCTCGTTCATCAGCTTCCGCTGCGTTTCCTCGCGCGTCTTGTCGTCGCCCCTGACCGAGCGCTTGCCGCACACGGCGTACATCTCGACTGCAGAAGCGGTGAGGGTAGGGGGTGTCATCTGGCCCATCTTGGCATTCATCACCAAGAGCCGCGCCGGCTGTACCAGCGACGCAGGCTGCTGGTCCGCAAGCGTCTTGACGGTTGCGCCCTCAACGCCTTTGCCAAGGTCGGCACAAGATCCGAAATGGGCGCGTACGCTTTCGGCTGCGGCAAGTCTTTCGGCGATGGTCTTCTGATCGGCGCCGGCAGGAACCTCATAGCGCACTTGGCGAAGCTGAAGCGCTGTCTCGGCCGGACTGCCGCTTGACTGCTCACCGGCGCCCGCATCAGACAGCGCCTTGTCGACGTCGGCATCGCCGATCTGGATTTCACGCCGGAATTTTTGGCGCACCACATTCTGCCACATCAACTGTGATTTGATGCGATCCTTCAGCGTTTTGATGTTGACGCCGGCCTTGCCGAGCGCTGTGGCGAGGCCGTCCACATCGAGGTTGTTCTTCTTGGCCATATCCTCGACGATCGTGTTCACATCGTCGTCGTCGACAGAGACGCTGAGCTTGCGACCCTGCTGCATTTGCAACCGTTCATCGATGAGCTGATCGGTTGCTTTCTTTTTCAGCTCGGGGGAGGGCTGTTGCTGCGTGGTGATGGCGAGGAAACGCTCGCGCTGATCGACGTCATAGTCGGAAATCGGGTCGTCGTTGACGAGGACAACAATCGAAACTTCCTGCGCCTCGCCGATAGTCGCGGCAACATCCAGTAAAACAACAAGCAACACGGCGGCGAGCAGGCCTGCGCCGTATGACCGAGCACCCTACGAACGGACCTTCGTCGCTACGGCGTTATCAGTTGCTCGACAGTGACGAGACATGAACCCGCGCCTACTGGTTGGTGTCGGTGCCGCTCGGCCCGAACACGTCCGTAGCCGAGGTCGCGACCTGATAGGTGCCGAGATATTTCAGACTGAAGTTCACGAGGAAGCGCTCGTCGGGCTCGATGTCCTGATCCTCGATGAAGGACCGCTGATATGTCACGTCGAGCATGAAGCAGTCGTCCTGATAACGCACGCCAAGACCGTCCGTGATGGTCTGGTCAGTCTCGATGTCATAGCGAAGATTGCCGAGCAGGGACCAATCCTTGGTCAGCGCCAGGACGGCGGCAGTCAGTATCTCTTCGCGCGGCTCGCCGGCGGCAAGGCCCGGCTCACCGGTGACGTCGGCATAGTTCACTCTGACCTGCGCGGGACCATAGCGCACCCACGAGCCGACATCGCTTCGTCTCACATCGAGGGTGTCCTGATCGAAGCGTGTCTGGGCCGTGAAGGAGACATTCGACGTTGCCTGCAGGTAGATGCCGGTCACGTAATCCGAAGAGTCGGTGGCAAGACCGGCCGAGCGATAGAACTCGGTGTCGAACTCGTTCTCTCCGGCAATTTGGTAGCTCTGTCCCGCGACCGCCTGGAGATAGGCGCCAGACATCAGTTGCGCGGTGTAGCGGAAGCCGACATTGGCGCGAGTGCCGGTTTCGATCCGATCATAGCCCGAGAACTTGTCGATATCGAACAGAAGCGTGTCGTCGAACACGAGGCTGAGCGCATCCTCGTTCGGAATATCCTGCTGATTGCCGGCTGTGTCGGGCCGCGCAATGATCTGCGCGATCGGCTCGAACACATGAGTGATGCTGCCGGTGGTGGCAACGAATGGATAACGATATTCGACGCCCGCAACCGCCTCGCCACGCACGAACGTGCCGTCATCCAGCGAGTTATTCTCGAGGAAAACGGTAT
>JBKOUI010000351.1:0-3074 GCA_046723315.1 Pseudomonadota bacterium | reverse complement strand
GCCTAATTCGCGGCATTTAAGCACGAAGTGGGAAGGCTCGGGTCAAGGGTAGAAACCGCTTTCGTTTCCGAGCCTTGCGATCGCAATCTGAGTATCGCCATAACGCCGCCGGTCGATTTCACGAAATGGAGCGGGCCAGACAAGGTTCGCCCCTGCGCGCTCTTCCAACACGGCAACTGCTCCTTGTTCTGTCCACCCGCCATTAATCGCCGCGTCAAGTGCGCGTTCCCCGAGTCCCTTGCCGTAAGGCGGGTCGCAGAAGATGAGCTGAAACGGCTGAAGCGTCCCGGCCGTACCGAGCTTGGTCGCGTCGCGGCGCCAGATCTTGGTGACACCGGTTAGGCCCAGCGCTTCCACATTGCGCCTGATCGCCGCGCGTGCCTGAGCGCTCTCCTCGATGAACACGGCATAGCGCGCGCCGCGCGACAAAGCCTCAAGCCCGAGCGCGCCTGAGCCGGCGAACAGGTCGAGCACGCGTGCGCGCTCGAAGTCGAAGCGCGGTGCTCCATGCTCGAGCACGTTGAACAGCGCCTGGCGCACCCGGTCGGATGTCGGTCGCGTGGCGAGTCCCTTGGGTGCATCGATGCTGGCGCCCCTGAATTTGCCGGCGACGATGCGCATCAAGCCTTCAACCCGAATTCTCGCGCGAGCTTCGGCCCGAGCTGATCGGCGAGCACGCGCCGCTTCACTTCCTCAACTTGTCCCTCGGCGAGATCGCCTAGGGCAAACGGTCCGAACGAAATCCGGATCAGGCGATTGACGGTGAGGCTGAGATGCTCGGCGAGCCGCTTCACCTCGCGGTTCTTGCCTTCGCGCAGACTCAGCGTGAGCCAGAGATTTGAGCCTTGCTCGCGGTCGATGCGCGCCTCCACCGGCCCATATCTCACGCCGTCGATGGTGACGCCGGCGCGCAGGTCGTGGAGCGCCGCTTCGGTCACGCGGCCATGTACGCGCACGCGGTAGCGCCGAAGCCAGCCGGTGCTCGGCAACTCGAGATGGCGAGCGAGCGCGCCGTCGGTGGTGAGCAATAGAAGGCCTTCGGTGTTGATGTCGAGTCGGCCCACCGAAATCACGCGCGGTAGGTTTGGCGGCAGAGCCTCGAACACGGTGCGCCGGCCTTGCGGGTCCTTGTGGCTGGTGACGAGGCCGCGCGGCTTGTGATAGCGCCACAGCCGCGGCGCCTGGAGGGCGGGCAGGGGTTCGCCGTCCACCAAGATCTTGTCGCCAGGCGAAACGACATGGGCCGGCGTGGTCAATACCTTGCCGTTGACCGAGACGCGGCCGGCAGCAATCCAGGCTTCTGCGTCGCGGCGCGAGCACAATCCGGCATGAGCAATCGCCTTGGCGATGCGCATCGGTTCCTGGGGGCGTGGCGGGGGTAGCTTTCCGCCCACGCGCCTTTCGCCATTCCGCACCGCTTGACGCTCGCCTCTCTTCCCGCGCACCTTGCCTTCCATGATAACGAAGCTCGCAGAGGTGGGGACAAGCCGCAAGGCCGTGCGACCGATGGAGCTTGCGCTCGCAGAGGCCGAGGCGGCGCGCGATCTCGGCGAGGTGCCGATCGGCGCGGTGATTGTAAGCGCCGGCGGCGAGGTTCTGGCGAGCGCCGGCAATCGCACGCTCACCTTGCGCGATCCCACGGCGCATGCCGAGCTTCTCGCCATCCGCGCCGCCGCAGCCAAGCTTGGCTCAGAGCGGCTGACAGGCTGCGACCTCTATGTGACGCTCGAGCCCTGCGCCATGTGCGCGGCGGCAATCTCGTTTGCCCGCATCCGCCGCCTTTATTTCGGCGCCGCCGATCCGAAAGGCGGCGCGATCGAGCATGGCCCGCGATTTTTTCAGCAGCCGACCTGCCATCACGCGCCGGAAGTGATCGGCGGAATGGGCGACACGCGCGCCGCGGCCCTTCTAAAGGACTTCTTCGCCGCGCGCCGCTAAAAGCCCGACCGCGGCGTCCAGTACCGCATGCTGGGCGGATAATTCGCCTCGGGGAACATGCGCTGGAGGGCTTGCGTCTCGTAGTCGCCCTTCTCGTAGGGCACGAAGCCAAAATAGAAGCTGTAACCGCCAGGCCGCCCTGGACTGTAGTAGTAGGGATAGATCGGAGGCCGCCCGCGCTTGAAGATGCGCGCCGGCTCTGCGGCGGTTGCATGAGCGCCCGGCAATGACCCGAAACCCGGCGCGGCGTGTGCGGGCTCTGGCCCATTCACCAGCCAAATGCCCAGAAGCAGCAGGACCGTTGCGGTAGCAAGACGGGCCAAGATCCTTGCGCAACTCGATAGGTTCGGCATCAGCACCTCCGGTCTTTGCCGACGGTAACGGCAGGTTCGCGCCCGCGCAATGACCGGCACAGCAAAAGTTCCCGCCGCCGCAAGGCGCGAGGCATGAAGGGGGATGGCGCGCCGAAAAGCGCAAACCTATGGTTCGCGCCTCCTTGCGGAGACACGCTGGCGCCTCTCGGCGCGCCACATGCGCTCAAGTAGGCCAGAGGCCGATAGCGCACCAAAAAATGCGCTCAAGTGGGCCAGAGGCCGATAACGCATGGCATTTGCGACGTCTTGTCGGCACGGGCCTCGCTTTAGTCCGGTCCGCCACGCTCGAACGCGTCGACCGATCCTTCAGCCTGCTCCAGGCGGGGACTCCTAATGGTCCCGGGAGGAGCTCCGGCACCGCCCGAGCGCTCATGCCGCGTCGCACGAGCCCGCAGGCGCCGCACCTCGTCCCGCCTCACGAACGCTCTCGAGAAACGCCCCTTCAAGTGGACGAGGTAGGCGCAGGATAGAGGATGCTGGAAGCCCGAGGATAGGGCACAGCAATCTCTCGGCGAGCGACCTGAAAGTAGGGGCGGCCTCGTACGATCGATTTTTCCGGCTTGAATTGTGCCGTTGTGCAGTAGTGCAACAGCCTCAGGTAGTCGATGACGGTACGTCATGTCTATCGCGCGAGACATCAGTATAAAGACTAAGCGCGCTGTACCCCAAGAGGACGCGTTCTTGGGTTATTTCAGAGCAGAAGCTGAGAAAAGCAGGGGCTTGAGAGCCGACCAAGCTCGCCCATCGCGCCTTCTATTGTAC
>JBKOUI010000007.1:0-2719 GCA_046723315.1 Pseudomonadota bacterium | reverse complement strand
GTTTTGTGGCGTGTCGCTCGGCTGCGTTAGAAGTGAAGCGGGGGAATGCGGCATGGGGGCGAAAGAACCGCCACATTTAGAGAGCCATATCCAACGCGACGAGGAAGTCACAGTTGATGTCTTCGAAGTGTCGGGTTCGATTAAGTGGTTCGATGCGTCAAAGGGCTATGGCTTCATCGTCCCAGACGAAGATCTTCCCGACGTCCTCCTGCATGTGACGTGTCTACGGCGCGACGGTTTCCAGACTGCCTACGAGGGCGCGCGCGTGGTGTGCGAGGTGCTGCGCCGGCCGAAGGGCTTGCAGGCGTTCCGCATCCGCGCCATGGACGACTCCACGGCGATCCATCCCTCGCAACTTCCGCAGCGCACCCATGTCGTGGTGGTACCGGAAAGCGACTGGGAGCGGTCCACTGTGAAATGGTTCAACCGATTGAGAGGCTTCGGTTTTTTGACCCGGGGCGCGCAGACGCTGGACATCTTCGTGCACATGGAAACGCTCAGGCGCTGCGGTTTCACCGAGCTCAGGCCGGGCCAGTCAGTGCTGGTGCGCTATGGTCGCGGGCCGAAGGGCCTTATGGCCGCGGAATTGAAACCGGACGGCGCGCAAGGCCCATCTTCTCACTGACGATCGACGTCATCGACCGGCTCTATCGTCTGGCGGCCGCCGGTCTTGTTACGCTCGCGCTTCTCATGCCGTGGGACGGCAGCTTCGCCGCGGGCACGGAAACGCTCGTGCTAAAGACGGCGTCCGGCGATCACAACTTCAACATCGAGGTGGCGACCACCGATCAGGAACGTGCTCTCGGATTGATGTTCCGCCGCTCGCTTCCTGAGAATGCCGGCATGCTGTTCATCTACGACCCGCCGCAACCTGCGACGATGTGGATGAAGAACACGTTCATTCCGCTCGACATGGTATTCATCTCTGCCGACGGAGAGGTGCATCGCATCGAGAGCAACACCGAACCGTTCTCGACCGCGATCATTCCGTCGGATGGCGACGTGGCGGGCGTTCTCGAATTGAACGCCGGAGAGACCGACAAGATCGGTCTCAAGCCCGGTGACAAGGTCATCTATCCTGGCCTCATCAGCCAGGACGCGAAGCATTAGCGTTTTGCTCAAAGCTTCAGTATAGGAGTGCGGCCACGGCCCCTAGGGCCTGGCTGCTGAGGCTAGTCACCCGCGCTGTGGCGAATTATGTATGTTGCGGCATGGCTTGTTGCCTCGTGGCGGGGCATTTCAGCCCTGTGCCGGCGAATTGATCGGGGCATAGCGCAGTCTGGTAGCGCACCTGCTTTGGGAGCAGGGGGTCGCAAGTTCGAATCTTGCTGCCCCGACCATCGCCTGGCCTAGTGTCGAAGGAGAACGCATGTCGGCGCGCATCTTTAAGCCTGCTAAGACGGCGATGCAGCAAGGCAACGCCGCCTCGCGCGAGTGGGTCCTGGAATTCGTTCCCGACCAACCGCGGACGATCGAGCCGCTGATGGGCTGGACAAGCTCGGCTGAGACGCGCCAGCAAGTCCGCATGACCTTCGCCACCAAGGAGGAGGCGATCGCCTACGCCACGCGACAGGGCATCGGCTTCCGCCTCGAAGAGCCGCGTGAGACGGAAGTAAGACCGAAGTCTTACGCCGAGAATTTCAAGTTCGGCAGGCCGGATCGCTGGACGCACTGACACGAGTTTCGGCTATAGTCCGGCAAATTCCCGTGTGGTCCCGTAGCTCAAGGGATAGAGCATCTGCCTTCTAAGCAGAGGGTTCAAGGTTCGAATCCTTGCGGGACCGCCACTTATTTGGTCCCAATCAATCGGGAAGTGCCGGGAGGGTAACGGATGGAGTTACCCGCTAGTCCCGCGCCACGATGCACCGGGCTTTTGCAGCAGGAACTTAGCTTCTGAAGCAGCGTTTCTTGTTTTACGGCGGGGGCCACACGGAGGGCTCCCATGAATCACGAACCGCTATTGATGAGCGTGGCTGCCACGGCAATTTCCCAGCGGCATGCCCGGCGAATGCCTCTTAAGGCAGAACAGTACTCCCAAATTGCCGCGGTGTACGAGAAAGCGGCGGCCGATGAGAGTCTCCCCGCACATACCAGAACAGCTTTTGCGAAGAAGGCGGATTGGTTTCATCTGCTCTCCAGCGTCGGAGAAAAGAGAGAGCGAGCAACACGAATCGGAAGTGAAGCCGAGAGAAAGGCTCCGGAATCATCGCCCGACCCATTTTGGTTTTGGGGCCAGCTCGAACGAGACAGTGGAACTTTGTGGGGCTCTCTACAAAGAGCGCGACGTTACGCTTCAGAGGTGATCAATGGGGCAGTGTGACAATTTAAGGGTTGTGCAGCGCCAAGTAGAGGATGGAGGGTAGAGTCATGAACATATCGGACATATGCGCCAGGGTAGATGCACAGAACGAGCGAAGCCGTCTGGTAACGAGAGGCGGCGAACGAGACGAGACAGTTCTAACGCTTGTCGATACCGCTCAGCGAAGCGAGGCTGGATTGAGCGCGACGACGGATCCATTAATTCAGGCACTCGTGGATAAGCTGCCCCAGCCAAACAGCATTTGGACCATAGACGATCGTGCTAATTGGCTAAAGGCGTTGGCGATGATCTTCAATGTTGTGTACCGAAGCGGTCGTGACGAACAGAAGCGGTTACTTTCTAGGCATGAACCATTTGTTGCCTCCTCGTCCTTGAATGACGGCGCCGGCGAGCGTGCCT
>JBKOUI010000238.1:0-1997 GCA_046723315.1 Pseudomonadota bacterium | reverse complement strand
GCCGACGCCGCTGACTAGGATCGCCCAGATCCAGTAATCGACGCCGACGCCCGGACTGAACTGCGCTTCCGAGTAGGGCGGATAAGCGTTCCAGCCAGCGGTGGAAAACTTGCCGATGACGAGCGAGGTCATAACCAACGCAGCGCCGGACGCGGTCAGCCACAGGCTCACTGAGTTCATGAACGGGAACGCCACGTCGCGCGCACCGATCTGCTGCGGAACGATGACGTTGAACAGGCCGACCAGGAACGGCATCGCCACGAAAAAGACCATGATGGTGGCGTGGGAAGTGAAAATCTGATCGAAATGGTCCGGCGGCAGATAGCCATGCGACTCGAGAGCGACCGCCTGCTGGGTCCGCATCATCATGGCATCGATGAAGCCGCGCACCAACATGATCAGCGCCAACGTCACGTACATGATGCCGATCTTCTTATGGTCGAGGCTCGTCAGCCATTCGGTCCACAGATAGCGCCATTGGCCGAGCCAGGTGATGAGCGCAACCACGCCAAGTGCGCCGAACACGGTGATCAGCGCGCCGCCCATGGCGATGCCACTGTAAAATGGCAGGGCGTCAATCGTCAGCTTACCAAGCATGTCAGTAGTCTTGGGACAGGGCGGGGTTGTATCGCGATTTGTGTTGGACTTGGGTCATGCATTCTCCGGCATTTCGAGCGTACCGAATCAGGCCGTGAGGTCAATTGGCGGTATTAGCTAGAACTCGATCTGGCAATCGGTGCCTAGAGCACATTCCGCGCGCATTCACTCATACCCTGCGGGCCTGAAATAGTTGCGCGCTTCGCGGGCGGTTAGGGTGCCCGGAACCTGCCGATTCCTCGGCACAGGCGAGGAATTGTGCATTCCGGCCGCCTCGCACCTTGAGCTTGCTGAGTGGCATCTCGATGGGGTTCAGGTCGTGCGAGTAATGCGGCAGATAGCGAAGCGTCGCGCCGCACGCTTCGATCGCCTCGTGTATGCCAGGCGCCCTATGTGCGGGAAGATTGTCGATCACGACAATATCCTTGCGTTTAAGCGTCGGGGCCAAGCATTGTTTGACATAGGCCAGGAACTTGGCGTCGGTCATTGAACCGTCAACAGTGCCGGCGCGCGCATGTCGTTTCGACGAAGTGCGGCGACAAAAGTATGGTCTTCCAACGCCCTTGCGGCGCGCGATCGATCAAGCCGCTCGCCGCGCCGGCAATGGCCGTAAAGCCGCAGCATCTGGTATTGTCGGCGGTCTCGTCGATAATGACCAGATGGGCGAGACCAAATATGCCCTGCTCTCGCATCCCGCGCCGGCGCGCCCGCACCACGTCCGCGCGCTCCTGCTCCTGCGCGCACGCTTTTTTGAAAGTAATCTTGTGACCCCTAAAGAAGCGCCAGACCGCGGTGCGGCTGTCAGGAATCTTGTGCGGCCGCTTTGCCAAAACCGGTTCGTCCAGCGTCAGGTCAGGCTGCTTCTCATCAGACCCAACAGAAATCCGCGTACTCCTCCGACGGTGAGATACTCCCGCCTGCGGCTTGGCCGCACAGCGACCCGTCTCCCGAAAGCACTTCACCCAGATGATCGCCGTGCTGGCGCTAACCGCAACTCCTTGGCCGCCGCTCGCCGAAAGCCCCGCTTTCCACTTCCGCAATCACGCGCCGACGCATATCCACGGACGCCATCCCGCGGGTGAAGTCAAGATTCCATAAGAGCAGCACCAATGGATTGTTGCACGTTAGGACCCGCGGCAGACAGCGAAGCGCAGCGCCGCGCCTCGCGCTGACGCCCCAAGCGGTTCATTTGACCTGCCGGAGTCGCGAAACGCGCTGGTGCCCCGCGCGGCGACGGGCACGCGGCCGCAAAAAAGCGTTAAAGTCTCAGGCGGTCGCCGGCGCCTTCGTGGCGACGCCTTTGTCCTTGAGCAGGGACTGCAGCTCGCCCGACTGGAACATTTCGCGGATGATGTCGCAGCCGCCGACGAATTCGCCCTTGACGTAAAGCTGCGGGATGG
>JBKOUI010000357.1:0-3324 GCA_046723315.1 Pseudomonadota bacterium | reverse complement strand
GAACAAGGGACCAGATATCCTACTCAGCGATTACGATGCGTTCTTGATCGTCGGTTTGAGACTTGGTTTCAATTACGCGGTTCCAATATACGCCCGCCACCGTCTGTGGCAGCACGCAGCAGAAGACTATTACTTGATCTCAGAGAAGGCCCTTCACGCGTCTATAAAAGACCAATTGTCCCTTACCTTAGCCGTCGATCTTGCACGCAGCTTAAGACAGCACACCAACAAGCCGATCTTTTTCATACCTGAACCCAACCCCATCGAAGAGATCAAGAGCATACCACTGACGACAGATCGGCTAAAAAAGGCTCATCAACGCTTTGAGGTCTGTTTTCAGAACGAAGTAGGGCTCGAACTTTACAGCGCCTTTGTTCGCGGGGCGGAGTCGATCGCCAGCGATCTCTCTGCCAAATTCCTTCCGCAACCGGCGGACACACTGAGCCCCGTTTTCTCGGACAATCGATATAAAGTGGAGTTCAAGCCTAAATTTGGGCCACTTGAGATTGGCCCGCGCCCCTCCCATGGAAGGTGACATCTTCCACTTGAATCTGGACTTCGGGCATCGCGTGGTGAAACAGATCGAGCCGCTTCTAGCAGCGGTATCCACTACAGATTTCACTCCGCCAGCCTAACTAAGCGCCCTTTGCCTAAGTCGTTTGGTCGGCGTTTCATAGCCGTAACCCATTCTCACCCCATCAACACAGAAACTACAGAGTAGCTGTCCAACACACTCGGTATGAGAGTTAGGAAGGACTGCCGTCGTGAAGGCCTTGCGCAATCGGATCACTCTCTGTGATAAGGCTGCCTCCTCGGTTTGAGCAGCATGAATCACGACGCCTATAGCGACGCCTATATCCGGGACATTCTCGCCAACAACCGCACCATCGCCATGGTGGGGGCGAGCCCCAACACCTCGCGGCCAAGCTATTTCGCCATGAAATATCTCAAGGCCAAGGGCTTCCACGTCATCCCGATCAATCCAGGTCAGGCCGGTAAGGAGATCCTCGGCGAGAAGGTCCACGCGTCGTTGGCCGACATCAAGGAACCCGTCGACATCGTCGATATCTTCCGCAGCTCAGAGGCTGCGCTGCCCATCGCCAAGGAAGCGATCAGGATCGGTGCCAAGGTGGTGTGGATGCAGCTCGGCGTGCGTAACGACGAGGCCGCCAGGCTCGCCGAGAAGGCGGGGCTGAAAGTGGTGATGAACCGTTGCCCAAAGATCGAATACGGCCGGCTCTCGGGCGAGCTCAATTGGGCCGGAGTGAATTCGCGCATGCTATCGAGCAGGCGGCCTTTACTCGGCGCAAAGGGCGTGCAACATCGCGTGCTCGCCGGCAAAGCCTAGTCCGGCGGGTTGCTATAATCCCACCGATCCTTAGCCCACAGAGGGAATGACAATGTCCGCGGACCGGAAACCCGGCTTCGACACGCTTGCCATCCATGCCGGCGCTCAGCCGGACCCCGCCACCGGCGCGCGCGCTACACCGATCTACCAGACCACGTCCTATGTGTTCGACGACGTGGATCATGCCGCGGCGTTGTTCAACCTCGAAACCTTCGGCAATATCTATACCCGCATCACCAACCCGACTCAGGCCGTGCTCGAGGAGCGCGTCGCGGCGCTCGAAGGCGGCACGGCGGGGCTTGCCGTAGCTTCAGGCCACGCGGCGCAGATGCTCGTGTTCCACACGCTGCTTGAGCCGGGCGATGAGTTCATTGCCGCGCGCCAGCTCTATGGCGGCTCGATCAACCAGTTCACCCATTCCTTCAAGAAATGCGACTGGATCGTGCGCTGGGCCGACACCACCGACCCGCAGTCGTTCCGCGCTGCCGTCACCGCGAAGACCAAGGCGATCTTCGTCGAGTCGATCGCCAATCCGGGCGGCATCATCACAGACATCGCGGCCGTCGCCGCCGTCGCCAAAGAGGCCGGCGTCCCGCTCATCGTCGACAACACGCTCGCCACCCCCTATCTCATCCGCCCGGTCGAGCACGGCGCCGACATTGTCGTGCATTCGCTGACCAAGTTCCTCGGCGGGCATGGCAATTCGATCGGCGGCACGATCGTCGATTGCGGCACTTTCGACTGGATCAAGAGCGGGCGCTACCCGACTCTGTCGGCACCGTCGCCGTCCTATCACGGCATCACCTTCGCCGAGACCTTCGGCAATTTTGCCTTCGCCATCGCGGCCCGCGTGTTCTCGCTGCGCGATCTCGGTCCGGCGATCTCCCCGTTCAACGCCTTTCTCATTCTGACCGGCATCGAAACGCTGCCGTTGCGCATGCAGCGCCATTGCGACAATGCGCTACAAGTCGCCGAGTGGCTGTCCCGCCACGACAAGATCGCCTGGGTCAACTATGCGGGCCTACCCGGCAACAAGTACTATAAGCTCGCCCAACGCTATGCGCCGAAGGGCGCAGGCGCCGTGTTCACCTTTGGGCTGAAAGGCGGCTATGAAGCCGGGATCGCGCTCGTAAGCAACGTGAAGCTGTTTAGCCACCTCGCCAATATCGGCGATACGCGGAGCCTGATCATTCATCCCGCCTCGACCACGCATCGCCAGCTCACCGACGAGCAGCGCGAGCGGGCCGGCGCGGGTCCGGAGGTGGTGAGGCTTTCGGTAGGACTAGAGGATCCGGCCGATATCATCGCCGATCTCGATCAGGCGCTCGCCGAGGCGTGAACCTTCGATGGCGCGCTCGCACGCGTCGTCAGCCATAGATGGTAGACGGCCAAGCAGAATACCGCGACGGCGCCGGTTTGATGGGCAAGCCCAAGCGGGATCGGCACGGCGAGCAGCAAGGTCCACACGCCGAGCACTGCCTGCAGCAAGGCAAGCAACGCGAGTGTCAGCGCGCTGCCGATGAGCGGAGACGGCGCGCGCTTCAGTGCGAGCCAGGCAAGTTGCGCGAGCGCCACGATAACAACGGTATAACCAAGCATGCGGTGATCGAACTGCACGGTCAGCGGGTTCTCGAACAGATTAAGATACCAGGGTGAGGCCTCGCCGAGACCATCGGGCACGAAGGCGCCGTTGATCAGCGGCCAAGTGTTGAAGCCAAAACCGGCATCGAGGCCAGCGACCAGCGCGCCAGCTAGGAGCTGGAAGAAGATTAGTGCGAGGACCGCGCCAGCAACCCATGCGGGTGCCCGCGAACGCACGCGGTCGCGCTCTGACGGCCCATCAGCGCCGAGACTAAACGCAAGCCAGAGCGTGTAACCGAGGATAAGAAGCGCCGTGCCGAAATGTGCGGCGAGGCGATACTGGCTCACATCGGTGCGATCAACGAGCCCGCTCTTCACCATGTACCAGCCGACCG
>JBKOUI010000200.1:0-15182 GCA_046723315.1 Pseudomonadota bacterium | reverse complement strand
CCGATCCGGTCAGTCTCTATGCTACACCACGCTTCTAGGAAACGTCAGGATGCAGCACGCAACTCGCGAATAATTATCTGCTAATCGCAGGCAATTATCCGCGAATAACGTCAATTACCCTGACGGCTAGTAACGCAAGCTGCGCGGCCAATTGGTCTCGGGGAAGAGACGCTGCAACTCGCGGATCTCGTTATTGCCGCCCGGGATGTCGCGATAGACCCGGTACGACGGCGCGTAGTAGTCGCTGACGTAATAATCCGGGCCGTAATAGAACGGCTGAGATCTCCGGTAGTAGCGCTTGTAGCCGGCTTGCTCGGTCTGAAGGCCGGGACCGGTCAGGCCCGTGGCTTGCGGCGCCGCGCTGGCCGTACCCGGGCTCGCCACGAGCCCAAGGCTCAAGACGACGGCGGCAGCCGTTGTGAGGGGAATCAAGGTTTTGAAGGGGCTAGGCATCGTTCCATCTCCTTATGTCGTCCCCTCCTCGGCGCGCCTGATGTGGGAGGCAAACAGGGCTCCCGCAAGCCCTGCAGCATTACAAGACAGCGATCTGAGCGTCTCGCCAAACCCTCACAGCGGACAAATGGCGCAATTCCGCGCGCTTGACCCTCAGCTTGCGAGCCTCTAACCGAGCGGCATGACGCTGATCGCTCCAAGCATCCCGGTGATTTCCTCCATCAAGGAGATCGGCTCGCGCTATCGCGCCTGGCTCGTCGACATCTGGGGCGTGATGCATAACGGGCATCGCGCCTTTCCCGGCGCAGTCTCGGCGGCGCGCGGCTTCCGGCAACGTGGCGGTATCGTCGTGCTCCTTTCCAATTCGCCGCGCCCCACATTCGGCGTTCAAGAGCAGCTCCGCCGCCTCGGCGTGCCGGATGACGCTTATGATGCGACGGTCACCTCCGGCGATCTCACCCGATACGAGCTCGGCCAGCACGAGGCCGCGACCGTGTTTCATCTCGGGCCCGAGCGCGACCTTCCCATCTTCGATGGCATTTCCGTCAAGCTGGGCGCCCCCGAAGACGCGGAGCTCGTGGTTTGCTCAGGGCTATTCGATGACGAGACCGAGACGCCCGAAGACTACGTGGAGCTGTTGCAGAAGCTTTCCGCGCGCAAGCTCCTCATGATCTGCGCCAACCCCGATCATCTCGTGGAGCGGGGCGACAAGTTGGTCTACTGCGCGGGTGCTCTAGCGGCGATCTACGAGAAGCTCGGCGGCAGCGTGCTCTATGCCGGCAAGCCGTATTCCCCGATCTACGAACTTGCGCTCAAGACCATCTCCGATATCGCCGGACGCACCGTAACCAAGGATCAGGTCCTCGCAGTCGGCGACGGCGTCAACACCGACATCGCCGGCGCAGCCCAGTTTGGGATCGATGCGGTGTTTGTCGCGAGCGGCCTGCACGTGCCGGCAAACAGCGGCGGCGAAGCAGGTCCCGAAACCCTCGATGAACGGCATCTCGCCGAACTGTTCGTCGGCGCCGAGCGGCGGCCTCTCGGTGCCATGCGCGCGCTCGCCTGGTAACAGGACCGTCTCGCTAAGTGGCGGCATATTGCAGTGCAACAAACGCTTCGCTATTTTCGTTCAACACCGCAGGGAGCAGGGAAAATCACATGACGAGTAATGGAAATGGCGCTAGCGGCCTCGGCCACGGCTATTATTTCGAAGACCTGGCCGTGGGCATGGAGGCGAGTGTCTCCAAGAAGATCACCAACGATGATGTCCTCGCCTTCGCCGACCTGTCGGGGGACGTCAACCCGGTGCACTTGAGTGATGATTTCGCTGCCCGGACGATCTTCAAGAAGCGAATCGCCCATGGCTTTTTGACCGGGAGCCTGTTCTCCACCGTGCTTGGCACCAAGCTTCCAGGCCCTGGCTGCATCTATCTTTCGCAAAGCATGAAGTTCAGGGCGCCCGTCTATATCGGCGACGAAGTCGTTGCCACGCTCAAGGTCACCGGGCTTGATGCCGAGAAGGCGCGCGCCACGCTTGCTTGCGATTGCGCCGTCAACGGCAAGACGGTGCTCGAGGGCGAGGCGGTGATGATGGTCGACCGCCGCGCGCCGCGCCAATAGGGCAAGATCGAAGGATGGACGATGGACATTGTCCGCTTTTGGCGGGACGTGCCGCGCACGTTGCAGGGCGCGGCACTCGCCATCGGCAATTTTGACGGCGTCCATCGCGGCCATCAGGCTGTGCTCAGCGAAGCGATCCGCATCGCCAAGCGGGAAGGTCGCCGCTCTGGCGCCGTGGTATTCGACCCGCACCCGCGCGCGTTCTTCGCACCTGATCAGTCCTTCTTCTACCTGACGCCACTTCCGGTCAAACTCGAACTGCTGGAAGCCCTCGGCCTCGATCAGACATTCGTCATTCCCTTCGATGGCGCACTGGCCTCGTTGAGCGCCGATGCTTTTGCCACCGACGTGATCGCTGGCGGACTCGGGGCAAGTCACGTGGTAGTGGGGCACGACTTCTCCTACGGCAAAGGCCGCACCGGCACGACCGAGGAGCTTGCGACGCTCGGAAGCAAGCTTGGTTTCGGCGTCGACGTGGTTTCACCGGTTGGCGTCGGTGGCGATATCTTCTCCTCGAGCAGTATTCGCGAGCATCTTCGCAAAGGCGAGGTGAGGGAGGCGGCCGATGAGCTTGGCTATTGGTGGCGCGCACGCGGTCGCGTGAGCAAAGGAGCAGGCCGCGGCAAGGGTCTCGGCTTTCCCACGCTCAATTTTCTGCTGCAACCAGGACAAGACGTGCGCCACGGCATCTACGCCATGCGCGTCCATCATGATGGTGGGCGCTCGTATGCCGCAGGTTACGTCGGCGTGCGTCCGACGTTCGGCGAAAACCAGCCGGTGCTGGAGGCCTATCTGCTCGATTTTGCTGGCGACCTCTACGACAAGGAGGTCGAGGCGGAGTTCATCGCCTTTCTCAGGCCGGACCAGACTTTTTCGACGCCTGAAGCGCTCGCCGAGCAAATGCGGAAAGATACCGAGCAGGCACGTGCGATGCTTGCGAGCATCGAGGCTGACGATCCGATGCGCCGGTTTCCTCTCGGTCGAGCTCTCACCCGCACGACCGAACCTATTTGATCTCGAAGGGCAGGTCTGCGCTCGCCGTCTTGCCGCTATTTGCATCGTGCACGGTAAGCCCAAGCACGTAGGGGCCGGCCGGAGCCCCAGTCAGATTGATCGTCACATGCGCCATGTAGTCGATGGGCGGCTCACGCGCAGTGAGCGCGAATTCTCCGAAGCTCTTCTGGCCGCCGAGCACTTGTCCGTCCGGCGACCTCACCTCGAAATCGACTACGAGCTTCGACGAGACTTTATCGCCCTCCTGCTTCCAGGCGATGCCGACCGGCTCGGTATAGACGATGAGCGGCTCGCCGGGTTTGAACACGTTGTTTGCGCGCGGATCATAGATGGCAAAGCCGCCCGGCGCCTCGGCAACGAACAGAACGCGCCGGAAGCCGAGGGGTGCGGCCTTGAGCGCCGCAATGGTCGCTGCTCTCGCGCTGTCGATCGCGGCGATTGACGGATCCGGTGACGCAGGCTCGGTGAAACCAGCGGATGACGCGAACAACAAAAGCCCGACCGCAAGACAAACAGACCGCCGCATCTTCATCCCCCCTTATCTCGACGTGTTGGTCGGCATTCTAGCAGCTGGCCCCAACGGCGGCGACCCAAGCAAGAACCATAGCAACAGCACTGGAATGTGCGAGGCGCGGTTGCTAGAACGCCGCGGGGACGGCAAGCGGCGGAAAGCAACTATGGCAAGGAAACCGAAGAGCGGCAGAGCAGCCGCCAAAAGAACGCGGGCCGGCAAGACCGTCCGCAGGACGAAGACTGGCACGACGGCAAAGCCAAAGCGTCGGGCGGTGGTTGAAGCCAAACCGACCGCAAAGCCTTCCAAAAAGCTTTCCGAGAAGAAGCTCACAAAGGCCAAGAGCAGGCCTAAGAGCGCAACTGGGTTCAAGAAAAAAGCCGCACCACGTGTGGCAAAACCGCTTGCAGTGGCCAAGACCAAATCGAAACCCAGGGTCCGAACTTTACGCGCGGCGCCCAAACCGCGTGCGGTGAAGCAGCCTCAGTCGCTAATGGGGCGCCTTGAAGCTCTCAAAGCGCAGACCGGGCGCGACTGGAGCGAGACGCTGTTTCTGCCGAAGACCGACTTTCCAATGAAGGCGGGACTGCCCGAGCGCGAGCCCGAGCTTTTGAAGCGGTGGCGTGAGATGCGGTTCTACGACCGCCTCCGCGAAGAGGCCATGGGCCGCCCGAAATTCATTCTCCATGACGGGCCGCCTTACGCCAACGGCAACATCCATATCGGCACCGGGCTCAACAAGATCCTCAAGGATGTGATCAATCGCAGCCAGGCGATGATGGGCAAGGATGCGAACTACGTGCCCGGCTGGGACTGTCACGGCCTGCCCATCGAGTGGAAGGTCGAAGAGGAGAATTATCGGGCCAAGGGCAAAACGAAGCCCGATCTTTCAGATTCAGCCGCGATGATCGCCTTCCGTGCCGAGTGCCGGGCTTACGCCGAGCACTGGCTCGACGTGCAGCGCGAGCAGTTCAAGCGCCTCGGCGTCGAGGGCGACTGGCAGCATCCCTACACCACCATGAGCTTCGACGCCGAAGCTACCATCGCCGCCGAGCTCATGAAATTCGCCATGAACGGGCTGCTCTATCGCGGCTCGAAGCCCGTGATGTGGTCGGTGGTCGAGCGCACGGCGCTGGCCGAGGCTGAAGTCGAATATGCCGAGATTGAAAGTCCCGCGATCTGGGTGAAGTTTCCGGTGCTCAGCTACTCGGGAGACGCCCACGACATCGGACCCGACGACGATGAAGTGTTGATCCCTGAGGCGCTGACGAAGGCTTCAATCGTCATCTGGACCACGACGCCGTGGACCATTCCAGGCAACCGCGCCGTCGCCTTCTCGCGAACCATTGATTACGGCCTTTACGAGGTGACACACGCGCCGGAGGAAAATTGGGCGCGGAGCGGCGACCGTCTGATCCTGGCCGACAAACTCGCGGACGAGGTATTCAAGGCGGGCCGCGTGGACGGCTGGAAGCGGCGCGGACACGTGCCGTGGTCGGTTCTCGACGGCATCACCTTGGCGCATCCGCTGCGTGGCAGAGGCTACGACTTCGACGTGCCACTGCTCGCGGGGGAGCATGTCACCGAAGACACCGGTACGGGCTTCGTGCACACGGCGCCCGGGCACGGTACCGAGGACTTCGAGATCTGGGAGGAAAACCGTGCGGCGCTCGAGGCGCGCGGCATCGACACGCAAATTCCGTTTACGGTTGACGAGGCTGGCTTCTTCACCAAGGAGGCGACAGGCTTTGAAGGAGCCCGCGTCATTGACGACAAAGGAAAGTTCGGCGACGCCAATTTCGCCGTCATCGCGGAGCTGACCGAGGTCCGTTCCCTGATCGCCCGCGCGCGACATAAGCATGACTATCCGCATTCCTGGCGATCCAAGAAGCCGGTGATCTTCCGCGCGACCCCGCAGTGGTTCATCGCCATGGACAAGCCGACCGAAGCGGGAAGCACATTGCGTGCCCGTGCGCTGAAGGCGATCGGCGATACAAGGTGGGTGCCGCCACAAGGCGAGAACCGCATCAAGGGCATGATCGAGACGCGGCCCGACTGGGTGGTGTCGCGCCAGCGCGCCTGGGGTGTGCCGATCACCGTGTTCGTGCACGAGGAAACCAGCGAGGTGATCCCGCGCGCTGGGTTCAAACGCTCTGGCGAGCTGATCGACAGAATCGTCGAAGCGTTCAGCCAGGAGGGGGCTGATGCCTGGTTCAAGGAAGGCGCGCGCGAGCGCTTTCTCCAAGATCTCGTGGACGATCCGGCCGACTGGCAGAAAGTCGACGACATCCTCGATGTCTGGTTCGACTCAGGCTCGACCCACGCCTTCGTGCTTGAGCAGCGCGCCGATCTTAAATGGCCCGCGGATCTCTATCTCGAAGGCTCCGACCAGCATCGCGGCTGGTTCCAATCCTCTCTGTTAGAGGCTTGCGGTACACGCGGGCGAGCCCCTTACGACTCAGTGTTGACCCATGGCTTCGTGGTCGGCGAGGACGGTCGCAAGATGTCGAAGTCACTCGGCAATGTGGTGGCGCCGCAAGACGTGATCCGCCAATCGGGCGCAGAGATCTTGCGGCTCTGGGCTATGAGCTCGGACTATGCCGAAGACCTGCGCATCGGACCCGAGATCATCAAGGCCAATGTCGAGTCCTATCGCAAGCTTAGGAACACGCTGAGATTCCTGCTTGGCAATCTCGCCCACTATCACCCGAGTCTCGGCGTGCCTTATGCCGAGATGCCGGGGCTTGAGCGATACATGCTCAATCGCCTTGCCGAGCTCGATGAGATTGTCCGCTCGGGCTATGACGAATTCGACTTCAAGCGCGTCTTCCACGCGCTGCTCAATTTCAGCGTGAACGACCTCTCGGCCTTTTATTTCGACATCCGCAAGGACGCGCTCTATTGCGAGCCTTACGACAGCGTCACGCGCCGCGCTGCGCTGACCGTGCTTGATCAGATCTTCTCGGCGCTCACTGCCTGGCTTGCGCCCATGCTCGCCTTCACCATGGAAGAGGCATGGATCAATCGCTTTCCCGGCGGCAACAGCTCGGTGCATCTCCGTCAGTTCCCCGAGATCCCGAAGGCGTGGCGCAAAGAGGCTCTCGCTGAGAAATGGCGCAAGGTGCGCCAGATCCGCCGAGTGGTGACTGGTGCGCTCGAGATCGAGCGCAAAGAAGGTCGCATCGGCTCTAGCCTCGAAGCCGCGCCTCGAGTCTATATCGCCGACAGCGAGCTGCGCGCAGCGCTGCACGGCGTCGATCTCGCGGAGATCGCCATCACCAGTGGAGCTCGGCGCTTGATCGGCGAAGGGCCAGATGATGCCTTCCGCCTTGCTGACGTGCCCGGCGTTGCCGTCGTGTTCGAGCGCGCCAAAGGCGTGAAATGCGCACGGTCGTGGAAGATCCTGCCTGACGTCGGCTCCGATCCCGAGTTCCCGGAGCTCTCGCTGCGTGACGCCGAGGCCGTGCGCCAATTCGATGCGCGTCGCGCCGAAGCCGCCGAGTAGTCCATGCCGGACGCGCGGAACTTCTTATGGGGGCCTTTGTCGTCGTTAGGGCTTGGCGTGGCCGCGCTTACGGTCGCCGCCGATCAGGCCCACAAGGCGTGGATGCTTTACGTCTTTGATATCGGCGCCAAGAGCCCGGTGACGGTGGCGCCGTTTTTCGATCTCGTGCTCGTGTGGAATCAAGGCATCAGCTACGGGCTGTTGCCGCAGCAAGGCGCGCTGGGCCGGCTCGCGCTGATCCTCTTTGCTATTGCCGCAAGTCTAGCGCTTGCCGTTTGGCTTGTTCGCCAAACTTCCAAGATTCCCGCGGCGTCCATCGGGCTGATCATCGGAGGCGCCGTGGGTAACGCCATCGACCGCGTCGCCTATGGCGCGGTTGCCGATTTCTTCTCGTTCCACGCCTTCGGCTTCGAATGGTACGTGTTCAACATAGCCGATACCGCCATTGTTGCCGGGGTATTGGGACTTCTGTATGAGTCGTTGTTCAGGGGTCACAAAAAGGCCGGAAACCCTTCTAAGATGTAAGAAAATTCGGCATTTTATGGCCGCTTAGGGGGAAGATTGGGGCGCATCAAATCCATAATCCGTCCTCGCAGCGCCTTGCGCCTTGCCGCAGCGTTGGCCTCCGCACTTGCGCTTGGCGGCTGCGGCGGCATTGAGTTCCAGGGCAAGGTCTTCGACTATATGGGCCTCTCCGGCGACCGCGGGCCTCAAGAGGACGTTCGCATGTCCGAGCGGCCGCCGCTTCTCCTGCCCCCCAATCCAAAGACTTTGCCGGCGCCGGGGTCAGGCGTCGCCGTGGCAACCGCACGCACCGATTGGCCCACCAATCCTGAGGTGGTGACAAAGAACGTTACCAAGGCAAGGAAAGCGGAGGAAGCGAAGCGAGATCGCATAGACGATCCGGCGAATCCATATGCCGGCAAGAAGACCCTGCTCGACAGAGTGCTTGGCCGGGACGAGGATGAGACTGCACCGGTGGACGACGTACCGGAGCCGGATCCGTCGGACAAGCCGCCTGAAGAAGTGGCAGCGGCCGCCAAGAAGCCGCTCGCGCCGCGCACGCCGGAGCAAATCACGCCGCAGACAGAAGATCCGTTCCACCCGGACGCGCCTGACAGCTATAAGGGCATCTCGGCCGGCGAAAATGCCAAGAACTACTAACAGTTGCCGTGTGACAGCTTCGACAAGCTCCTCGTCGGACATTTCGCTTGAAAATGCCTCACCAAGGCCTGAAATGTGAGCCAACGAGGCTTGGCACGGCCCTTTGATAGGCCTTGCCTGATTAGCCGCTGTCCTACTCTCGGCCCCGCTCTATGGTGATGTGGATGCTCGATCAACTTATGGCCGCGCTCGATCCGAGGGCGGGTCTCGTGCTTGCCTGCGCTAGCCTTGCCTCGGTTGCGGTTGCCGCCGCTGTCGGCGAGGCCTATGCCTCAGAGCGGGTTAGCGAGTTCAAGCTCGCCAACGGACTGACCGTGGTGGTCATTCCCGATCATCGCGCCCCGGTCGTCACTCAGATGGTCTGGTACAAGGTTGGCGCGGCCGATGAGCCTCCTGGCTCCTCGGGCATCGCGCACTTCCTCGAGCACCTGATGTTCAAAGGCACCGACAAGATCCCGACCGGCGCCTTCTCCAAGATCGTCGCCAAGAATGGCGGTGAGGACAATGCCTTCACCAATCACGACGTCACTGCCTATTTCCAGCGCGTGGCCAAGGACCGCCTGCCGCTCGTGATGTCGATGGAAGCCGACCGCATGGAGAATTTGCGGCTGACCGAGGAGGACGTGAAGACCGAACGCGACGTCATCCTCGAAGAACGCCGCTCGCGTGTCGACAACGACCCAGGCTCCATCCTGCAAGAGCAGATGATGGCGGCACTCTACGAGAACCATCCTTACGGCATTCCCATCATTGGCTGGAGCCACGAGATCGCCGCGCTCAACCGCGAGGACGCGCTCTCCTACTACAAGCGCTTCTATGCACCGAACAATGCCATCCTGATCGTCGCCGGCGATGTTGAGCCCGATGAGGTGAGAGCACTCGCCGAGGAGAATTTTGGCAAGCTCAAGCCCAACCCATCGCTCAATAGCCGCCATCGCCCGCATGAACCCGAGCACTACACGCCGGTGAAGGTGACGCTCGAGGATCCGCGCGCTGGCCGCACTACCGTCCAGCGCTTCTACCTCTCTCCGAGCTACTCTTCTGCCGAGCCAGGAGAGGCCGAAGCTCTCGATCTCTTGATGCGGGTTGCTGCCTCGGGCTCGGTCAGCAAGCTCTACAAGCGGCTCGTGATCGAAGAGAAGAAGGCCGCGAGCGCAGGCGGCTGGTACTCGGATTCAGGGCTCGACTCGGGCAGGCTCGGCTTCTACGCCATTGCCGCCGAGAAGGTTTCCGCCGAGGAGCTGGAGAAGGCCATCGACGGCGTGATCGCCGATTTGCGCGAGAACGGCGTGACGCAGGCCGAGCTCGACCGCGCGCGAGCCTCCTACATCGCCGAGTTCGTCTACACCTCCGACAGCCAGTCGCGCATGGCGCGTCATTATGGCTGGCGGCTCGCCACCGGCATGAGCATTGAGGATGTCGAGGCCTGGCCTGAGCGGCTGAAGAAGGTGACCGTGGACGACGTGAAGACTGTGGCGCGGAAATATCTCGTCGACAAGAACTCGGTCACCGGCTATCTGCTGCCCGCTCCTGAGAACACGAGCAGCGTTGGTGAAAAGCCAGCCCAGGCGCCAGTTAAAGGCAAGTCGTAACCGGAAATGGCGCTGCGCTTCCGGTTCCCGCGATTCCTACTGCGACAAGGCCCGATTTTGGCGGCCACCGCATTCATTCTTTCAACGGCTCACGCGGCCGAGGGTGACGGCATGAAAATCCAGCACGTCGTGAGCCCCGGCGGCATCGAGGCCTGGCTCGTAGAGGGCCATACCAATCCCCTGATCGCCATCCGCTTTGCCTTCCGTGGCGGTGCGAGCCAGGACGATTCCGGCAAGGAAGGGCTCGCCTATTTCGTATCGGCGATGATGGACGAGGGTGCCGGCGACTTGAACGCGATCGCCTTTCAGGAGCGCGCACAAGGGCTCGCCATGCGCATGGATTTCGATGCCAGCCGCGATGTCATGCTCGGCACGATCCAGACGCTTACTGCGAACAAGGATGACGTGTTCGATCTGGTGCGGCTTGCCATGACCAAGCCGCGCTTCGACGAGGACGCCGTCGAGCGGGTGCGCGCCCAGATTCTCGCAGGCCTGAAATTCGACGAGAACGATCCGGAGACGGTGGCCTCTCTTGCCTGGGACCGCCTCGCCTTTCAGAACCATCCTTACGGCCAGCCGATCAAGGGCACCTCTCAATCGATCTCCAGAATCACCCGCGATGACCTCAAGAACTACGTCAGGCGCGTCTTTGCCCGCGACAAGCTGGTCATCTCGGTGGTTGGCGACATTGATGCCGAGACGCTGGGCAAGGCGCTCGATCATCTGTTCGGCGATCTGCCGCTTCACTCAGAGCTTGCGCCGGTGGCCGACGCCAATCCGCCGCTCGGCCCGACCCGCGAGATCATCGAGATGGACGTGCCGCAATCGGTGGCGCAGTTCGGCCATCGCGGCATACCGCGCAAGGACGACGATTTTATTCCCGCCTATGTGCTCAACTACATCATTGGCGGCGGCGGCTTCTCCTCGCGACTGATGGAAGAAGTGCGCGAGAAGCGCGGGTTGGCCTATTCGGTCTACTCGAACCTCTATCCCTACCAGCATGGCGCTGTGTTCGTCGGCAGCGTCGCGACCAAGAATGAGGCGGTCGGCCAATCGCTCGACGTGATCGAGAGCGAGCTGAAGCTGCTTGCCGAGCAAGGCCCGACCGCGGAGGAGCTCGAGAACGCCAAAAGCTATCTCACCGGCGCCTACGCGCTCAGATTCGAGTCCTCGTCGAGCATCGCTAATCAGCTCCTGTGGATCGAGATCGAGGATCTTGGCATCGATTACGTGAACAAGCGAAACAAGCTGGTCGAGGCAGTCACGCTTGATGACATCAAGCGCGTGGCAAAACGGCTGATCGAGGCCGACCGCTTGATCACCACCATTGTCGGCAAGCCTGTCGCGGCCAAGGCAGCCGGCGCGCCGGGTTAGCCGCCGGTTCGTAAACCAACTGTCATGGCCGGGCTTTTCCCGGCCATCCACGATTTTTGCCCCACTGCAAGTTCTCAAATCGTGGATGCCCGGCACAAGGCCGGGCATGACGAGTTAAAAGAGGGACGTAATCGCTCGTAGGGTCATCACATGACGTTGTCGCAATCCGTTGAAGGCTGTCTCGAACCCACCATCGGCAAATCGGGACTGCCGCAAAGCTCCCTCGACAAGAGTCTCGCAAAGCTCGAGCCGCGGCTTCAGTCGCTGCGTGACGCTTACGCCAAGAAGACCTTGCCTTTGCTGCGCGTCCCCGAATGGCGCGACGACATCAAGGCTGCGCAAGATGCGTTTCAGCGTCTGACCAAAGGCGCCCGCACAGTCGTGTTTTTCGGCACCGGAGGATCGAGCCTCGGCGGTCAGACGCTTGCCCAACTCGGAGGCTGGGCCATTCCCGGCGACGATAAGCATGGCAGTGAGGAGCGGCCCCGCACGCGCTTCTACGACAATCTCGATGCGCGCACGCTCGATCTCGCGCTTTCTGGTCTCGACCTGAAGACGACGCGTTTCGTCGTGATCTCGAAATCCGGCGGCACGCCCGAGACCTTGGTGCAGATTATCGCGACCATCGAGACCGTGCGTGAGGCGGGGTTAGAGAGCAGCATCCCGGAGCTGTTCCTCGCTGTCACGGAGCCCAAGGCGCCTGGCGTGAAGAATGGACTGCGCGCGCTGTGCGAGGAATTCTCAATTCCAACGCTTCCCCACGATCCCGGAATTGGCGGCCGCTTCTCTGGTCTGACCAATGTCGGGTTGCTCCCGGCGTTCGCCCGCGGCCTCGATGTCGTGGCGCTTAGGGAAGGGGCGCAGAGCGTCATAGATGCCATGCTCAAGGCCAGGGGCGCGGCAGAGTTCGCGCCGGCGGTTGGCGCCGCTGTCGTTATTGGCCTCGCCAAGGAACGTGGCGTGCGCGCTACGGTGATGCTGCCCTATTCGGACCGCCTCTCGCGCTTCGCTGCCTGGTATGTGCAGCTTTGGGGCGAGAGCCTCGGTAAGCAAGGCGAGGGGACGACGCCGGTCGGAGCGCTTGGCCCGGTAGATCAGCACAGCCAGCTTCAGCTCTATCTCGACGGCGCACCCCAGCATCTCATCACCGTCATCCGCGAGGACTGCGAAGGCCGTGGCCCGCGCGTCGCATCCGACCTTGCCAAGTTGGCGGGCGCCGACTACCTCGCGGGCCACACCGCCGGCGATCTCGTTGCGGCACAACAGCGCGCCATTCCCGAGGCCTTGACCAATGCAGACCGACCGGTCCGCACCATCGACCTCGAAGTGCTCGACGAGCGGGCGCTCGGCGCTCTGATGATGCATTTCATGCTCGAAACTATCCTTTCCGCGCATCTCCTCGGCGTCGACCCATTCGACCAGCCGGCAGTAGAATCGGGTAAAATCCTGACCCGCCGGTATCTCGCCGGCGAACAGGCCGAGGCTACGGATGCCCGTACGACAGCTGCCGCCGGATCTCGTCAATCGCATCGCGGCCGGTGAGGTCGTCGAACGCCCTGCGAGCGTCGTCAAGGAACTGATCGAGAATGCCATCGATGCGGGGGCGCGCCGTATCGATGTGGCAGTTGCTAGCGGCGGGCTCGGGCTGATCCGTGTCGCTGACGACGGCTCAGGCATGGCGGCTCGCGATCTCTCCCTTGCCGTCGAGCGCCACGCCACCTCGAAGCTCGCCGGCGACGATCTCTCACGCATCATGACGCTCGGCTTCCGCGGCGAGGCGTTGCCGTCGATCGGTGCCGTTGCGCGACTCTCAATTCGAAGCCGCTCCGCCGAGGCGTCCGAGGCCTTCGCCATCGAAGTGGATGCCGGGCGGAAATCGCCGCTCAAGCCCGCCGCGCTTGCCTCCGGCACACGGGTCGAAGTGCGCGATCTCTTCTATGCGACGCCGGCACGGCTCAAATTCATGAAATCAGAACGCGTCGAGGCCGCCGCCATTGCCGACATTGTGAAGCGGCTTGCGCTCGCGCATCCGGAAGTCGCCTTCAGCCTTGTCACCGGAGAGCGCACGACGCTGCGGCTTGAAGCGTGTGCACCCGGCCTGCTCGACCATGGCTTGTCGCGCCTTGGCCGTATCCTCGGCGAGGATTTCGTCAAGGATGCTCTTCCGGTGCGTGCGTCGCGCGGCACTATTGCTGTCGAGGGCTTCGCCGGATTGCCGACGCTGCATCGGCCGAACAGCCTTCAGCTTTATCTGATCGTCAACGGCCGCCCGGTGCGCGACAAGCTGCTCGCAGGCACTGTGCGTGCGGCCTATGGCGACCTCGTGCCGAACGGCCGCTATCCCATGCTGGCAGTCTTCGTGACGCTGCCACCCGATGAGGTGGACGTGAACGTGCATCCGGCCAAGACTGAGCTCAGGTTCCGCGATCCAAACGCCGTGCGCTCGCTGCTCATCGGCGCGCTCAGGGAGGCGCTCGGGCAGGCGGGCCATCGCGCCACGGCTTCTCTGTCGCAAGCAGCGCTGGAACGCATTGTACGGCCGTCCGATCCACCCTTGTCGGTGCAAGGCACCAGTCATCACCATGTCCCGGCTCGCGCGAGCAGCTTCGGCTTCGCTGAGCGGGCACAGGCGCCGCTTCAATCTCTCGCCGAGCCGAGCGGCGATACACGCGGCAATTCCGCACCCGACGATCCTTTGGGCGCCGACTATCCGCTCGGCGCCGCGCGCGCCCAATTGCAAGAGACCTTCATCATCGCCGAGACCGAAAGTGCGCTCGTCATCGTCGATCAGCACGCAGCGCATGAGCGGCTAGTCTATGAGCGGCTGAAACGTGCCTACGCCAATGGCGGCATCTCGCGCCAACTCCTCCTCATCCCCGAGGTGGTCGAACTCGACGGCGAGGCGGCGTCGCTTCTGCTCGGTGCGGCCTCAGAGCTCGATCGCTTGGGCCTAGTGATCGAAGCATTCGGCGCCTCCGCGCTCCTGGTGCGCGAAGTGCCGGGCCTGCTCGGTACCTGCAACGTCAAAGGCCTGCTATCCGACCTCGCCGACACGCTCGCCGAAGAAGAGGATGCCGGAGAAAACCGCCTTCTTGCCGCGCGCCTCGACCATGTGCTCTCGACCATGGCGTGCCATGGCAGCGTCAGGGCGGGGCGGAGGCTCTCGCCTGAGGAGATGAACGCGCTGCTGCGCGACATGGAGAACACGCCCTTTACCGGCCAGTGCAATCACGGCCGGCCGACCTATATCGAGCTCAAGCTCGCCGACATCGAGAAGCTCTTCCAGCGCCGCTGATGCGGCGCAAGCTTAATTCACGCCGGTGCAGGCGAGGACAACTCCACCTTCTCGCTGCCGCGATGCCGGGTGACGCATGCGGCGAGCGCCGCGATCGCGTCGCGCGTGCCGGTCAGCTTGAAGCTGAACTTTGCGCCGTCGGCGACGATCGTGAGCACCTTGCCATGGCGGAGCGCTTCGAGCACCGGGTTGGTGCTTTCCAATGGAATGAGGATGCCGTGGACGTCGACCACCTTGGCGACTGTGCGGATCGGCTTGCGCGCATCGATCAATAGAACCACGGCCTCGGTCGTCCCCACTTCGAAGTTGCGCCTCTCATCGGCGAGCACGAGTCCCCAATCGAAATCCTTGCTGATCACGAAAGCAAGCAGGACTCCGGTCTTAGACTGCGCCGTCATGCTGCAATCGGAGAACTTGCCGCCGCTGTCGTAATTGGCTTTGCCGCGCCATACGCCAGATGTGAAGGCGCCCTGATCGTTCTTTGCTGCGGCAAAAAAGGCCACAACCAGAGGCGCGAACATCAAGGCTCTTATTGTCATGGCAGCTCCCCGCACGGCCTAATTCGCGGCATTTAAGCACGAAGTGGGAAGGCTCGGGGTCAAGGGTAGAAACCGCTTTCGTTTCCGAGCCTTGCGATCCCAATCTGAGTATCGC
>JBKOUI010000264.1:0-5217 GCA_046723315.1 Pseudomonadota bacterium | reverse complement strand
GCGTGGACCTAGACTTTTACATTTACGGAATACCGGGTCTTGGCGTGTTGCTTATCTATCATAAGCATGGCGGCGGCTTCAGCGAGGCCTATACGTCAAAGGGCGACATGAGGCGGCTCAAGGAGTGGGTGCGAAATCTGCACAACGACCCGCTGCCGGTTGGCCTGTTCATCCCGTTCAAGAGTGCGTGGTTAGCTGTCAAAGAGTTCATCGAAACCGATGGCCAGCTACCAAAGAGCATTGAGTGGATCGCGAACAAGGAGCTGCCGGTGGGCACCTTCCCCGATCCGGGATCGCCGCACCTCGTCCCAGACTAGATGAAAAGCTTGCCCCTCTTCCGCAGGCTCTCACATGTCTCGGCGACTTTAGGCGGGGGTGTCGTCAGGCGCGTTCGCGGGCGAGGAAGGCATCGACTGAAATCAGATTGAGCAGCGCGGTCTGGTGCTGCTGAAAGAAATCGAAGCGAGCCGAGTCGTCATTGGCAGTCGCGCGCCACGTGGCGAGTAGATTGCGCCTCTCGGCATCGCGCTCGCCAAGAGCGCGGGACCAAGGTCTAGCGATCCTGTTGATGAGGCGATGCAACGGTCCGCCCCCGCGCTTCCTGATCACGCCGCAGCCATAGTCGGTGTCGACCGTGTAGAAGTCGAGATCGTCGCGCTCGCTGACAAAATCGATATAGGCCGCGTAGGTCACGCCGCACCAGTTGCCCTCGGTGTAGGTCGGGCTCACCAGCTCGCGACGCGGCGGCAGGCAATCATGCACCACGAGCGCGCCGCCGGGGCCGATCAGCTTGAACCCCTCATCGAGGTCACGCCACGAGGTGCCGTATTCGTGGAAGGGATCGATCAGCGCGATGTCGAAGGTCCGATGCTCGCGCTTGATCGCGCGCAGCGCTTCGGCAATGTCGAGATCGGGCGATCGGTAATCGATCGCCATCCCGTCGCTCAGCCCAACCGGGCAGCGATACATCAAGCGCTTGCAGGTGGCGAACTGCGAGCGGTCGATCTCGGCGTATTGGCGCCCGGTGGTTCGCGTGCAAAGCTCGAGGTAATGGCGGTAGCCGTGCACCTTAGCCAGATGATTGACGATGCCGGCCTTGTTCACGGCCCCTAGCGCTGCTAGCCCGCGGCGGCGGCGCGGACCTTGGCCGGATGCACCAGCGCGGTGTAGTCGTCCATCAGCATGCGCGTGATGTCGCCGAGCGCGAATTTGTGCGGGCCGATCTCCGACACCGAGGTGACCTCGGCGGCGGTGCCGGTGACGAAGCACTCGGAGAACTCCGGAAGCTCCTCAGGCATGATGGCGCGCTCGATCACCTTCAAGCCGCGCTGCTTGGCAAGCCCGATCACCGTCTTGCGCGTGATGCCGTCGAGGAAGCAGTCGGGCGCCGGCGTGTGCAGCACGCCGTTTTGCACAAAGAAGATATTGGCTCCGGTCGCCTCGGCGATCTGGCCGCGCCAGTCGAGCATCAGCGCATCGTTATAGCCGGCGCGCTCAGCGCGGTGCTTTTCCAACGTGCAGATCATGTAAAGGCCGGCCGCCTTGCTCTTGGTCGGCGCCGTGCGCGGGTCTGGCCGGCGATATTGCGCGAAGGTCAGCCTGAGACCTTTGAGACGCGCGGCGGGATCGAAATAAGAGCCCCAGTCCCAGGCGGCGATGGCGACATTGGTCTTGGTCAGCTGGGCCGAGACGCCCATCTGCTCGCTGCCGCGCCAGGCGATCGGGCGGAGATAAGGATGCACGTCGCTGCCGGTGAGCTTGTTCGCGCGCAGTACGTCGCGCGCGGCCTTGTCGAGCTCGGCGACCGAGTAGGGAATCTCGAAATCGAGAAGCTTGGCCGACTCGTGCAGGCGCTGATTGTGCTCGGTCAGCTTGAAGATCTGGCCGTCATAAGCGCGCATGCCCTCGAACACGGCGCTAGCATAATGCAAGCCATGGGTCAGCACGTGCACGCGCGCGTCGCCCCACGGCACGAGCTCGCCGTTCAGCCAGATGAAGCCCTCGCGCTGATCATAGGGAACCACGGCCATCGAAACTCTCCTCCCGTCCGTATCGCCGGCCTTCTTGCGAGCCGACTCCGGTCGCGAGAACGCCTCTCTTAGCACCTTGAACGGCAATTGCGCGAGCAGGCGGCGAGGCGTATCAAGGACCGAAATAAGTCAATATGGCTGACATAACGGGCCGCGGAAACTAAGTCAACATGACTGACCTAAATGAACCACTGATCCAGGCGCAGAAGGCACGCCGCGAAGGCGGGTCAGGGCGCAAGCGTGCCGCCCTGCCCGAGGCCAAGCTGCTCGAATTCGCCGAGCTCTTGTTCTTCGCCTATCGCGATTTCACCGGCGATCCTGACGCGATCTTGAAGCATTTCGGCTTCGGCCGGGCGCATCACCGCGTGCTGCATTTCGTCAACCGCCATTCGGGCTTACGGGTCGCCGACCTGCTCGATATTCTCACCATCACCAAGCAGAGCCTCTCCCGCGTGCTCAAGGAGTTGATCGACAAAGGCTATATCGTGCAGCAGGCTGGCTCCTCCGACCGCCGCGAGCGCCTGCTGTTCCCCACCGATAAGGGCCGAGCGCTGGCCGAGCGGCTTGCCGCTCCGCAGCTCGTGCGGCTCAGCGAGGCGTTGAAAACCGCGGGTCCCGGCGCCGAAGTGACGGTCCGGCGCTTCCTCGAAAGCATGGTCAATGCCGAAGAACGGCCAAAAGTCTCCTCCATCATGTCCGCCTCGCCAGTCCCGCTCAAGGAGGGCGGCAAGGGGAGAGACGAGTGACCATGCCGACCCCAATCAAGGCCCATCACGGCAGCGCGCCCGATGATAACGCGCCGCATATCCTTATCGTCGACGACGACAGCCGCATCCGCGACCTACTCGCCCGCTACCTCCACGACCATGGCTTCCGCGTATCGACCGCGGTGGACGCCGCGAGCGCGCGCGCCTGCATGCGCAGCCTCGCCTTCGACCTGCTCATTCTCGATGTGATGATGCCGCACGAGTCCGGCATCGACTTTGCCCGCTCGCTGCGCAGTTCCTCGCAGGTGCCGATCCTCATGCTGACGGCGCGCGCCGAGCCAGAGCAGCGCATCGAGGGACTGGAGACCGGCGTCGACGATTATCTCGCCAAGCCGTTCGACCCGCGCGAGCTTTTGCTACGCGTCAGCAACGTGCTTCGCCGCGGCGCGAGCACTCCGGCCTCGGGCGAAGTGCGCATGGGCGAGTTCGTGTTCCACATCTTGCGTGGCGAGCTCAAGCGCGACGGCGAGACGGTGCGGCTCACCGAGCGCGAGCGCGATCTCCTGCGCTATTTCGCGCAGCGGCCCGGCATGCCGGTGTCGCGCCATGAGCTTGCCAAGGGCGAGGACGGCGGCGGCGAGCGCGCCGTCGACGTGCAGATCAATCGCCTACGCCGCAAGATCGAACACGACCCTGCCAACCCGGTCTATCTCCAGACCGTGCGCGGCAAGGGCTACATTCTCTATCCAGAGTGATGGACGCTCTTTCCGCCGCCCCTCCCCTCCCGACCCGCGAGCGGCCGAGGCCGTTCAAGCGCCTGATTGCCGCGTTCGGCGACCAGATGCCGAAGGGCCTCTACGCTCGTGCGCTGATCATCATCATCGCGCCGATGGTGCTGCTCCAGTCGGTGCTGACCTTCGTGTTCCTAGAGCGGCATTGGCAGACGGTCACGCGGCGGCTGTCCACGGTCACCGTGCAGAACATCGCCATGCTGATCGACATCTACCGGAACTTCCCGCAGGACGCCAAAGCCGAGACCCTGACGCGGCTCGCCGAACTCGACCTCGGCTTGCGCGTGCGCTTCGAGCCGGGAGAGGACCTGCCGACTGCGAACTCGAAGCCGTTCTTCGACCTGCTCGACACCACGCTGTCGGACGAGCTGAAGCGCCAGATCGGCCGCCCATTCTGGATCGACACCGTGGGCCGGTCGAACTTCGTCGACATCAGGGTCAAGCTCGACGACGGCGTGATGCACGTGCTGGCGCGTCGCAGCCAGACTTACGCCTCGAACTCGCAGATCTTCCTGTTGTGGATGGTCGGCACGTCGCTGGTTCTGCTCACCGTCGCGATTCTGTTCTTGCGCAACCAGATCAAGCCGATCCTGCGCCTGTCGGAGGCCGCCGACAGCTTCGGCAAGGGGCGGCCGCCGCCGAACGACTTTCGGCCGCGCGGGGCGCGCGAAGTGCGGCAAGCTGCCAATGCCTTCATCGAAATGCGGGACCGCATCGAGCGCCATGTCGAGCAGCGCACCATCATGCTCGCCGGCGTGAGCCATGATCTCCGCACCGTGCTGACCCGCTTCAAGCTGCAACTCGCTATGTTCGAAGACAGCCCGGAGCTCGACGCAATGCGTGCCGATGTCGACGAGATGCAGGCTATGCTCGAGGACTACATGGCCTTCGCCAAGGGCGATGCCGGCGAGGAGATGGTGCGTACCGATGTCGGCGAAATCCTGAGCGAGGTGAAAGCCCAGGCACATGGCGCCAAGGACATCGCGATCGACATCAAGGATGCGCCGCTCGTCGTGCCGATCAAGCGCCACGCCTTCAAGCGCGCGATCGCCAACCTCGTCAACAACGCCGCCCGTTTCGCCGAGCATGTGAGAGTGAGCGCTGCGCGGCAGAATGGTGCGTTGACCATCGAGGTCGATGACGACGGTCCGGGCATTCCCGAGCACGAGCGCGAGCAGGTATTCCGCCCGTTCTACCGCATCGACCACGCGCGCAATCAGGACTCCGGTTCTACCGGGCTAGGACTTGCGATTGCCCGCGACATCGCCCGCATTCATGGCGGCGATATTGCCCTCAGCCAATCTCATCTTGGCGGGCTCAAAGCTGTGCTAAGAGTGCCGGTCTGAAATCTCACAAACAAGCGTTGGGAAGGAAAATTGCCATGCGCCGTGCGGCTGTCGGACTTGCTGCGGCCTTGATCTTGGGCTTTGCCGCGCCGGGCTTTGCCCAGTCGATCATCGACGAGATTCAAGACGAAGAGCAGCCCGGATCGCAAATCGGCATCCAGGTCGGCGGGGGCCAGGTCGCGCCGGAACGCGAAAAGGGCGCGCCTCTCTTCCCGGTGGCGCCCTTCGCGAGGCAAGCGACCCAGCCCATGTTCCCGGTGGCGCCCTACCCCGCAGTGGCGCAGCCGACTCAGCCCGTCTTTCCCGTGGCACCCTACCCCCCTGTTGGTCAGGCGAGCCAGTC
>JBKOUI010000312.1:0-2345 GCA_046723315.1 Pseudomonadota bacterium | reverse complement strand
ATAATTATCACAAGCGCCGCTTCGGTTATCCAACAAATAGCGCTCACTTCCATCGCCGCTAGGGCCGATAATTCAATCTCGAGCCCGTGCTGCGTGGACCCATGCCCAAGCCGCCGCTAGATAGACGGACAGAGCCCGCCCGTCAGCGCCCTTATAAACATCTGTCTGCGCGAGTTGCTGCCCTCGAGGATGCAATCAGTCATTTCTACAATATCATACGCGCATTGCGCGAGCGCGTTTCGATGCTGGAGAAGAAGTTAGAGCCCGAAGATGAGCAGACTAATTTGGATCAGCGACCGTGGTAGCTGAAGGTGCAAATATCGATTTATTTGCGGAAGCGTGTTCGCTTGGCTTGTGCTTCGAGGGCTTGGATCTGATGGCGAATGCGCTGGTAGGTTCTACGGTGCGTCCCTTCAGACGGCCGACTTGGTCATCCAGGTGAGCGGCGTTCACAACCTAACTTCGTCAGATTTTGTTTTCATTTCCCTGGACGGCGGAGGAGCGGCGGCGGGGGGATGGTCAAAAATGAGCGATGAAGCTCTTGTGCGCGAGCGCGAACCGATCGAGCGCGCCCGGGCGCGTCTTGAGGCCCTGGTTAGGGCGAACGCTGCTCCCCGCTTCGGTGCTCGATCCAAGCGGACAGGCAAGCCGTGCCGAGCAGCAGCGATGCCGAATGGCCGGTGTAAGCTTCACGGTGGCAAGAGCACGGGGCCGCGGACGCCGGAGGGCCTAGAGCGCAGCCGGCGGGCAAATTTATACGGGTCCGCTCACGTCGGGCCAGGGTTGGAATGGATACCAATTGCTCCGATCGACACTAGAGAGGAAACATTCAATAATTCGCTAGTTATGTTCGAATGCAGGCAAAAATCGTGAAAAAACCGCAGGGGCGGCCGGTAGCACCAACCACTGTAAATTCCTCAGTTCGCACCCGCGAGTACCTGACGACGGCCGAGATCGAGCGCTTGATGGCGGCT
The DNA here is from genome assembly GCA_046723315.1 of Pseudomonadota bacterium. GTDB lineage: Bacteria > Pseudomonadota > Alphaproteobacteria > Rhizobiales > Methyloligellaceae > Methyloceanibacter. Next base: position 1,371 of record JBKOUI010000312.1, on the reverse strand, counting down.
GCCAGGAAGTCGAGCCGCTACGGCCATCGGGACGCGACTATGATCCTGATCGGTTATCGCCACGGCTTGCGGGTGTCCGAATTGTGCGATCTGCAATGGCCGCAGGTTGAGCTGACCACCGGTCGGCTACACGTCCGCAGGGCGAAGAACGGCTCGCCGAGTGTCCACCCGATGCAGGGCGACCGAGCTCCACCGCGTGAATCACTCGCCAGAAAACTGATTCGAGGCAAGACTTTTACGCGAGAATTCCACTGCCACCGGGACTTTCCGGGATTCGTCATGGCGAAGAACCCTGGCGTTCGCCTGTCTACCGGCGATCGAATTTATGTCCAAAAATGATCTGACCTCAGTACGTGCTCCAAAGGTCAAGACATCGGTGATCGCAACGAAGAGAACAAAGGCCAGGCTGGCCAAGCTTAAAACAAGCAGTTGGTACGAGGGTGCTACACGATCAGTTGGGATCAACAAAGGAAGGCCGGCCGAAAAGCGCGAGAGGTGAAGGATCTTGTCCCGGCGTTTCCGCAACGCTCGCCACCGCGGCTTTGACCGCAGCAGCTTGCGGTGGCTTGAGATTAGCACTCGATTGCCGAACCCGAAGGGCCCCTCCTTCATCTCTCGTACAGTTGCGCGCCGCCAATACTCACGTCGGCGCTCATGACACACGACCCTGAACGGTCATTGGCCGGACCGAAATCCCGCACGGCGGCAAGCCCCTGACTTAATGCTCGCCAATCCGCTATGCTGCCTCGCTGGCGAGGCGCGCAATGCCATTCGCTCAATTGAGGCGACGCGAATTCATCACGCTGCTCGGCGGCGCGGCGACCGCGTGGCCGCTCGCTGCGCGCGCGCAGCAGGACGGTCCGCTCCGACGCATCGGCGTGCTCATGGCACATGCCGAGGGCGATCCCGAATTTCAGAATTACTTGAACGCATTCCGGCAGGCACTCCGGAAGCTCGGCTGGATCGAAGGCCGCAACATCCGAATCGAGACGCGCTGGGGGGCGCTAGATGACGCGGAGGCGAGGCAACAATCCGCGAAGGAACTCCTCGCACTGAGGCCTGACCTCATTCTTACGCAAAACACACCGCCCACAGCATCGATGCTGCAGCAAACGCGTACGATTCCGATCGTTTTTGTGATTGTTGCTGATCCGGTTGGCAGCGGCTTCGTGGAGAGTCTGCCGCATCCGGGCGGCAACGCCACAGGGTTCACCATTATGGAGGCAACGGTTGTCGGCAAGTGGGTTGAGCTGCTTAAGGAGATCGCTCCTGCCGTCAACCGGGCGGCCTTCTTGTTCAATCCGGCAACGTCGCCATATGCCGACATTTACCTGAACCCATTCAAAGCCGCCGCGGCGTCCTTCGCATTGG
>JBKOUI010000023.1:0-6818 GCA_046723315.1 Pseudomonadota bacterium | reverse complement strand
GGCGTAGCAAAACTTGCCTGTTAAGATCCGTTCGACTTCGTTACGGTACGAACCTCACCTTGCGATCGTCCGCATTCGTTCAAGACCGGGGGCCTTCTGCAAGACCATTCGAGTATGTGCGGAAGCGTTGCATTAAATGAGCAAGCTTCAAGCAGAGGGTTCAACGTTCGAATCCAGGCGGGATCGCCATCACCTAGACCCGAGCCAAACCACCTGGCGAGGAGGACCATGCGCCCCGTCGTCGTCGCACTCACTACAACCCTGATTGTCCTTAGTAGCGCGGCAGTCGGAGCGCCGAGGCTCCTTTGGGAAACCAAAGGCCTGGCCCAACCGGAATCAGTCGTCGAAGACCCGGCGACCGGAGTCATCTATGTCAGCAACATCAATGGCGCCGTCATGCAAAAGGACGGCAACGGCTTCATCTCGAGGCTAACCGCCGACGGCAAAATGCTCGAGCGGCAGTGGGTCAAGGGGCTGAACTCGCCGACCGGCCTCGCGCTGCATGACCGCACGCTCTACGCGGCCGACGTGGACCAGCTCATTGAGATCAATGCCGCCTCCGGAGAGATCCTCAAACGCTACGACGCCAAAGGCGCGATCTTCCTCAATGACGTGGTGATGGACGACGAGGGGGCGGTCTACGTCTCCGATACACCGATGAATACGATCTGGCGGCTCAAGGACGGCAGCTTCGAGCCTTGGCTCGCCAATGACGCGTTGAACGGCCCCAACGGACTCCTGGTGCAGGGCGACAAGCTCATTGTCGCCTCTTTGGGAAAGGTCCAGAGCCAAGGCCAGAAGAAGGAACTCGGGGCTCTATTGTCAGTGTCGCTCGACGATCAGAAAGTGACGAAGATCGGCAAAGGCGATCTCATCGGCAATCTCGACGGCCTCCAAGCCATTCAGCCCGGGGTGTATCTCGTCACCGATTGGGCGCAGGGCGCCCTCTACCGTGTCGATGCCAAGGGCAAGGTGGATGAGCTGATCGACCTCAACCAGGGTAGCGCGGACCTCGCCTATATGCCTGGCAAGAAGCTGCTGCTGATCCCAATGATGCTCGACAATTCGCTCGCGGCCTACAGTTTGAATTAGCGCACTCGATTTGATCAGCGCCAAGCAGGCTCGTTTTTCTGTTCGTAATCACGGAACGCCTTCACCAAGCCGCCGAGCACTTCGGCGGAGGTCTCAAACATCGCCTTGAGCCGAGGCTCATCGACCTTCTCGATGTCCTCACGCAAATGCTGCATGGTCTCGGTGAGACGCTTCTGCATTTTCTGGGTGTGGTGAATTGGGTCGCGTTCGTCATTTGCCATTGCAGTCTCCTTGGAGCTTGTCCTGGTGAGGCGGCCGAGAGGTTCCGACTCACTGCACGAGCAACGCGTGGGCTTGACCATGGGTTCGATGACGTATGAACGAGCCTGACGCGAGGGGCTGCTTCGGAAAAGACGCCGCGCGGCACGTGGCCCAAGGTCTTTATTGCGTTCCTTCGCCTTGGCCTCACGTCGTTCGGCGCACATCTCGGCTATTTCCGCGAGGCCTTTGTCGCTCGGCTTGGTTGGCTCGACGACCGCGCCTATGCCGACCTCGTGGCGCTCTGCCAGTTCCTGCCAGGGCCCGCATCAAGCCAGGTCGGCATAGCTATCGGGCTCTCCCGCGCAAGATATTTGGGGGCGTTCGCCGCCTGGATCGGCTTCACCGCGCCGTCAGCCATCGCGCTCGTCCTCTTCGCCTATGGCGTTTCGGCGCTCGGTGACCCTGTCGGCAGTGGCTGGCTGCACGGCCTGAAAGTCGCAGCGGTCGCAGTGGTGGCTGTCGCGGTACTCGGCATGATGCGGAGTCTTGCTCCGGACCGCGAGCGCGCGACCATAGCTGCGACGGCAGCCGTCGCCATGCTGGTCATGCCGTCGGCCTTCGCTCAAGTCGTGGTGATCCTGCTCGGCGGACTTGCCGGTGCGCTGTTCCTTCCGGCCGAGAAAGTCCCGGGCGGTTCCGAGCTGCCGCTGATGGTGAGCCGGAAGACAGGCGCCGTCTTTCTCGCGCTGTTCGTTGTTCTCTTGGTCGGACTACCTCTGCTTGCCGCAGCGTTTCCAGTTCAAGGAATCAAGCTTGTCGACGCATTCTACCGCGCGGGCTCTCTCGTGTTCGGCGGGGGCCATGTCGTTCTGCCGCTTCTCCAGGCCGCCGTGGTCCCGCAAGGCTGGGTCAGCAACGATGCGTTTCTAGCAGGCTATGGCGCAGCACAGGCCGTCCCTGGGCCGCTCTTCAGCTTCGCCGCCTATCTCGGGGCTGTCATGACGCCGGAGCCAAACGGCTGGCTGGGCGCCCTCATTTGCTTGCTTGCGATCTTCCTGCCGTCCTTCCTGCTCGTGATTGGGGCTTTGCCTTTCTGGGACGATCTCCGCTAGCGGCCAGGTGCGCGCGCGGCGCTCAAAGGAGTCAACGCCGCCGTCGTTGGCCTGCTGATCGCCGCGTTCTACGATCCGATTTGGACTGTCGGCATCACCAGCGCCGCGGACGTTGCACTCGCCATCGCCGCGTTTCTTCTGCTCTTCGTCTGGCAGACGCCGCCCTGGCTCGTGGTGATTCTCTCGGCTGTTGCGGGCGGAATGATGCGCGTGGTCTGAGCGCGGCTAGGCGATGCTACGCACCACGCCGCCGTCGACTCGGAGCGCGGCACCGGTGATGGCCGAAGAGCCTTCGCCGGACAGAAATACCACCAGGTTTGCAACCTCCTCAGACTCAGCGAAGCGGCGGATCACAGAGGTTGGCCGCATGGTGCGGATGAACTCCTCCTCGACGGCGGCGATGTCGGTCTTGTGCTCGGCGGCGACCTTGCTAAGAAACTCGACCGCCCCCTCGGACCTGGTCGGCCCCGGCAACACCGAGTTCACTGTGACGCCGGTGCCAGCCACGCTCTCGGCGATGCCGCGCGACAGCGCGAGCTGCGCCGTCTTAGTCACGCCGTAATGCACCATCTCGACGGGAATCTGCAGGGCCGACTCGCTCGAGATGAAAATGATGCGGCCCCAATTGCGCTTGAGCATCGACGGCAGCAATGCGCGCGCGAGCCTTACGCCGCCCATCACGTTGACCTCGAAGATGCGAGACCAATCCTCATCGGTGATTTCCAGAAAAGGCACGGGCCAGTAGATTCCGACATTATTTACGAGAATGTCGATGCGTCCGGCTTCGCCAAGGAGCTTTGCCACGCCCTCGGCACTCGAGAGATCGGCGGCGATGCCGGTGGCGCGGGAGCCAACCTCAGAGCTGATGCGTTGAACAGCCTCGGCCACCTTCTGCTCAGTGCGGCCGTTGACGATCACCTCGGCGCGTTCCCGGGCGAGCCCTTGCGCGATGGCAAAGCCGATTCCTGCGGTCGATCCGGTCACCAACGCCCGCTTGCCGCGGAGTTTCAAATCCATGACTGCATTCCCTGTCTAATCGTGAAAGTCAGGTGCGCGCGTTGAGCCTCGCAAAGCCGGCATCGAGGTCGGCCTTGAGATCCTCGATGTCTTCAAGGCCGACATGCAGGCGGAGCGCCGGTCCTTCCGCCTTCCATGTGGTGGCGGTCCGGTAGGCGCTCGGATCGAAGGGCAGGATGAGGCTCTCGAAGCCACCCCACGAGTAGCCCATGCCGAACAGGCTGAGACCGTCGAGCATGGCTGCAACGCGCTCATGTGAGATGGGTTTCAAGACGATAGAGAAGAGTCCAGACGCGCCGGTGAAGTCGCGTTTCCACAGCGCATGTCCGGCATCGTTTGGAAGGACTGGGTAAATCACGCGCGCCACCTCCGGCCTCTGACAAAGCCAGCTTGCAAGTTCGAGAGCCGATTTTTGATGATGCGCGAGCCTCACGCCGAGGCTGCGCAAACCGCGTAGGCCGAGATAGACGTCCTCGGGCCCCACACAGAGGCCGAGATCCTCATGCGTTTTGGCGACCGCGGCAAAGGTCTTCTCCGTCGTGGTGATCGAGCCGAGCATGATGTCGGCATGACCGCCGATATATTTCGTGGCGGCTTGGATCGAGACGTCGGCTCCGTGTGCGAACGGCTTGAAGTAGAGCGGCGTTGCCCAGGTGTTGTCGAGAATGACCAACGCGCCGGCGCCATGGGCAATCTTGGCGATGGCGGGAAGGTCCTGCACCTCGAAGGTTTGCGAACCTGGGGATTCGGTGAACACCACCCTCGTCTTATTGGTGATCAGCCGGCTGATGCCTTCCCCGATCAGAGGGTCGTAGTAGATTGTCGTGACCCCAAGCCGCATCAGCACATTGTCGCAGAAGCGACGCGCGGGGCGATACACGCTGTCAACGACGAGTATCTCATCGCCTGCCTGCGCGAACGCGAGCAGCGACGTGGCGATGGCAGAGAGTCCAGAGGGTGCGAGCAACGTGCGGTGACCGCCTTCGATTTCGGCGATCGCTTCCTCGAGCGCCCTCACGGTGGGGGTGCCGAGCCGACCGTAGGTGAAGTCCTGATCGTTCGCTTCAAGCGCCGCGACGGTGGGGAAGATTACCGTCGAGCCGCGATAGATCGGCGTATTGACGAAGCCATGCTGGCGCGAGGGATCGCGACCCGCATGAGCGAGTCTCGTCTCATCTTTCTGCTTCCTAGTTCGTTTGCTCATCTCGGGCCTAAGTCGGCCGAGCGCTGTGGGGTGCGCCCTAACCAGTTTCGATGGGCAGGCTTTGATCTGCGCCCCATTCCGACCAGGACCCGTCATAGACGGAGGTGCGGCGGTGGCCGAGCTCGGCAAGGCCAAGCGCAAGGACGCTTGCCGTGATGCCCGAGCCGCAGCTCGTCACCACCGGCTTGTTAAGATCGATGCCGGCCTGCTCGAACAGTCTTTGCAACTCGGGCGCGGATTTGAGCGTGCCGTCCTGGTTGAGGAGCTTGCCAAACGGGACATTGTGGGCACCCGGGATGTGGCCCGACCGGAGTCCCGGCCGGGGCTCTGGCGCCTTTCCGGCGAAACGTTCCGGCGCGCGGGCATCTATGATCTGCGCCGAGTTGTCCCTCAGCAATGCCTTCATATCGGTCAGGTCGCGCACGAGGTCGAGATTTCGACGCGCCGTAAAATGCCGAGCCGTGCGGCTCAGGGGGGCGCCGCTATCCAGCGGCCGGCCTTCTCGTTTCCATTTCGGCAGACCGCCATTCAGTACGCTCACGTCGTCGACGCCCATGACCCGGAAGGTCCACCACACGCGCGCGGCGCTATAGAGCCCGCGCGAATCGTAGACCACGATGCGCGAACCGTCGCCAACCCCCATGCTGCGCATGCGCGATGAGAACTTCTCGGGCGGCGGCAACATGTGCGGCAGCGTGCTCTTGGTGTCGGCGATCTCATCGATATCGAAGAACAGCGCGCCGGGAATATGCTCCTCGAGATATTCAGCGCGCGCGTCCTTGTCTTCGCCTGGCATGTACCAGGAGGCGTCGATGATCACGAGGTCGGGCGCCCCGAGATCGCGCGCGAGGTCGTCGGTCTCGATCAGCCAGGTCTTCGCTTGGGACAAGGTCAAATCTCCGCTTCGCTTTAAACGAACACTTCGGGAGCCGCCGCCTGTCCCTGGTCGAGCCAGGCGGGGGCCGGAAGGCCTTTCTCACGCAGGAATTTGGGGTTGAACAGGCGACTCTGGTAGCGGGTGCCGTAATCGGCGAGAACCGTGACGATGGTATGACCGGGGCCAAGATCGCGAGCGAGGCGGATCGCGCCTGCGACATTGATGCCGCTCGATCCACCGAGACAGAGCCCTTCCTCGCTCAGGAGATCGAAGATGATGGGGAGCGCCTCCGCGTCAGGGATTTGATACGCCTCGTCGATCTTTGCACCTTCGAGATTGGCGGTGATGCGGCCCTGGCCGATTCCTTCGGTGATCGAGCTTCCTTCCGCCTTCAGCGCGCCGTGCTTGTAATAGTTATAGAGAGCCGCCCCCATCGGATCGGCCAACCCAATCACAGCGCCGGGATTGTGTTCCTTGAGTCCCATCGAAACGCCGGCGAGAGTGCCGCCGGTTCCGACCGCGCAGATGAACCCGTCGACCCTGCCATCGAGATCATGCCAGATTTCCTGGGCAGTGGTCTCGATATGGCCTTGTCGATTCGCCACGTTGTCGAACTGGTTGGCCCAAATGGCACCGTTCGCCTCGCTTGCGGCGAGCTCCTCGGCGAGCCGGCCGGAATATTTCACGTAGTTGTTGGGGTCCTTGTAAGGAACCGCCGGCACCTCGATCAGCCTTGCCCCGGCGAGCCGCAGCATGTCCTTCTTCTCGGCCGACTGCGTCTCGGGAATCACGATGACGGTCTGCAAGCCCAGCGCGTTACCGACCAGCGCCAGCCCGATGCCCGTATTGCCGGCGGTGCCCTCGACCACGGTACCACCGGGCTGGAGCCTTCCCGCATTCAGTGCGTCACGGATGATGAAGAGTGCGGCCCGGTCCTTTACCGACTGACCGGGATTCATGAACTCGGCCTTGCCGAGAATGGTGCAACCCGTTTCCTCGGACGCACGCTTGAGCTTGATCAGCGGCGTGTTGCCGATCGCCTCGATGATGCCGTTGCGGGGACGCACGGGAGGGCCTTCACATCCAATAATTGTCTGACCGGGCAACCTAATGAGCGGGATGAGCCGCCGCAAGACACCGGAATCCCGTCAAAAGTGGTTTCACGGGGTTTCATTCCGGCGATCAATGAAGGGCGACGGTCGCGATGGCGCGGGCGACCTTCTCGGCGGGCCAGGCGGATGCTGGACCTGGCGGGTCAAGAGGCGAGGGGATGTCGGTGCCCTGTCCAGGCTCCGCCAGCACGACGGCCCCTGCC
>JBKOUI010000206.1:0-1883 GCA_046723315.1 Pseudomonadota bacterium | reverse complement strand
GACGACCATTGCTCCAGGGCGCGAAGTTGCCCGCAGTGGACCGAACAGGCTCTCCCATGGCTCCGGCAGCATGTCCCCGGCGCGAATTCGATGCGGGACTTCGGTCCACGACGGCCCAGTGTCGACGGTTGAACGCTCCATCGTCCATGTCCTTGAATCGTAATGATACTTAGGGACAGCGAACTGCTGCAAGGGGCGGTAAAATAAAATATGCGATGCGCTATCGGGCTGGCCTTAAGCTCAATGGCGGAGGCGCTCCGACAACAGCGATTACGGTGGTGTAGCCGCATGATGAGGGGATGAGTCGATGAAGGGTCGTCTGATCGGTGGTCTCACCTTCGAGGAGATAGCGCGACTGAACGAGCGCTCGGTGTTGTTGCTGCCGATCGGGTCGATGGAACAGCATGGGCCGCATCTGCCACTCGCTACCGATGCCATCCTGGCTCAGGCCCTGGCGGAGGCGGTCGCCGGGCGCTTCGGAGAAACCTTCGACATATGGCAGCTTCCTTCCTTGCCGCTCGGCCTGTCCGGCGAACACGCATGGGCTTCGGGCACGCTGTCCCTGTCGATTAGCGGGATGACGATGTTCATGCGCGAGCTGGCGCGCGAAATTGTCAGATCGCTGCCGGCGCGCAACCTCATGATCGTCAACGGTCACGGCGGCAATCGCGGCCTCCTTGAACTGCTCAACTACGAATTCAAGGCCGACTTCCAGTTGAACGCCTGCGCGTTGCATATAGGTGCTCTGATGAGCCCGGTGACGGACGCTGGCCTGCCGGAGATCCACGCCGGCCGGGATGAGACGTCGCTCATGCTGGCCTTGGCGCCCGATCAAGTGCGCTGCGAGCGCTCTGCAGGTCTTGGCAAGCCGTTGGACGACGCGGAAGTGCGCGCAACCATCCTCGAGCCGGGTGTGAGCTGGCCTTGGAGCAGCGGCGACCCGCGCATCGCCCACCGTGGCGTGATCGGTGATGCCGCGGAGGCCTCCGCCGATCATGGCAGAGCCATCCTGGAGCGGCTGCTCGACGCTGCGGGTGCGACGTTGCAGCGACTTCTTGTGATTCAAGAATTTGCTCGAGCTCCCTGATGCTATCTGGAGATCAGGTAGCCACCAACGAGCATGAGGCAAATTCCCGCTCCCTTTTGCAGCATCTTCATGGGGCCCAGCGACTCCGTGGTCACGCGAGGAAGAAAGAGTGTCAGCACGATACCGAGTATCAAGACGAAAAGAGACTGGAACGAATTCACAAGAAGAACCAATGCGACGGGCGCGAGGAGCGTCGCGTAAAGCGTGACGGCTTCGCTGATGCTGACCAATGTCTTGCTCAACGCGATAAGGCCAAAACCGGCGACTTTCTGTTGTTTGAAAAGACCGAGAAAATCTCTGCGGTACCTGGGAACGCAGCCTAGAAGGGTCAAACCGGCCATCACTTGACCGACGAAACCCCAAAAAAGCGCAACCCAAAAACCCTTGTCCATGGCGATCAGCTTGAAAATGACGCCATTTATCGCGCTCAAGAAGGAAGCCGCCAGCATCAATGCCACGACGTTCCGCTTGAACTGAATTCCCCCCCGACCAAACTCAAACGACAATGCAAGCGCACTGACAATAATAACGAACGAACCGAATCCTTGAGCAGGCGTGATCGTCTCCCCCAGGATGAAATAACCGAGGAAGTAAGCAAAGACGGGCACCGTCTGATAAAACGGTGTGACGAATGATGCCTCATCGATGTCGAGCGCGTGGAGATAACAAACGGCGGCGAGGACGCTCGACAATCCGGTCGCGACAAGCGCACATCCTTGGCCGATGCTGACGTCGTACGCCCCGGGCTGAATGAACAATACAACTGGGATCGCCACGCCGCTGAACAGCGAAGAGA
>JBKOUI010000269.1:0-4166 GCA_046723315.1 Pseudomonadota bacterium | reverse complement strand
ATCCAGGCCATCCGCAAGGCCGGCTCCCGCGACTGCTTGATGATGCTCGACGAGATCGACAAGCTCGGTGCCGGCATTCAGGGCGATCCTGCTTCGGCACTACTTGAAGTGCTCGATCCCGAGCAGAACAGCACGTTTCGGGACAACTATCTCGGCGTGCCGTTCGATTTGAGCCGGATCGTGTTCATCACCACGGCGAACATGCTCGACACCATCCCTGGCCCGTTGCGCGACCGCATGGAGATCATCACGCTCGCCGGCTACACGGCGCACGAGAAGCTCCAAATTGCCCGCCGCTATCTGGTGCGGCGGCAGCTCGAAGCGAATGGGGTGCGCGCCGATCAGGTGGAGATCGTGGACGACGCGATCCGCGAGATCATCCAGCGCTACACGCGCGAGGCGGGAGTGCGCAATCTCGAGCGCGAGATCGGAAAGGCGCTCCGCAACGCGGCGGTGCGCCTTGCGGAGGGCGAGAGCGGCCCCGTGCGCATTGCGTCGGACCTCCTCCCTACCATTCTGGGCCCGCCGCAGTTCGAGAACGAAGTGGCCATGCGCACCAGCGTACCGGGCGTGGCCACGGGTCTGGCTTGGACGCCCGTTGGCGGCGACATCCTGTTCATCGAGGCAACACGCATTCCCGGGAGCGGGAGGCTCATTTTGACCGGACAACTCGGCGAGGTGATGCGCGAAAGCGCGCAGGCGGCGCTCAGCATCGTCAAGAACCGCGCGGTCTCGTTGGGCATCGACCCCAATCGGTTCGAGAAGAGCGACATCCACGTGCACGTGCCCGCGGGCGCCATTCCAAAGGATGGGCCAAGTGCGGGCGTGGCGATGTTCATGGCGCTGGTTTCGCTGATGACCGACCGTACCGTGCGTAACGATACCGCCATGACCGGCGAGATCAGCTTGCGCGGTCTCGTGCTTCCGGTCGGTGGCATCAAGGAGAAAGTCGTCGCCGCGCATCGCGCCGGTCTCGGGCGCGTCATGCTGCCCGCCCGCAACCGCAAGGACTTCGACGACATACCCGAGGAGGCGCGGCGCGAGTTGGAATTCATCTGGCTCGAGCGTGTCGAGGAAGCGGTCGATGCCGCGCTCGAGTCGGCCACTCCAGCGGCCGAGGAGCGCGTGAAAGCCGTAGGGTGACTTTCAGTTGGGACGGTGCAGCTTTGCGGGCGTGCGCGATACCGTCATACGGCCGCGTTTGAACGCATAGAGCACCGGGCTCAGCTCCGCGATCGCCATCGTCGCATCGTCATTGTCAAGCACGACGAGGTCCGCCGACTTGCCCGGCTCGAGCCCATAGTCCGAAAGGCGCATGAGGCGCGCCGGCCGGCGCGTGATCATGTCGAAGCACGCCTGCATATCGGCCTTTTTCCCGACGTGACAGATATTCGCGTAAACGTTGGCCATGCGGATTTGCGAGCAATCGCCGAACGGTGTGAACGGGTTGAGCACATTATTGCTCGAGAGCGAGCAGTTGACCCCATGCGCCACGAGCTTGTGCACAGGCACGACGCCGCGTGAGGCGTTGTGATCGTGCGCGTGGTTGCGGCCCATCAGGAAGAGATCGGTTGAGGGGAGCACGGTGAGCGCGACGCCGGCATCGGCGAGACGCTTGGCCATGCGCTCGAACTCGGGCATCGAGAGACTCGTCGCCTTGGTGACATGCCCGATGGCCACGCGCCCTCCATACTTGTGCTCGTCGGTGCGGCGGCAGACGTGCTCCACGTCCATGTTCTCCGCGGTCGGTCCGAAGTCGAGATGCATGTCGATGTCGACATCGAACTCGCGCGCCAGCGCAAACACGCGATCGATCTGCCCTTTGGGATTGGTGTCGGTGTAAGGTGCGGCGCCGACGACGCGGCAGCCGCGCTTGAGCCCTTCCACCATCAGCTCATCAGTGCCGGGGTTGTTGAGCAAGCCTTCCTGCGGAAAGACACAGATGGAAAGATCGATCGCCCACGCATATTCCTTGATCAGCGGCATCACCCCTTCCAGGCTGCGCAACTCCACGCCGGGATCCACTTCAAGATGGGTGCGCATATGAGTTGTGCCTTGCAGGATCGCCTTCTCGAGCGTGCGTCTGGCGCGCGCGTACACGTCCTCGGGCGTGAACGCCTTCTTCGCCTTCGCGGCCTCGCCGATCGCCTCTTCGAGGTCACCTCGTTCTGTTTTGCAGCGGTCGACGATGGCCGACTTGTCGAGATGAATGTGGGTCTCCACAAATCCAGGCGATACCAGCCGGCCGCCCACATCGAGGGTGTTGCCCTGCGCCGCCAGATTGGGCGCAATCGCGGCAATCCTGCCGTTCTCGATGCCGATGTCGGCGAGCTCATGCTCGCGCGCCAGAACCCGTGCGTTTTTCAGAATGAGATCCATCTTCCGATCTCCTTAATTGCGACCAAGATTCATTGCGCCGCTGTGGGTTTGCTCGCCCAGATAGGCGCGCGTGAGTGCCGCATCTGCACGCATGGCGGAGGCCTCGCCCGCGTGCGTGATCGATCCCGACTGCAGAATATAGCCCCGGTCGGCGACTGAAAGCGCCAGTGCCGCCATCTGGTCGACGAGGAGGATGGTCATGCCTTCCTCGCGCAATTCGGCCAGGAGACCATAGAGCGATTGCGTCATTTTGGGAGCCAGCCCGAGCGAAGGTTCATCCAGCATGAGCACGCGTGGTTGTGCCATGAGTCCGCGCGCAAGTGCGAGCATCTGCTGCTCGCCGCCCGACAGCAATCCGGCGCGCTGGTGCGCGCGAGCCCGGAGCGCCGGAAATCGCTCAAGCATTTCCCCGATCCGAGCCGCTTCGTCCGTTCCCGCTCGTGCGAAGGCACCGAGCCGCAGATTGTCCAGCACGGAAAGCTCCGGAAAAACCTGCCGGCCTTCCGGGACGAGGATCAGTCCGCGCATTACTATGCGGCTTGGCGCCATTTGGTGGATGCGCTCGCCAAGAAAGCGAATCTCTCCATGCGTGGTGCGCATCAGCCCGCTCAACGTGCGCATCAGGGTGGTCTTGCCGGCCCCGTTCGCGCCCAGAACTGCGACCGCTTCTCCTTTGCGCACTTCGAGCCCCACGGACCGCAGCACGGGTGCCGCTCCATAGGCGGCCGATACACCGTTGGCGGCAAGCAATGTCTCAGCGTCCGCTGGGATCGGCCGGGCACGGCTGCGTGCGGCCGGGGTCTCTTCGCCGATATAGGCCTTGAGCACGGCAGGATCGGCCGCGACCTTGGCCGGCGAGCCCTCCGCGATCTTGCTGCCGGCATCGAGCACGACCACCCGATCGGATATGCCCATGACGAGCTGCATGTCGTGCTCGATGAGGATCACGGCGATGCCGGCGCGCGCAATCTGCTGCAGCAGCTTGCCGAGCGCCTTTGTATCCACCGCATCGAGGCCGGCCGCGGGCTCATCGAGCGCAAGCAGGCGCGGGCGCATAGCGAGCGCGCGTGCGATCTCCACAAGCCGTTTGTCCACATGCGCGAGCGCGCCGGCAGGCGCGTCCAGGCGCCCGCGATAGCCGACGAAGGCCAGCAGACTCTCGGCAAGCGCGAGGTGTTCCGCATCGCGCTCGCGCGAGAGGAATGTACCCATTCCCAGACGACCCTGCCGCAGCCCGATGAGCACGTTATCGAGCACGGGCATCGTCGCGAACAGCTGGCTTGTCTGATAGGTGCGCGCCACGCCAGCCCGCGCGATGCGATGCGCCGGCATTGTCGTCATCTCCGCCCCCGCGAGCCGGACGCTGCCGCCGTCCGGCCGGTAGAATCCACAGATAAGATTGAGCGCGGTGGTCTTGCCGGCGCCGTTCGGCCCGATAACGCTCGTGATCTCGCCCGCGGCCGCTTCGAACGTCAGTCCGCGCAATGCCCGCACGCCGCCGAAGCCGACGGAAAGGTCGTGCACGGAAAGGCCGCTGGTTGCGCCGCTCGCGCTAACAAAGGCGAGCACATCGATTTGCGATTCGGCGCGCGGGGCGAGTGGCGGCTTGGGAAACAACCCGCCAAGGAGTCCGACGATGCCGGTAGGCGCGAGGCGCAGGACCAGAAGCATCAGCACGCCCACGAACAGCAGCCGGTACTCGGCAAGGAACGAGAGCAGCTCGGGCAGCAGCACCACGATGATCGCGCCGATAAGCGGCCCGAGCACTGTATCGGCACCTCCAACCA
>JBKOUI010000069.1:0-3498 GCA_046723315.1 Pseudomonadota bacterium | reverse complement strand
GCGAACATCCTTGCTCCCTTCCGTCAATGATTCGCGTAGCGTACCAAGCATGCAACATGACTTGAACACCTGCTAGCATGGAACAGCGACGGTTCTTTGAGGCGAAGGGTGAAGAAAGCGGTGAATGGCTCGTCTTAGACGGGAAGCGCCATCCGCCGCGCGTAATTTGTAAGTGCGTCGGCTGGAACGCGCCGAAAAATGCAGCGCTCATCGCGGCTGCTTTGCAGGCGTACAGTGCGGAGCTCTACTCAAAATTTCCTTTTGACGGTTCCTATCAGCTTGATGAACAGTCCATCGTTAAAGCGTCGGCCGAAGCTGAATCTGCTCCTGCAAGCAGGGGTGCAAAGGGAAAGGCCCGCGCAAAGCACCGGGGCTAGGCGGCTCCGTCAAAAACCTAGCTTTTGGAGCCACCGCCGAATCGGGCCCGGACCAGCCTGTTTGCCGGTTGACCCCGACCTGGGGGTTCTCCCTTTCAACCAGCCGCGAACGGGTGGTGGACCTTGTCCTTCTCCGCGGTGACGGTGGACGCCTTCGGCTCGCCCTTCACGGCGCGAGCGATGGCTTCCTTGGTGGCGCGATAGTTGAAGTCCTGGATCTTCTTGTCGTCCTTGGCTTCCCAATGGATGAACACGCCGACGGTGATGAACAGATCGTCAGCCTCATTCGCAGGGATGACGCCTTCAGCGACGGAATCGGCCACAGCCTTCGCTACGGCATGCTGGGCCGGCCCGAACATCTGCACTGCCTGGCGCGCATCCTTGATGGTCACTTTGTTGTACAGAATCGTCGGGGGCTTACACATAAGGTTTGGCGCCACCAAAGCGAGTAGAGTAGTGAAGCCGTCCTTGTTGTTGGTTAGTCCGATGCAGTATGCCGTCTCGACGGCGCTGCCCCGCGGACCCAGCAATAAGTCAACGTGGGCAACCTCGTTGCCTTCACCAACGAGAGATTCACCAACACATACGCCACTGATCTTAGGCATGAGATAACCTCCTCTTAGCTTCGCTGAGATGACTTCCCCGAGCTTCGGGTCAACGGCAAGCGGAGGAAAGCGCTGGGCGGTTTCGCTCTATCAGAGCTGGGCGACGACCACACGGGGCAGTCACGTCAGATTACTTATCGCTCTTGCGGGCAGAAGATACCAGCTAACCGTGGCCAAGGCACCTGCTATGCAGGCCGAGGGCGTTACGATAGACATCCGAGTGACGATCGCTTTTAGTCTGAGCCGTCCATCGACCCAAAATCACGAACTTCTGTCGATCCGCCATGTCTGCTTTGGGTCATTAGCGGACATTGTAGAGGGAAGGAGGGATGTCCGCTTATCCCCCAAAAGCGGACATCCTCAGCGTCAGCATCGATGTCTGCATGGGCGCCGACACTAAGGCGAAGTCTCGAGCTCGTGCTTGTGGTTGGCGCTGCCGGGCGCGAACGTCTCCTCGGGGCCGCCAAAGGTCTCGTCGATATACTCCTTGAAATAGTTCTCAAGGAAGGGGAAGGCCCGGACAAACCTAGTGAAGTCCTTTTGTGAGATCCATAACACGGTCGTATCCTCAAGCGCGACGACGAGCCCAGTGCGGAGAGCAGATTTCAAGAGCACGCGCTCGCCGAAATGGTCGCCCGGGCCGAATAGCTTCTCGAAATGCTCACCCGTCGCGGGATTGTCGATGGTAAGCCTGAGCGAGCCTTTGATCACCGTATAGAAGCCGTCGATCAGCATGCCCGGCTCGAGCACGTTGTCGCCCTTGCGGTAATGGATATAGCGGGTGGCCGGCGAGGTGGACTGCACCTGCACTATGTTAGGCGGCGTGACCAGGTTCAAAACCCAGTTCACAAGCACGCGGAGCTTGCCTGCGAAGCCGGGAAAGAACGACAGATAGTAGCCTCTCCAGAGCAACCAGGCGAGCGTGCCTGACAACTTGACGCCATACACTTCCGCGACCGCCTTACTCATGCCGAGTGAGGCGAGCGATCCCTTGGAGGTGTAGGCGAAGGGCTTGAGTTCAGTCCTTTCGATCTTACCGAGAATGTTGTGGGCCAACTGACGGCCTTCGCGCACCGCGAACTGCGCCGTCTGCGGCGCATAGTGTGAGGGATCCTCTGCCGGTTGCTCCACAAGTGGAATCAGCGCCGCGTCCCCCAGCGCCCAGACGCTATCGTGCCTGTGCACCCGCATGAAACGGTCGGTCTTGATGCGGCCCCAATGTAAATCGAGGTCCAGCGCCTCCACCAGCGCATGCGGCCCATTGCCGATGGTCGCGACAATGGTGCTGGTCGGAATGACGGCGCCATCGTTCAGCTCGACGGAGGTGCCAGTCGCCGATTTGGTGCCGACGCCGGTCAGCACCTTAATGCCGTTGATGCGGAGGCGGCGGGTCGCGTATTCGGCGAGGTCGGCCGGAAAGGTTGGCAGGATCCGGTCAGCATATTCGATCAAGTATACGCGAACGTCGTCTGGGCAGATGTTCGGATAATATTTGAGAGCGTGGCGAATGAGCTCCCTCACCTCTGCCACTGTCTCGACCCCGGAGAACCCAGCACCCACCACCACGAAAGTGAGCAGCTGCTGCTTCACGTCCGGTTCGGTGGTCACGTCGGCGGTTTCGAGGCACCCAATGACGTGCGTGCGCAGTCGGTGCGCGTCGGCGAGGTTCTTCATAGTGAGCGCATGTTCGCGCAGTCCTGGGAACCGTTTCAGGTCGACGCTGGTGCCTAGCGCAATGACGAGCTCGTCATATTTTAGTTCGATAGGGGTGAGGCGCGAGCCTTGTACCACGATCACTGTCTTCATCTCGAAGTCGATGCCCCTGACTTCGGCTTGGCGCACCTGTAGCCGGCGCAAAAGCTGGCGCAAAGGCACGACGGCGTCGGAGGAATGCATGCTCGCCGCCGCGACCTCGGGAAGGAGCGGTTGGAAGACGAAATAGTTATTGGCGTTGACGAGCTCGACCTCGACCTTGCCGGCGCCCTGCCACGCGAGCGTCTTAGCAGCGAACACGCCGCCGAAGCCG
Organism: Pseudomonadota bacterium; assembly: GCA_046723315.1. Classification (GTDB taxonomy): domain Bacteria; phylum Pseudomonadota; class Alphaproteobacteria; order Rhizobiales; family Methyloligellaceae; genus Methyloceanibacter. The sequence continues at coordinate 490 of JBKOUI010000069.1, read as the reverse complement.
CCGCCGATCACGAGAACTTTCTTCTTATCCATGGCCAGCAGTCTTTCTTCCGGAAGCCATACCTACGCCAATGCTGCACTGCGTCAAGTCACGGCATAAGCGTTTTCTCCTACGACGGCAAACACGCGAGGTTGCCCGACTCCCTTGAAAATTTCTCCGAATGGCGGTTGCAGTTCCTACGGTGAGCGCTGGGTCGAATGGACTTATGGATTCCAAAACATACGAAATGTCGGCTTTGGGTCATTTAGCCGATGCTTTTCCACGTCTTCGGGCGTGAGCTTCGGCGGTTCGAGTGCTATCGTCAGCTTGTCGATCTTGCCTGTGAAGTTGAACGGCACTTGGTAGTCCTGGTCGTCCCAGAGGTGCCGGTATCGCGGGCTCGCGCCAGACTTGGTGTTGCCACTACCGGCTTGACACCGGACGCGGTAGACCTCGCTTGCGTTCGCTAAGGTTCTTAGCCTCAGTTGCGCACTCAATCACACATAGGGCT
>JBKOUI010000062.1:0-3442 GCA_046723315.1 Pseudomonadota bacterium | reverse complement strand
ATAGGAACCTGCGGCTTCCTTGCCAAGTAAAGCCACCGTAAAGGGTGCACGCTTTCTCAACAGCTAAAAGGCGAGGCCGTTCCCCGCATTCTGCCGCCGCTGACGAAGGTAGCGCGACACTCAAGGCCGCCCTCGCGGCTCTGGCCGGTTGACCTCTCGAGAGAAGGAAGGCCGATGAGTCTGTTGCCTCGCCAGCAGGACGGTAGCGTCCGCCCGGCAAGTCGCGGGACTGACGCAAGCAAGGCGGAAGTCTCGCGCAGTTCGCGCAAGCACTGCTCACCCAGCGCTCGCACGATGATGGGCTCTCGTTCGCGAATTCCGAGCTCGATTCTGAACCGGTTGTCCCACAGGGTGCGCTCTCCTGGTCGGACCTGAGCAACAGGGAGTCCCGTCGCCCTCACCTCTCGGAAGATGCCGATGCGGCCTGAGAGCGGCTGGAGCCGGCAACGTCCGAACGTGTGGGCCTTGTCGGGACATTCAATGAGCGAGCCAAGCAGCGCTTCGAGCTTTGCCAAACGCAGTGGCTCCTCGGCTCCGCCAACGTTGGCGATCAGCCGAGCGACAGCACGAAGCGCGATCTCCCGAAGCGCCGAATGAAGCGCCTCGGGATCGATGAGGGCATAGCCCGCCTCATTCATTTCGCTATGCGCGTCGAGGAAACTTTGGGCGGCGTGATCGAGCGCCTGACGCGCGCGCCGCAGCCGCCGCGCCGATAGCGCCAGAGCTTCCGGCGTAAGCCCGAGAGCGGCGAGAGCTTCGGCACTTCCGCGTACCCTCGCACGCTCAAACCGATCATCTGCGTTGCTGGGATCGGAGATAAAGTTGATGCCCTTCTCGGCAAGCGTCGCGACCAATCGCGCCTTAGGCACATCGAGCAGAGGCCTGAGCACGACGATACCTGCCCACTCGCCCCACTCCGGAATGGCGGCGAGGCCGTCGAGCCCACTGCCGCGCTTGAGCCGCATCAGGAAGGTCTCGGCCTGATCATCGAGATGATGCGCAGTGACGAGCGCCGGAATGTCGTTCGCATGACAATGAGCAGCCATGAGATCGTAGCGCGCGGTGCGCGCTCTTGCCTGGAGACTCGGTCTACGCGCCTGCCCCGCTTCCCAGGTGAGGATTGTATGCGGCAGCCCGAGGCTCGACGCCATACGTCCCACCATCAGTGCCTCCTCTCGCGAGGACGCGCGCAAGCCATGATCGACGGTGAGCACCGATAGCGCAGGCGCTTTAGGCTGCGCGGCGCACCACCACGCAGCGAGATGCATCAAAGCGAGACTGTCAGGGCCGCCTGAGACGGCGAGCGCCACATGCGGAAAGCCTTTCAACGGCTCAAATAGCCGGCTCGCTTCCGGAACTGAAATCGGTGATGCAGTCATTTATCAACAGCCCGCCTTCTTCCGCTCAGCCTTGGCCTCGTCGCGAACGGTTTCGGGCGCTTTCGGGTACTTGGCCTTCAGCTCTCCGAATGTCGAGCAGGCAGCCTCTTTCTGGCCGAGCGCCGCGAGCGACATGCCGAGCTTGAGCAGCGTCTCAGGCGCCTTGTCGCCGGACTTGTGCTTCTTATAGCCCTTGAGGAAGGCGTCGGCCGCGTTTTTGTACTGACCACGCCGGTAATAGCTCTCGCCGATCCAATACTGCGCATCGGCCGCGAGCGGATCCTTGGGATAGGTTTTGGTCAATTGCCGGAAGGCGGCCTCCGCACCTGCGTAGTCCTTCTCCGTCAACGCGCCTTGGCCCTTGTCAAAGAGCGAGTGGGCATCGTCGCCGGGCAACGCTGCCATCTGGCTTTGCGGCGGCCCAACATTGGCTTCACCTTGCGCTGCGGGCGGCAGAAGAGGCTGGGGGGCACCCGGAGACAACGCCGAGGTCTGTTCTTCGCCTGGCCGCGGCCCGTACCATCTCGGTTTCGAGGTGTCGCTTGGGTCGCCCGCATCGGCGGCGCTCGCGGCCATGGCGGCCACGGCCGCGTCTGGCGGAGGCCCGGCGTCGCCTTGTCTGTCGGGCGGGGGAGTGTTTGGCAAGAGCGGCACGGGGGGCGCGGGAGCTTGCGCCGCCGGCATGCCGTTGAGCGCGTTCAATCGTTGGTTGATCTGCTCGAGTTCCGCCGTGAGCGCGCCGATTTGTGTCTCGAGCGCTGCGACTCGGCCGCCAACGTCGCCCTGACCCGGTGAGGGCTCGGCCACTGCAGCGCCGCTGTTCGCGTCGGGAGGCGGCGCAGCGCCTGGATTTGAGCGGGCGAAGGACTGGAGCGCGCCCACCAGGGCTTGCAGATCGGCGAGTTTTTGCTCGACACGCGATAACCGCGCATCGATCGAATCTCCCCCTTGCTGGGCGAAGCTCGGGCCAGGCCCAAGGATCAGGGCGAGTAGTCCTACGGAAAATGTGAAGGCTAGGCGCGATCGCTTGCGCCCGGCGGAAACCAAAAGAGTCACGATGAGACCTTGCCACTATGGCCGGCGCCGGCACCCCAAAGACGCCCGACGCGGCAAACCATAACGTATTTGTCCGGTGCTTTTGGGCCAAACTGTGATGGAAATCCTGGGCTTGGCTTAGTAGCGGGCCACCGCCGGATTATTCAACACGGTCTGGGCGCGGCGATTCTGGGTCCAGCAGGACGGCTCGTCGCACACGGCGATGGGACGCTCCTTGCCGTAGGAAATCGTCTTGATCCGCGCGGCGTTCACCCCCTGGCTCGCCAGGAAGGACTTGACCGCCATGGCGCGCCTTGCGCCGAGCGCAAGGTTGTACTCCCGCGTGCCGCGCTCATCGGCATGGCCTTCGATGGTCACCCTGTATTGCGCGTATTGGTTGAGCCAGCTCGCCTGATGGCCGAGGATGCTGCGGGCTTCCCCGCTAAGCGTCGAGCTGTCCTCCTCGAAATGCACGAGGTCGCCGACGTTAACCGCGAATTCCTGGGGAGAGCCGGGAGCCGCGATCGACCCGGTGGTGCCAATTCCGTATTCTTTAGGCTCGCCGTGACGCCCGCAGGCCGCCATGAGCAAAGCAATCGCGACAACGCCCGCAAATTTGCAGACGTGGCCGATCCCGCCACTGGATCGCATTACTGTTACTCCCGCTAGCCAAATTTTAGGGAAATCGTAGAGGGCAATCCCTTAACGATCCCCTAGCTCCAAGCGTCGTTGGGCTATTGGCGGGAACGGGGCAAGGAGAGGAAAGAGATGGTAGCGCTAGCGCTAAAAAAGGAAGGGATGCCTAGAACGCCGCCGCATCACGCTACGGCGTCCCGGCATCCATATTCCCCTCTCGCGGAAGCCAATGCGCTTCCGCGATGAAATCTTGGCCGCGATTAGACGCGGACAACCTGCTCGACCACGACATCCGCGGACCCGAGCTTTAGTGGCTGGGTGGCCACGGCCTTCTCGTGGTGGCCGAAGCAGCCACCGAGCGCGATGGTGGCGGCCACGATCGTGGCGACGAT
>JBKOUI010000152.1:0-4378 GCA_046723315.1 Pseudomonadota bacterium | reverse complement strand
CGGGCGATGACAAAAGGCAGGAACAAAGCGATGGCCTACGACGAGAACAATATCTTCGCCAAGATCCTGCGCGGCGAGATTCCCTGCCACAAGCTCTACGAGGACGAGGACACGCTCGCCTTCCTCGACATCATGCCGCGAACCGAGGGTCATACGCTCGTCGTCACCAAGGAGAAGGCGCGCGACCTGTTCGACATCAAGCCGGAGCCTTTGGCCAGGCTCATGGCTGTGGTGCAAAAACTCGCGCCGAAGATCAAAGAGGCCGTCGGCGCCGACGGAGTGCTGATCCAGCAGTTCAACGGCGCGGCCTCGGGGCAGACCGTGTTCCACCTCCACTTTCATATCGTGCCGATCAAGCAGGGCGTGCCAGTCAAACCCCACGCCGGTCAGATCGAAGACCAGGCGAAGCTCGCCGCCACCGCCGAGAAAATTAGAAGAGGACTTGCTTCGAGCTGACAATGCCATCAGCCGTTTGGGCATGGGGAACTGCAGAGCAGCCGATTGCGATGATCAAGTGTTTGAATGCCTCGATCCGGACATACGCCCACGTTCCTGCTGTTTCACCGGGCAATCCTCAATCGCCAGCAGGTGACCTGTTTCTATAACGGGCGTTACCGGGAAATCTGTCCGCATATCCTCGGCCACAAGGGCGGCGAAGAGACAGCGCTGGTCTATCAATTTGGCGGCGACAGTGCCGGCGCCCTGATCTCTAGAGACCCGTGGCGCTGCTTCCATCTCGCGAACGTCGACAAAGCAGAGCTGCGTGGCGGCCGTTGGTACTCCGGCGACAGTCATCGGAGCACGCAAAGTTGCGTCGACTCAGTTTACATCGACGTCAACACCGCTGTGCCGAACCAGCCTGGCCGGCGCTAGCACTTTCCAATTGGTGCTGGCGCCCCAAGCGGGCTACTTCGATCCGAGCGGAACCTTGGGCACGAGGCTTGCGCCAACCGCACGCTGGCGGCCGCGTGGACGTCGCGCGGCGCGCTTGGCACGCGGCTTGGGGCCTTCGGCCTTGACGCCGCCCTTGGGACCGCCGTCGGGGCCTGAGCCATCCGGATCGGTGTCCTCTGGGTCGCGCGGGCGGATCGGCGTGTCGGGCTTCAAATATTCGAAGCCGAGCACTTTCTCGCTGGCCTGGTCTTGAACCAGCACACGCACGATGCCGCCGTCCTTCAAGGCACCGAACAGGATCTCCTCCGCGAGCGGCTTCTTGATGTGCTCCTGAATGACTCGGGCAAGCGGCCGGGCGCCGAACTTGTCGTCGTAGCCGCGCTCGGCCAGCCATGCGTTGGCCTCGGGTGTGAGCTCGATGGTGATGTTGCGGTCGCCAAGCTGCGCCTCGAGCTGGAACACGAACTTCTCGACCACCTTGGAGATGATCTCGGGTGAGAGCGCCGCAAAGGCGATGATCGCATCGAGCCGGTTGCGGAACTCGGGCGTGAACAGGCGATTGATCGCCTCCTCGTCATCGCCCTCGCGTTTGGCCCGGTTGAACCCGATGGCGGCCTTGGCGAGATCGGTCGCCCCCGCATTAGTGGTCATGATCAGGATGACGTTCTGGAAGTCGACGCGCTTGCCGTTATGGTCGGTGAGCTTGCCGTGATCCATCACCTGCAACAGGATGTTGAACAGGTCGGGGTGCGCCTTCTCGATCTCATCGAGCAGCAGCACGCAATGCGGGTGCTGGTCGACGCCGTCGGTCAGGAGGCCGCCCTGGTCGAAGCCGACATAGCCTGGAGGCGCGCCGATCAGCCGCGAGACCGTGTGCCGCTCCATATATTCGCTCATGTCAAAGCGGAGCAGCTCCACCCCAAGCAGGAGCGCGAGCTGGCGGGCGACCTCGGTCTTACCGACGCCAGTCGGGCCGGAGAACATGTAGCAGCCGATCGGCTTGCCCGGCTCGCGAAGGCCGGCGCGCGAGAGCTTGATCGCCGCGGCAAGCGCCTCGATCGCCCTGTCCTGGCCAAATACAACTCGCTTCAGGTCCTGATCGATGGCTCGCAGCACTTCCGCATCGGACTTCGACACCGTCTTGGGCGGAATGCGCGCCATGGTGGCGATGGTGGACTCGACCTCCTTGACGCCGATCGTCTTGCGCCGCTGCCGCTCGGGCACCAGCATCTGCGAGGCGCCGGTCTCATCGATCACGTCGATCGCCTTGTCGGGTAGCTTGCGGTCGTGGATGTATTTCGCAGACAACTCAACCGCCGACTTAATCGCCTGCTGGGTGTAACGGACGCGGTGGAAGTCCTCGAAATAGGGTTTCAGGCCCTTCAAGATCTCGATCGCGTCGGGCACCGACGGCTCGTTCACGTCGATCTTCTGGAACCGGCGCACCAGCGCCCGGTCCTTCTCGAAGTGCTGCCGGTATTCCTTATAGGTGGTCGAGCCGATGCAACGCAGCGTGCCCGACTGGAGCGCGGGTTTGAGCAGGTTCGAGGCATCCATGGCGCCGCCTGAGGTGGCGCCGGCGCCGATCACCGTGTGGATCTCATCGATGAACATAATGGCGCCCGGATAGGCCTCAATCTCGCGCATCACGGCCTTGAGGCGCTCCTCGAAATCGCCGCGATAGCGGGTGCCGGCGAGCAGCGCGCCCATGTCGAGCTGGAAGATCGTTGAATCGGCGAGCACCTCCGGCACATCGCCCATGACGATGCGGCGGGCCAAGCCCTCGGCGATCGCTGTCTTGCCCACCCCGGGATCACCTACGAATAGCGGGTTGTTCTTCTGACGACGACACAGCACCTGGATGGTGCGTTGAATTTCCTGTGCCCGGCCGATTAGCGGATCGATCCTCCCAGCACGGGCCTTCTGGTTCAGGTTGATGCAGTACACCTCGAGCGCATCGGCGCCGCGCTTCTTCTCATCGCCGCCTTCGACTGTGGCCGCATCCTCATCGACCCCGCGCACGGCGCGCGGCTCCGACATGCCGGCGCGTTTAGCGATGCCGTGGCTGATATAGTTGACCGCGTCGAAGCGTGTCATGTGCTGCTCTTGCAGGAAGAAGGCGGCGTGGCTCTCGCGCTCGGCGAATATGGCGACGAGCACGTTGGCGCCGGTTACCTCCTCGCGGCCCGACGACTGCACATGCGCCACGGCGCGATGGATCACGCGCTGGAAGCCCGCGGTGGGCTGCGCGTCGCCGTGGGTGTCTAGCACGAGGCCGGATAGCTCGTTGTCGATATAGCCGGTCAATTTGTCGCGAAGCACGTCGAGATCGACGTCGCAGGCGCGCATCACCGCCGCAGCGTCGCGGTCATCGATCAAGGAGAGGAGCAGATGCTCCAAAGTTGCGTATTCATGGCTGCGCTCATTGGCATATTGCAGGGCGCGCCTGAGAGCCTGCTCGAGACTGGTCGAAAAGGAAGCCACTTAAATCCTCACTCCTTCTCCATCGTGCATTGCAGCGGGTGCTCATGCTGACGGGCAAAACTCGTCACTTGCGCTACCTTAGTCTCAGCCACCTCGTAAGTGTAGACCCCACAAATGCCCACGCCCTTCTGGTGGACGTGCAGCATGATGCGGGTCGCCTCCTCTGGCGGCTTGTTGAAGAACCGCTCGAGCACGTACACGACGAAGTCCATCGGCGTGTAGTCATCATTGAGGAGCAACACTTTGTAGAGGCTCGGCCGTTTGGTCTTCGGCCGCGTCTTGGTGATGATGTGGGTGCCGGTGTCGTCGCCCCGGCGAGGATCGCCGTTTCGCGCCATCGTCAGTCCCTATGTGGCGTATCGTTCTTCATCTTCAAGCCAAGTCGCAGCTGCTCGATTCCGACCATCCCGGTCATTCTAACTACATCGCGCTCGTGATCGCAAATCGCGGCGCTTCAACGTCCGGACCATGCCGTGAGTTGCGCATAGCAAGGCCACAAAAAAAGAGACCCGGAGGGGACCCCGGGTCTCTTCAATGGGAAAAGGTGGAGTTGGCAGGAGCCGTTACACGACCTTCTTGGTGAAGGCAGCCTCGACTGGCTTATAGGCGTCCTTGGCAAGGCCGACATACATCTCACCGAGCTTGGATACCTCGGCGACATAGGTGTCATAGGCCTTCTTGGCATACTGGGACTGGATCTCGATGGCCTGCTCGATCGACTTGGCGCCGATCAGCTGCTCGAAGGCGCGGGTTGAATCCTCGAATGCCTTCTTGGAATAGTCGGTGATCTCGGCGGCAATGGCCTGAAAGCCCTTGTTGACTTCACCGAACGAACGGACGGTCGCATCAAAACCGTCTTTGCCTACTTTCTGGAACTCTTCAAAACCTTTGAGCATGTTAGCCCTCTCTAAACCGGGTTGCGCGGTGCTTGCGAACGCGAGCGATATATATGCGTTGCACAAAAAACGTCAACAGGAATTTTTGCACTGCACAATAAAAT
>JBKOUI010000354.1:0-5004 GCA_046723315.1 Pseudomonadota bacterium | reverse complement strand
CGGAGCTGTTCCATGTGCTGAACCGCCTTGAACAGGTCATCGTCCTCGCGACAGCAATGTATGCCCTCGGTCATCACGTCCCGCGCGGTCGCACGGCTTGCATCGAAACCGTTCTCGGCCAAGCCTTTACAGACGATATCGCGGTCGGTGACCATGCCGATGAGATGATCGTTTTCGCCGATGGGAATCGCGCCGATGTCGTGCTTTCGCATTAATCTCGCGATTTCGGCTATGGGCGTTTCGGGGCCAACCCATTGCACGCCTTTATGCATCACTTTTTGGACTTTCACAGTGGACCTCCGTTGCTGCCGCGCTGACGCGGCCGCATCGCTGCTTCCCATATGCTCAAGCTCTTCGTCGCTTGCCTTTTCAAGCGCGGCTTCCTTTTGGCCAAGATCTGCTTCCTTCGCTCTTCGCTGCTGAGCTGACTTGGCCGAAGACGCTTCCATATGCTTGAGCTCTTCTCTGCTCGCCTTCTCCAGCTTGGCTTTCTCTTTGCCAAGATCGGCTGATCGGCGAGCCTTGCGAACATTCTCCTTCGAGTGGCGCTTGCTTGCCATTTTCGCCTCCCTTTGTTCGATTTCTGATTCCTCAAAACAACGCGCGCCGGGGCGATTTGTTCGTTCCTTCAGGCCGCTAGAGCGCGCTCAAAGGCGAGAGCGCTTATTCGAGAAATGAGTGAATTTTCGCCGAGGGGCGATCTGCAGATGCGGGGAAAGCGGCGGAGAATTGGCTCTCCCCTAGTCCTCTTCGCCAAAACCCGATTCGACGAGCTTGATCAGCGCTTCCAGGGCAGCATTGGCCTCTTGGCCCTCCGTCTCGATCAGGATGGAATGGCCCTGGCCTGCGGCGAGCATCATCAGCCCCATGATCGAAGTACCACCCACCGTGTGGCCTTCGCGCGTCACGCGGACCGTAGCAGTGTAACTCGCGGCGCAACGGACGAACTGGGCCGAGGCCCGCGCGTGCAGCCCCTTCTTGTTGGGGATGGTTACCTCGGCCAAATAGAGGCCATTACCGGGTTCGTCCTCATTGGTCTTAGGCCGGGTCGCTTGCTCCATGGCTCTGGTCATCGCTTCCACGTTGACATTGGGAAACCTATCACAGGCTAGTTCGCGGCGAGGATCTGACTTGCCACGCTAATATATTTGCGTCCGGCTTCTTGCGCCTGAGTGATCGCTTCTTCGAGTTTGCATTCCCCCCGTACGCTCGCAAGCTTGACCAGCATCGGCAAATTGACGCCGGCAATCACCTCGACGTTCGAGCGCTCCATCGCCGAGATGGCGAGGTTCGATGGCGTGCCGCCAAACATGTCGGTCAGCACCACGACGCCCCCGCCGCTGTCGACGCGGGCGAGCGCGGTCAGCATATCGCTGCGCCGCACGTCGAGATCGTCGTCAGGTCCGATCGAAATCGTCTCGATCTGATCTTGCGGCCCGACTACATGCTCGAGCGCGGCACGGAATTCGTGCGCAAGCTTGCCGTGCGTGACGATGACGACCCCGATCATATTGCCTCTTTGATGAATGCCGCACGGCCAAAGGCCGCTATCTTTGTCAGGAGAGGTGCCATGCGCAAGTCAAAGCTTTCGCACGTCAAAGAGGTTGTTCGGGCACCGACAAAAGTGCCAGTTTCAGTTTGAGAGCCGCCGAGAGCTCGAAGGGATCGAGTTTCACTGTCGGCACCGGAACACCCGCGATCATGGTCCGTTCCCATGGTTCAGGTGGCATCCTCGGCATGTTCTCGGCCTTGACGAGATCGCACACAAGCACAAGCCGCGCTTGCGAGAGAAACGGCACCGATACGATTCCCAATCCTCTCACCTCGAGCTTGCCGGCAATGGTGTCCGGCGGTGAGACGATGAGAGAGCCATTCGCGGTTACCACGGCCCATACCTGATCGTCGGCAACGAGCTGCGCCTTGAGCTCGCCCTCGCCTTGCAGGGCCATGAATCTCAAAGCGAGGTCTGATTTCCCCGAGCCCGAGCCGCCGCGCAACAACGCGGCGCGCCGGCCGAGCGCGACAGACGTGCCATGGACGAGCTCGCGCGCCTCTCTCAAGCATGCCTCTTTCAGTCCGGATGGTTAGGTTGCCGGCAACCGCATGACGAACCGGGCACCCCCGCTTCTGCCGACGCTCGCATCGCCCTTGCCGCGGCCCACGCCCTTGGGGGGGCGGTTCTCGGCCCATAGCCGTCCGCCATGCGCTACGGCGATCTGGCGCGAGATGTTGAGGCCGAGCCCTGAGTTCTGGCCAAAATTCTCCTGCGGGCGGTCGGTATAGAAGCGCTCGAAGATGCGCTCGAGGTTCTCGTCGGGAATGCCGGGGCCTTCGTCATCGACGGCGATCTGGATTTCATTGCCTACGCGGCGCGCGAGCACGGCCACCCGGCCGCCCGGCGGCGAGAAGGAGATGGCGTTGTCGAGTAAGTTGACGATGACCTGGCTCAAGCGGCTGTCATGACCCACGACTCGGTAGGGCCAAGCGCCCGGCGCATACGCGATGTCGAGCACGACCTCCGGGGTATCGTCGCGGTGGATATCGTTGAACAGCGACACCGTGGTGCGCAGCAGTTCCGCCATATCGACCGGCCTCGCATCCTCGCGCGCAAGCTCGGCATCGAGGCGCGAGGCGTCGGAGATGTCGCTGATCAAGCGGTCGAGCCGCTTCACGTCGTGCTTGATGATCTCCATCAACCGCTCTTTCGAATCGTCGGTCCTGGCGAGCGGCAGCGTTTCGGTCGCGCTGCGCAAGGAGGTGAGCGGGTTCTTGAGCTCATGTGCCACGTCGGCGGCGAAATTCTCGATGGCATCGATGCGTTTGTAGAGGGCGTTCGTCATGTCGCGCAGCGCGCCTGAGAGATGGCCGATCTCGTCGGTGCGGTCGGTGAAATCGGGAATTTCGGCGCGGGCCTTGACGCTGTGGCGCACCCTCTCCGCCGCCGCCGAGAGCCGCTGCACCGGACCGGCGATGGTGTTGGCGAGGATAATGGAAAGCACGATGGTGACGGCGGCGGCAAACAGCGACACCCGCACGATGCCCCAACGCTCGGCAGCTACGATATTGTCGATGTCGCCGCCACGCGTCGAAAGGAGCAGCACGCCGAGCACGGCCCGCATGCGCTGGATCGGCACCGCGACGGAGACGACAAGCTCACCCTTATCGTTCACGCGCACGATGGGCACAGAGGTCCCAGTCAGCGCCGTCGCCACCTCAGGGTAGGCCTTGCCGTTGGCGCCGCCGATCTCGGTGTAGAGCGGCAGGTCGTATTGGTTCATGCGCGTCTTTACCGTCTGCCAGAAGCGGGCGAGCGCGTCGGGCTTTTCGGCATCTGGCGGCGGTAGGTCGTAACGTAAGACCTCGCCGCGCGAGTAGAACGTGTCGGAGTCGAGGATGAGCGCGCCGTCGCGGGTATAGACTCGGGCGCGGCTGCCCGTGGGCTTCACCAGGGGGCGCAGGATGGGGGCGGCGCGCTCGGGATCGATGGTGAAATCGAGGGAGTTCGAGAGATCATCATCGTCGTCGGCCTGGCTATGCTCGGTCTCGAGCAACTTCTCGGGATCGAGCTGCACTTCGTTAGTATCGACGCCGGCGGAGGCGGCGATGGCGCGAGCGATGATCTCGCCTTGCGTAAGTAGGCTCTGCACCTTGGCGTCGATCAGACCGGCCCTGAACTGATTGAGATAAAGGATGCCGGAGACGAGAATCGCGAGCCCAATCAGATTGAGCACCACGATGCGCCGGGTAAGGCTCGAAAACCCGTTACGGAACGGGAGATGCTCAACCAGCCACCCAACCGCAAGACGCGTGCGGTTGCGGGCGATGCGCAAAAGGCTGCGAACGCGCTCCTTGATGGTTGCGGCGTCAGGCCGTTGCCAGGACCTGTCGGCCTCGGCGGTCATCGGCTAATCCCGTCACTCTTTGAACCGGTAGCCAACGCCATACAGCGTCTCGATCACGTCGAAGCTCGAATCGACCGCCTTGAACTTCTTGCGCAACCGTTTGATGTGGCTGTCGATGGTGCGGTCGTCGACATAGACCTGATCATCATAGGCCGCATCCATGAGCGCGTCGCGGCTTTTCACCACGCCGGGCCGGGCCGCAAGTGATTGCAAGATCAGGAATTCCGTGACCGTAAGGGTGACCGGACGGTTGTCCCACACGCAGGTATGGCGCTCGGGGTCCATCTTGAGCTTGCCGCGCTCGAGCACCTTGGATTTGTCCTCGACCACCGCTGCGGTGTCGCGCGGCTGAGCGCGTCTCAGTACCGCCTTCACACGCTCGACCAGAAGCCGCTGCGGGAAGGGTTTCCGGATGAAATCGTCGGCGCCCATCTTGAGACCGAACAGCTCGTCGATCTCCTCGTCCTTCGAGGTGAGAAAGATCACCGGCAGCTCGCTCCGCTGGCGCAGCCGGCGCAGCAGCTCCATGCCGTCCATGCGGGGCATCTTGATGTCGAGGATGGCAAGATCGGGCGGGCTCTCGGCAAAACCGTCGAGCGCGCTTGCGCCATCATTGTAGGTCTGGGTCTTGTAGCCCTCGGCTTCGAGGACCATACGCAAGGAGGTGAGAATGTTACGATCGTCGTCGACAAGTGCGATTGTTGGCATTAGGGGCCCCTTGCGGCGATTGACGTGGTTAAAGCTGTAAGGGTTCAGGGCTGCGCTCAATTGTGGCAGCATCGGGGCGCGGCTCGCCACCCGTATTTACCGCAATGCAACAAATATCGTTATGGCGCAAGTAAATAAGTCTTTAGAAACACCGCCGAAGGCCGAGATTGCAGCCTCTGCGCGGGGCCTCCTGCGGCGGGCCTTCGAGGGGTCCCTGGCGACGATCGACCGCAACAACAGCTACCCCTACGCCTCGCTGATCACCGTGGCGACCGACGCTGCCGGGGCCCTAACCCTACTCATCTCGAACCTCGCGCGCCATACGGCAAATCTCGCCAAGGACCCGCGCGCCTCGATCATGGTGGACGAAACGGGGACTCTCGCCGATCCGCTG
>JBKOUI010000239.1:0-6058 GCA_046723315.1 Pseudomonadota bacterium | reverse complement strand
CACCATGAAGATGAAGTCGGTCATGGCCGGCGAATAGACGTCGCCGCCGGCGCACGGCCCCATGATCACGCTGATCTGCGGGATGACGCCCGAGGCAAGCACGTTGCGCAGGAACACCTCGCCATAGCCGCCGAGCGCCGCCACGCCCTCCTGGATGCGCGCGCCGCCCGCGTCGAACAGGCCGATGATCGGCGCGCGGTTTTGCAGCGCCATGTCCTGGATCTTGATCATCTTGTTGGCGTGCGCTTCCGAGAGCGAGCCGCCAAACACGGTGAAGTCCTTGGCGAAGACATAAGTGACGCGGCCGTTGATCGTGCCCCAGCCGGTGACCACGCCGTCGCCCGGGACCTTGCTCTGCTCCGTGCCGAAATCGATGCAACGGTGCTCGACATACATGTCGAACTCCTCGAAGGAACCCTCGTCGAGCAGAAGGCCGACGCGCTCCCGCGCGGTGAGCTTGCCGCGCTTATGCTGGGCGTCGATGCGCGCCGCGCCTCCACCCGCGCGGGCCTTGTCGCGGCGGATTTCAAGCTCTTCGAGGACTTCCTTCATCAGCCCGCTCCCATATGACGCACCGGTGACGGTGAATAGCATGAGGGCGAAGTCCCGCAAATGCCGGCCCTTGCGGGCCAGGAACGGCCTGGCAGGTCGCCGGCGCCGCATGCGTCACCCTGGCTCTGGACCGCTAAATTCTTGTCAAAATTAGAGAAATAATGCGCGCAGCAAACGAGGACACTACCGATGCCGAGACCTAATCTGACGCGGCGGGGGCTCCTGGCTGCGGCCGGAAGCGGCGCCTGTTTCGCTCTGCTGCGACCAATGACGAGCCGAGCCATGGCTGTGCCATTCAATGATTTCAAGTCGACCACAACCACCATGTTCTGGGTGGGCGAGCAGTCCAACGCCGAAAACGCCTTCATCCCCAATCATGAGAGCTATTGGGACAAGGATTGGCTCGCCAATTTCGGCGGCGTGGACGATCCGAGGCGGCGCACCGGCGACTGGCCGGCCGGCTTCACGCCGAAGGAGAATCCATTCTACGTCGCGCTTCCCTATGGGGAGTTCGGCAGCAACGAGCGCCTGAAGGCCGAGGCGCGCGACATCCCCTGGTATCGGCCGGGGCTCGATCCCCTGCTGAAGAACCGCTGGGTCGAGGTCCGCTACAATGGCCGTTCCTGCTTCGCGCAATGGCAGGATGTCGGCCCCCCCCTGCGGCGAGGACGACTTCGCCTTTGTGTTCGGCGACGCCGATGTTCCGCTCAACACCTTCGATGCCGAGGCCGGCTTGGACGTCTCGCCGGCGGTCTGGCATCGCCTCGGCATGACCGACAATGCGCTGACCGAATGGCGCTTCGTCGATGCATCGGAGGTTCCGGACGGCCCGTGGAGCGAGATCGTCACCACTTCCGGCAACAACCGCTGACGTCACTCATGTAGCGTGGAGCGAGGCGAGCAAGCGCGCCGCCGCATCGAAGTCGCGCCGCCGGTTGGCGCGGCGCTGTGCAGCTTCGGCATCCTCGCCCCACTGGCTGATCTGGAAGTCCTCGTCGACGTGGGCGGCGCGCCATGCTTCTTCCGCCGTGAGCCTACCGCGCAACACCGCGAGCGCGAGCAGCGCCGAGCCGGTAAGCGAGGTCATCACATGCAGCGCCGCAAGGCTGAAGGCGTCGAGGCCTTCGAGCGCGCGTCTGATGCGGTCGAGGGAAGATTCGGGCTGCGCCACATGCATCACGCCTTCGGCAAGGTTGAGCGGCGCATCGAGCGCGGCTTTGGCCCAGGCGATGATGGGATCCCAGTGCTTGCCCTGTGATGCGACTAAAGCCTTAGGTCCTTCGGCCCGATAGCAGAGAAGATCAGAAGCTGCATATTTCGCGATGTCGTCGATGACGGCCTGCTCGCGGCGCTTGACGCCATCGATCGCGCTGTTAGCAAGCTTGGTGAGCGGCATGGTCAGAGGATCGATGCGCTCCCCTTGCGCCCGCCATTCCTCAGCAACCGCCTCGGCGACTGTGCGCGTGGGCAGGGCAAGCAGGGCCTTGGCTGGCGTGCGCACCGGCTTGCCGTCGCGCAGCAACGAGGCGCCGCCGCCGTTCTCATCCTTTATCGTGACATCCTTGTAGAAGCGCTTGGGAAGATTTGCAGCGCGGCTCGAAGTGGGCCCCTTGCTCTTGGTCGTCATCTAGCGCACGCTCAGCCTTTACGGGCTTTCGCGCCGGCCGGGCGCTTCGGCACCGCCTCAGCCCTGATGGGGGCGCTGCTGCGGGATTTCGCCTTGCGCGCAAGCTTCTCGTAGTCGAGCCGCAGCTCCTGCAAGGTCTTGTCGTCCAGCTCCTCGAGGTCGAGCAGCACGTTGCGCGCCTTGTTGGTAACGCGGATGAGCTCGTCGAGCTTGATCTGCATGGCCGCGGTATCGCGGTTCTGCGTGTTCTGGATCACGAACACCATGAGGAAAGTAACGATCGTAGTGCCGGTGTTGATGACGAGCTGCCAGGTGTCGCTGAACCCGAACAACGGCCCCGAGATCGCCCACACCACGATCGTCGCGACCGCGATGAAAAATGTGACCGGCTGGCCTGTGAATTGAGAGACCGACTGCGCAAAACGCACGAACCAAAGGTTACGGTCTTGCATCCTCTTTTCCTTCTCGTTCCGCCGCCGTCATAACGCTCAACTACGTGTCTCGGCCTCATTTCGTTCGGCGAAGGCAAATAGGGCAAAGGCCCTCGCCATGTGCTCGGGCAGAGGCGCCGTAATATCGACGACGCCCTTGCCCGAGGGATGGGGGAAGCTGATGCGCCGCGCATGCAGATAGAGCCTGTTAGGAATGCCCTCGGGCATGTTCTTGTCGCCGTCATACTTGCCGTCGCCGAGGATCGGGTGGCCGATGATCGCCATATGGGCGCGGAGCTGATGCTGGCGCCCGGTCACCGGCTTGAGCGAGACGAAGGCCGTCTTCTGTCCCGCCCTGTCCACCACCGCGTAATGCGTGACCGCGGACTGCGCGATGTCCTGCTCGCCCGGGCGCGCTTTGCGCACGCGATCGCCATCGGGACCTCCTGCCTTGACTAGGGCGGCATCGACCTTGCCTTGCGGCGGCTTCGGCACACCGTGTACCAGCGCCCAATAGATCTTGCGCACGGAGCGGGTCTGAAAGGCGCGGCCGAGCTTCGCCGCGATGGCGCGGCGTTTGGCGATGACCAGCACGCCGGAGGTATCGCGGTCGAGCCGGTGCACCAGCCGCGGCCGCGTCTCTGGCCCGTCCCCCATGCCTTCGAGCAGGCGGTCGATATGGTGCGTGGTCTTGGTGCCACCCTGCACGGCGATGCCGGACGGCTTGTTAAGCACGAGCAGATCGTCATCCTCGTAGAGCGTGATGGAGGCGAGGAACGCGCGATCTGCCTTCGATAGAGCGTGCTTCGGCGCGGGCGGTGGCGGCGTATCGGGAAGCGGCGGGATGCGCACCGTCTGGCCCGCGGCGAGCCGCGTGCTCGCCTTGGCGCGCCCGCCATCCACCCTCACCTGCCCGGTACGTAGCAGCTTCTCGAGCCGGCTGTGCGGCAGCGCGGCGTAATGCGCCCTGAACCAGCGGTCGAGCCGCATGCCGTCCTCGGCGCGGCTCACCTCCCTCGTCTCGACTCCCGCCATTGAGTAGCCGTCCCTTCTCTCTCCCAAAAGCATACCCAGTGGCGCAATTTGGTCTGCAATGGGCCTTGATCGGAATAAATTACCGTCTACATTCTCGGTATCAGTGCGAAAGGGGATGGAGTCCCCCTGAACCGTCGCTGCGCTAATGACTCCTACCGCATCTTTGTCATGCGGTGGGAGCTTCAAGTCCGCAAACCCGCCGCCAGGCGGGTTTTGTTTTGCCCAGCCTGAACTCCCCTTGCGGACGAGGAGAAAGACATGTCGAACACTTTGGGCCGAACCTGATGGCCAATACCGCAATCCTTTATTGCTGGATCGCGCTCGGCAGCGCGATCGGCGGCGTCGCGCGCTATTGGTGCACGGGATTTGCCGCGCGCATTCTCGGCGAGACGTTCCCCTGGGGTACGGTATTCGTAAACGTGCTCGGCTCATTCATCATCGGCTTTTTCGCGACGCTGGCCGGCCCCGACGGCCGCGTGTTCGCGGGTACGACCACCCGGCAATTCGTCATGGTCGGGCTGCTCGGCGGCTACACCACCTTCTCCTCGTTCAGCCTGCAAACACTCAGTCTCGCTCAGGATGGAGAGTGGCTGCAGGCCGGGGGCAACATTGTCGGTTCGGTCGTGCTTTGCCTGTTCGCCGTGTGGCTCGGGCATACACTTGCCACATCGATCAACGCCATGAGGTGGATCTGACCATGCCGCTCACACGCGATGCCGTGCTGCTCCGCATTTTCATTGGCGAGGACGACAAAACCGGCCATCAGCCGCTCTACGAGGCAATCGTGTTGAAGGCGCGGGAAATGCATCTCGCCGGCGCCACGGTGTTGCGTGGGCCGATGGGCTTCGGTCATTCGAGCCGGCTGCACACGACCAAGGTGTTGCGCCTGTCCCAGGACCTGCCGCTCGTGATCGAGATCGTGGACAGCGAAGAGAAGATCGACCAATTCATCGCAGCGATAGAGCCGATGATGGGCAGCGCTTTGGTCACGACCGAGAAGGTCAAGGTAATCCGCTACGGGGAAGGCGCTCCCTGCGATCCAACTTAAGTATAATTGTGTTCCTTGCCGTGCATGTGCAGGATTGAGCAGCTCTGTCATTCGCGGCTCTTCCGAGCGCAGTATTGTTAATCGATCAGGAGATCGCGATGTCCTTTAAAATCAAGGTCAACGGCAGCGACCATGACGTCGATGTCGACGGTGACACGCCGTTGCTTTGGGTGCTACGCGACGTGCTCGGCATGACCGGCACGAAGTTCGGCTGTGGCAGGGCATTGTGCGGCGCCTGTACGGTGCATATGAACGGCAACCCCATACGCTCGTGCATTACGCCGGTCGAAAGCGTGGGCAACTCTGCGGTCACGACCATTGAGGCGATCGGAGAGACACCAACTGGCGCTAAGGTCCAAAAGGCGTGGCTAGATCTTGAAGTCATCCAATGCGGCTATTGCCAGTCGGGCCAGATCATGTCGGCCTCGGCGTTGCTCGCAAGCAATCCCAATCCGACCGATGCCGACATCGACGCAGCCATGTCAGGCAACATTTGCCGCTGCGGGACCTATGTCCGCATCCGCGAGGCAATCAAACAGGCGGCCAAAGAATCGCAACGCGCAATGCAGGGCGGCTGATCATGCTGGGCAGCTGGGCATCCCAAATCGAGAGCGAAGCCGCCGACGCCAGGTTGGACCTCAGCCTCTCGCGCCGAACGTTCCTGCTGACCGGGGCCGCGGCCGGCGGCGGGTTGCTGCTCGGCTTTGCTTTGCCGCCACTGTTGAGCACCAGGAGCAGTGCCCTCGCCGCCGACAGCTTCGAGCCCGACGCTTTCATCAGGATCGGACAAGACGGCAGCGTGACGCTCACCATCCCTCAGGTCGAGATGGGTCAGGGCACCTTCACGTCCTTCCCGATGCTGCTCGCTGAGGAGCTTGAGGTCGACCTTTCGCAAGTGCAGGTGGCACAAGCGCCGCCTAACGATAAGCTTTACAGCAACCCCCTGATTGGATTCCAAGTCACTGGCGGCTCGACCTCGATCCGCGCCTTCTACAAGCCGCTCCGTGTCGCGGGCGCTACGGCGCGAGCCATGTTGATCGCCGCAGCCGCCGATACGTGGGGCATAAACGCAAGTACCTGCCGTGCGGAGAAGGGCGAAGTGATTCACGAGCCGAGCGGCAAAAAGCTGAGCTATGGCGAGCTTGCCGACAAGGCCGCCTCGCTCCAGCCGCCAGCGAACGTGGCGCTCAAGGACCCGAAAGAGTTCAGGCTCATCGGAACGCCGGCGAAGCGGCTCGACACGCCAGCCAAGGTGAACGGGACCGCGGTCTACGGCATCGACGCCAAGGTACCGGGGATGAAGTTCGCCACGGTCGCCGCCTGCCCGGTGTTCGGGGGCAAACTAAAGGGCGTGGACGACAGCAA
>JBKOUI010000210.1:0-17893 GCA_046723315.1 Pseudomonadota bacterium | reverse complement strand
CCTGATAGCCGTTGTCACCAAGGTCCCACGGCTCGGCGATAAGCTTTACTCTATTCAAGATGGGATCTTGGGCGACGGCATCGAAAAAGGAAGAGCTTTGATCGTAATCGATTCCGTCGCGCGCAAGGCTGGAGGCAAGGTCGAACCGAAAGCCGTCGACACCACACTGCTCGACCCAATAGCGCAGCGAATCCATCACGAGTTGGAGCACGCGCGGATGGCCGATGTTGAGCGTATTCCCGCAGCCGGTCGTATCGTAGTAGTGCCGGTGGTCGGCGGGAGCGAGCTTGTAATAGGCGGCGTTGTCGATGCCGCGAAAGGAGAGAGTGGGACCGAGCTCATTGCCCTCGGCAGTATGGTTATAGACCACGTCGAGGATGACTTCGATACCGGCTTGATGCAACGCGTCGACCATCGATCTGAATTCCTCCACGCCAGAGCCCGGCGACAGGTAGCGCTCAGCCGGCGCAAAGAAGCCAACGCTGTTGTAGCCCCAATAGTTGCTGAGGCCTTTGTCCACCAAATGTCGATCGTCGATGAATGAATGAATTGGCAATAGCTCGATGGCAGTGACGCCGAGCTTGACGAGGTGATCGATGATCGCGGGGTGCGCGATGCCGCTGAATGTCCCGCGCAAAGTCTCTGGCAGATGCGGCTTGAGCGCAGTCAGGCCTTTGACATGCGCCTCGTAGATAACCGTCTCGGGCCAAGGTCGGTTAGGGTGCACGTGCCGCGGAGGAGGGGAATCAGCCACCACAGCGCATTTCGGGAGGAACGGCGCGCTGTCGCGGTTATCGATGGCGAGATCGGCGGCACGTTTGGCCCCCATCTCGTAGCCGAAGAGGACATCGTCCCAGATGAGACGGCCGACATAGCGGCGTGCATAAGGATCGAGCAGAAGCTTGTTCGGATTGAAGCGGTGGCCGGCCCGCGGCTCGTAAGGTCCATACACGCGATAGCCATAGAGTTGGCCGGGAGCAAGACCCGGCACGCGCCCATGCCAAATCTCATTGGTATATTCGGGCAGCGTGATGCGCGCCGTCTCCCTTCCGTCGACATCGAACAGGCAGAGCTCTACGCGTTCGGAATTGGCGGAGAACAATGCGAAGTTGATGCCCCGGTCGTCGACGCTCGCGCCAAGCGGCCAAGGCGCGCCGGGCTCAAGCCGCAGCCTCATGACTTACGGCTCCTGCGGCTCGAGCATGAGAGTAGCGAGCGGGGGCAGCGTCAGGTTCAGCGAGTAGGGATGGTCGCGCCAGGGGACCGCCTCTGCCTCAACGACACCCTGGTTACCGACCCCGCTACCGCCGTAGGCTTTAGCATCGGTGTTGATGCGCTCGCGCCATGGGCCGAGCTTCGGTACCCAAACTCTATAATTGTACCGCACCACCGGTGTGAGATTTGACACTACGAGGATGGGCCGCGCGTGGTCAGCCTTGCGCAAGAAGGCAAGTACGCTGTTGTCACCGTCGCTGGCCTCGATCCATTGGAAGCCGATCGAATCCGTGTCCTTGTTGTACAGCGCAGGCGTCGAGCGATAGAGCGCGTTCAGATCACGCACGAGGCTCTGCACGCCGCGGTGATGGCCGTCTTCCAGATGATGCCAGTCAAGCGCGCGGTCGTGGTTCCATTCGCGCACCTGTGCGAACTCCCCGCCCATGAACAAAAGCTTCTTGCCGGGATGCCCCCACATGAAGCCGTAATAGGCCCGCAGGTTCGCAAATTTCTGCCATGTGTCGCCTGGCATCTTGGCGAGGAGCGAGCCTTTGCCATGCACTACCTCGTCATGACTAAGGGGCAGGATGAAGTTCTCGGAGAACGCATAGAGCAGACCGAAAGTGAGCTTGTCGTGGTGGTGTTTGCGGTGGACGGGATCGTTTTTCATGTAGGCGAGCGTGTCATGCATCCACCCCATGTTCCACTTGTAGCCGAAGCCTAAACCGCCGAGATAAGTCGGGCGCGATACGCCTGGCCATGCGGTCGATTCCTCGGCCACCATGGCGATGCCGGGGAAGGCGCCATAAGCAAGCTCGTTCAGGCGTCTTAGGAAGGCGATGGCCTCGAGATTCTCATTGCCGCCGTATTCGTTCGGCAGCCACTCCCCGGCCTTGCGGCTGTAATCGAGGTAAAGCATCGAGGCGACGGCGTCCACGCGCAGGCCATCGATGTCGAAGCTGTCGAACCAGTAGAGGGCGTTGGCGAATAGGTAGTTCGCGACCTCGCGCCGCCCATAATTGTAAATGAGCGTATTCCAATCCTGATGGAAGCCGCGGCGGGGATCGGCATGCTCGTAGAGCGCCGTGCCGTCAAAACGCCCCAGGCCATGCGGATCTGTGGGGAAGTGCGCCGCTACCCAATCGACGATGACGGCGATACCTGCCTGGTGGAGCCGCCTTACGAAAGCAGCAAAGTCTTGCGGCGAGCCAAAGCGGGAGGTTGGCGCATAGAGACCGAGGGGCTGATAACCCCACGAGCCGTCGAATGGAAACTCGCTCACTGGCAAGAGTTCGACATGAGTAAAGCCGAGATCCTTCACATAGGGAATGAGCCGGTCGGCGATTTCCCCATAGCTCAGGAAGGAGCCGCCTTCCCCGCGCATCCAGGAGCCGAGATGCATCTCGTAGATGCTGATGGGAGCGTGGACGGCGTTGGCATGCCGTCGCTGCTCTCGCCAGCCTTCGAGATCGGCACTGGGCGAAGCAGGTCCGTGCACGACGGAAGCCGTAGCGGGCGGACGTTCCTGCCGGAACGCGCATGGATCGGCCTTTTGCGGCTGAAGGGTACCGTCGGGTCCAAGTAGCTCGAATTTATAGTTGGCACCGGCGGAAAGGCCGGGAATGAAGATCTCCCACACGCCAGCACGGTGGCGGCGGCGCATGGGATGACGCCGACCGTCCCAATCGTTGAAATCGCCGACGACACTCACCCGCGTCGCATTAGGTGCCCAAACCGCGAAAGCCACCCCCCGCGTGCCTTCGATGACACAGGGATGGGCACCCAAAATTTCGTAGAGCTTGACGTGATTGCCTTCAGCAAGAAGCTCAAGATCGGCTTCGGCAAGTATCGGTGGGAAACGGTAGGGATCATCGCTCTCCCATTGCCGTTCGTTATTGCGCAGGCGGAGGCGATAGGGAAACTTCAGTCGGCCGGGAAGAGAAGCGGCAAAGAACCCCGCTCTATGAATGCGGCCAAGCCGGGCGATCCGCTTTCCGGCAATGGAAATTGCCTCGATGCCTTCAGCCTCGGGCGCGAACACCCGCAAGGAGAGGGGCGTTTTACCGCCGCCATGCAATCCAAGCACGGCAAATGGGTCGCCGTGCACGCCACGGGTGATTGCCTCGATGTCATCCTGCTCCGGACGCGAGGCGAGCGAGTTTCGCATATACGCCGTCACTCGACAGCCTCCTCGGCGGCCTCCTGGAGAGGTTCGAGCAGCTCGAGAGCCGCTTTGACAGGAATCGAGAGCAAGACTGGCCGGTGCGCGCCCTCAAACCCGATCTCGTAGAACAGTTTATCGGCCAGGAAGAGCGAAAGAAGTTCGCCGCCCGTCGTGGTGGGTTGGCCAGAGGCATTTTCCCGTGCAGCCCTGTAAGCATGCAAAAAGGTTCGCTCGGCCTCGGCTCGCCAACCAATCGCCAACGCTTCGGCCTCGGCCACTGGACCCACTCCACGCTGCCTTTGCTGGTCGATGGCCGTGCGCGCCGCATAGTCGAAGGATCGCAGCATGCTGGCAACATCGCGCGAAGGCGGTTCCTTGTGACGTCGTTCGTCGAGCGTGGCTCCCGGCTCTCCTTCGAAGTCGACAATGTAGACGTCGTTCCTGGCAACGAGGATTTTGCCGAGGTGATAGTCGTTATGAATGCGCTGCTTCTGGCCCTTCGGAATCTTAGGGACGAGAGTGTCGATCATCGTCAGCAAAGCCTCGCGGCGGTCAAGGAGCTTGGCCGCAGCAACTCGCGTTTCCTCATCAGCCATATCCGGAAGGTGTGCCAGAAGTTCGAGAGCTTGTTCGGCACGGCTGTGCGCTCTCGCCTGCCATTCTTTGAGATCGTGAAGGGTGATGGGCTCTGGCGCGAAACGGGGATCGTTGCAGCTGCTCGCAAGTGCCGCGTGCAGCTCTCCGGTGCGGCGACCGATGGTCTCAATCAATGAAAGCGAATATGCGATGCCACTCTCGCCTCCTTCCCCCGTGTCGACTCCGAGACTCGCTTCCTCCAACTCGCGGTCGAGTGCATTTACGACGACAGTCCAGCCGTCTCCTTGATTGCTAACCTGCTCGAATGCAGCGGCGAGGGCGGTCGCTCGGCCTTGCTTATCTACATATTCGGCGCAGCCGAGATAGGGCGGACTATTGGCAAAGCCCACGTGAGATAGAAAACGGCCAATCTCGATATCGGGCTGGGTTCCCAAGTCGAGCCGACGGTACAGCTTTAGGTTCACTCGATCACCCATGATGATTCTTGTATGCCGATGCTCGGCGCCCAAGCGCTGGGCGGGAGCATTCGCCGGAAGATCGACCTCACGAAGGGTGCCGCATCCCTCGAAGCGAATTTGTCCTTCCGGCGCCTCCAGCGTGTGCTGCTCGCGCATGGCTTTGAGCATGGTCTTCGGAAAATCCTCCAGCGCGGCTGCTTCCAGAAGGACGCCAGCCTTCGCACCCCGCCTGATTTTGGCGAGGACATAGGCGAGGATCGGGCTATCGGGTCTGAGAGCGTCCTCGCCCCAAGCAATAGCGAGCGGCAGAAAGTAACGCTGTTCGGCGCCTTCAGCGAAAGCGACGTCGGTGGCAAGCAGGAGAAAGCCATCGCTGCCGTCGTGCTGAAGCTCGCCGAAGCGCACGGGTCTCGCAGCAATGATTTTCGCCTCTTTGGCGTCGAACCAGCGCTGATTAGTTAGATAAGTCGGCAGTAGCTCGTGGACGAGACGGTCGATGCGTTGCCGGTCCGCCCGCTGGCTCTCCACCAGATTCCATCCGGGCGCCAGGACCAAGGTTTCGAGCTCCGGTAACGGCTCGGGCTCCGGCTCTTGCAACGTGGGCAGCGCTGCAATCTCGGTGAAGCTGAACCAGTAGAAGCCATACGCCGGAAGGGTCAGCATATAAGGAAGCGTTCCGACCGGCGGAAAGGCCGACCGCCCGGTTAGCTCGATCGGGACCTTACCTTTCAGCGCCGGGAGGTCGAGCTCTACGGCCTGTGCCGAGCGCGACAGATTAAAAACGCAAAGCAGCACTTCTCCCTCATATTCGCGCAAATAAGCGAGGACCTTGCGGTTACGGGGCCTAAGCGGTGTGAGATTGCCGTAGCCAAAAGCCTTGTGCGATTGTCGCACGGCGATCATTCGCTTGGTCCAGTTTAGCAGCGAGTTCGAATGCTTTTGTTGAGCCTCCACATTGATCGTTTCATAGCCATAGATCGGATCCATGATCGGCGGCAGAAAGAGCCGCTGCGGATCCGCGCGGGAGAATCCGCCATTGCGATCCGCAGACCACTGCATCGGCGTACGCACGCCGTCGCGATCACCAAGGTAAAAGTTATCGCCCATGCCGAGCTCGTCCCCGTAATAGATGACTGGCGTGCCGGACATCGACAGCAATAGTCCGCACATCAGTTCGATCTTGCGGCGATCGTTGTCCATCAGCGGCGCCAGACGGCGCCTGATGCCCAAATTGAGCCGCGCCCGCTGGTCGGTGGCATATGTCTTCCACAGATAGTCGCGCTCGGCGTCGGTCACCATTTCGAGGGTCAGCTCATCGTGATTGCGGAGAAAGATTGCCCATTGGCAGTTGGCCGGGATCGACGGTGTCTGGCCGATGATGTCGGTAACCGGATAGCGATCCTCTCGCGCAAGACTCATGTAAATGCGCGGCATCAGGGGAAAGTGAAAGGCCATATGACATTCATCGCCGTCACCAAAGTACGGGCGCGTGTCTTCAGGCCATTGGTTGGCTTCGGCAAGCAACATGCGATCGGGATAACGCTCGTCGATCTCCCTTCGGAAACGTTTCAATAACGCGTGGGTCTCAGCCAGGTTCTCATTGTTAGTGCCCTCACGCTCCACGAGATAGGGAACCGCATCAAGCCGCAAGCCATCGACGCCCATGTCGAGCCAAAAGCGCATCACCCGCAAAATGTCGACGAAGACACGCGGATTGTCGTAGTTGAGGTCAGGTTGATGCGAATAGAAGCGATGCCAGAAATATGCCTGTGCGACAGGGTCCCACGTCCAGTTCGAAGTTTCCGTATCGATGAAGATGACCCGCGTCCCTGGATATTTCTCATCGGTGTCGCTCCACACATAATAGTCGCGCCACTTCGAGCCGCGACGGGCGGCGCGTGCCCGTTGGAACCAGGGATGCTGGTCAGAGGTGTGATTGAGCACAAGCTCGGTAATAACCCGGATGCCACGGGAATGTGCTGCGGCTACGAACTGCCGGAAATCGCGCATCGTCCCGTAAGTTGGATTAATCGAGGTGTAGTCAGCGATATCGTAGCCGTCGTCACGTAGAGGCGACGGATAGAACGGGAGCAGCCAGATGGCCGTAACGCCCAATTCATGCAGATAGTCGAGCTTCTGCACTAAGCCTGGTAAATCGCCAACGCCGTCATTGTTGGCATCAAAAAATGCCTTGATATGAAGCTCGTAAATGACGGCGTTCTTGTACCAAAGCCGGTCGTTTCGATCGATCATGGTGATGCAAGATAAGGGATCGTGATGACTTCGGGCCAGAGGTTCGGACAGCGCCTAGCTGCTCCGCATGACCATTGCTTGAGGCAAGTTCCAGCAAACAGGCCGAGGTGAGCCTGCTTAAGACGCGCCGAAAATCTCGGGGATGATGTGATCTTCGTCTGCAAACCTGCACAGATATTCGCAAGTAGACCTAGTTAGCAGCTATTCTCCGTTGGAACCAAGGGACCAGCGCTACGTTCCATTTTCATGGCCATCGGCCCTAAAGAGTGTCGAGAGCAGGCGCGGTGCTATTTAGAAAGGGCGAAGTCTGCTCCAAGTTTAGTTCTAAAACTTCGCTTTGAAGACCTGGCACACTCCTGGCTCCGTCTCGCGGACCAGAGTGAAAAGGTTGATGCTCTGGCGGAACGAGTTCAGACATCACGAGAGGGCGAGAGCGATCGTCAATGGAATTGATGCAGCTCAAGCTGGCCTCGTGTGAGCCCTGAAAAAGTCAGCACATTGATTGAGTCGGGCAAAGCCCATTCATGCAGGGCTGTTCTGCACGGTGCAAATTTTAGATGAGTCCGCGATTTGAACCGACACGTCAAATTTCAAGAAAGGATGATTACGGCGGATTCGCTTCTCGACTGCCATTTCCCCGGCCTGCCGTCAAATTTGGCGCCGCCCCCCGTCAGGGCTTCGATTCATCACGCCGATAGAACTGCGATCTCCGATCGATGCAGAAGGCTGCACTCACACTTTCCTGGTTCTTTGAGCATTCAGCCGCGCGCTCGCATGTCACGCCGTTAGGCATTTCGACAGCGAGAGCCGATCCAGATCCAAGTTTGAAAACCAAGATTAAGACGAATGGACTCATTGCGGGTCAGTTACCCAATATCCTGAGAGCCCGCCCGGGGTGTGTAAACGATCCTCCGCTAACATCCTACCTTCTTCACGGGCCTGATCATATAGGCCTAAACGGCGACTGCCTTTAGTGATCTAACGCCAGATTCCAAGCCTCGCAGCGAGGGCATCTCGTCCAAGTTTGGCCAACGACGATGCGTATCGCTATCGAGGTCAACTGAGACGAGGGGTAGAGCTGGCTGTGCGCGCGACCTGGACCGCTTTGTGGATCGTGCCGGTCTTGGCAGGCTGCGCCACGACTTCGGATGTCGGACAAGTAAAAGAGGTCTCCCCTGGGACCTACAGCATCGCCGTCGCACGCGGCAGCTCCTCTACGGTATTCGGAGGCACCGAGGGGGCGAAAGACGCCGTGAGCCAAGCCGGTCAGTACTGTCACGCCAAAGGGCAGAAGCTGGTCATCCAGCCGAACCAGGGCAAGGACGTAACTTTCAGCTGCGGAGACAAGCTCAAGCCTGACGAGTGATCGGCTCTCTCAGCCGCTCGGAGCTACTTGCAGAGGTCTTGCAACTCGTCAACGGTATCTCGAAAACCTCATGGGCTGAGCGAAGCTGCTGGAACTCCGCATCGGTGCGGACGCCGCCGTCGGAAGCGCGCCGTCGGATGACCCAACATTGCAGGCGATCAATGGGGCTGTGCGCAAGAACGACTGCGCCACGGCGGTGCGGCTCGCCCGGCCGCTCGCTGACAAGGGCAATGTGATGGTCGGCGAGCGGGTGATGGGCTTCTGCCTCGGCTCCAAGGGGATGGGCATCAAGAAGGACGCGGCCGAGGCGGCCAAGTGGCTCGCGAAGGCCGCCGATCAAGGCGACGCCACCGCCCAGTTGCTCCTCGGCCTCGCTTATTTCAGCGGCAATGGCGTGAAGAAGGACGGCGCCGAGGCCACCAAATGGTGCCGCAAGGCGGCAGACCAAGGGGAGCCCCGCGCTGAATACGTGCTGGCCTCGGCGTACGAGGCCGGCATCGGCGTCCCCAAGGACGCCGCGCAGGCGCTCGATTGGTACCGCAAGGCGCTGGCTCACGGTTACGAGCAGGCCAAAGCCGACATCGCGCGTCTTGAATCTTCAAGCGGCCAAGGCGGCTCATCTGCCGGACAAAGCCAGGACGCGACGCTCACCGCCATCCGGGATGCCGTGGCGAAAAAGGACTGTTCGCCGGTGATGTCAGAGCTGCGTAAGCTTGGTGAAGCCGGAAACAGTGAGGCACAAATCGATCTTAGCAACTGCCTTTACTACGGTTGGGGCGTTCCAAAAGATCTGGAAGGCTCGGCCCTGTGGACCAGAAAGGCCGCCGAGCAGGGAGAGAGCGGAGCACAATACAGCCTGGGTTGGGACTACGCGCGCGGTGAGGGCGTTCAGCGCGATCCGTTTGAGGCTGAGAAGTGGCTGCGAAAATCTGCCGAGAAGAACAACGCCTACGCACCTTACCCTCTCGGCGTTCTCTATTTTGCCGGCGATGGCGTGACGGAGGATGTCAAAGCCGCCGCGGAGTGGTGGCAGAAGGGGCCGAAGCGGGAGATTGGAACGCGCAATACGCCACAGGTGCTTTGTACGAGAACGGCCTTGTAGTCGAGCGCGACCTCGCCAAAGCGCACTCGCTCTACGAGAAGTCCGTGGCCCAGAATTACGACCCCGCCAAGTCTGCGCTCCGCCGCGTGGAGCGCAACGAGGATGCTCCAGCGAATCCCGAACTCGCTTTGGCCATCAATGCATACAACGACAAGAACTACTGGCTTGCGGTGAGCAAGCTCATCAAGCTCGCCAGCCAAGGTGTCGCTGAAGCTCAGCTCTATCTTGGTCTCGCCTACCGCAACGGCAATTTCTTTGCGCAAAACGATCGAGCGGCGTTCGGCTGGGTCTTCAAGGCTGCCGAGCAAGGCGATGTCCAGGCTGAGAATGTGCTCGGCGATTTTTACTATGCGGGAAGGGCTGTTACTGCCGACCACAAGGCGGCGGCAGACTGGTGGGGCAAGGCCGTGGCGCAGGAGGATGCGTTCTCGCAGCTCAAGCTCGCCTCTCTCTACGCGGACGGTGATGGCGTCGAGAAGGACCTCGCCAAAGCGCGCGCGCTCTATAGCGGCTTCGGCGCATTCATCTATGAGGGGCGCGCTAAAACCGAGCTCGCCCGCATCGACGGACACCTTTATTCCGACGAGCTGCAAGCTGCATTCAAGGCGTTCGACGATCAGGACCACGCGGCTGCCGCGAGCAAAGCCGAACCATTCGCCAAGCAGGGCGTCGGGGCCGCCCAGTTCCTGCTTGGCGAAGTTGCCTATCACGCTAAGGACTATGCTGCTGCCGTCGGCTGGTACCGCAAGGCCGCCAAGCAGGATGACCGCGATGCGCAGTTCGCCATCGGCACGATGGGAGGCACGCACGGCGTCAGCAAAGAGGAGGCCCTCAAATGGCTGACGCGTTCGGCCGAACAGGGCTTTGGCTTTGCGCAAATCGCGCTTGCTCAGCATTACGAGCAGGGCGACGGCGTCGAAAAGGACCTCGCCAAGGCACGCAGCCTATATGCGGCCGCCCTGCCGGGCTTCGCGGTGCGAGCCAAGGCCGGACTCGACCGGATCGATGCGCTTGAACTTAGTGCCTCCATAGACGCACTCCACAAGCACGACCTCGCCGCCGCAATCGACAAGGCGTTGCCACTCGCACAACGGGGCAACGTTCGCGCGCAATCGGTGGTCGGTTCCGCATACCTCACCAGCAAGCCGCCGAATTTCGACGCGGCTCACGAGTGGCTGAGCAAATCCGCCGAGGCCGGCGATATCGATGCGCAGTTTCAACTCGCCATTCTCTATTCCATGGGCGGCGGCAGCATCGCAGCTAACCCGGCCGAAGCGGCGCGGTGGTGGCAGACATGCGCCGATGGAGGCGATGGCGGTTGCGCGGAATTCCTTGGCTTGGCCTATGCCGGTGGCAAAGGAGTGCCGAAAGATTTGGCGAAGGCGCGCTCACTGCTCGAGCAGGCCGCCGCGAAAGGCATGTCGGGTGCGAAGGCGGAGCTCGCCGCGGTGGAGGCGGCCCTGGATTCGGCCAAGCAGAATGTTGCCCCGCCGCCAGCTCCAGCGCCTGCGCCCGCTCCGGCGCCCGCACCCGCGCCTTTCGGCATGGCGGAGGCCAAGGAACTTAGCATGGCCCTTCGCGCCTACGCCGAGGGCGACTTCGCAACGGCGCTTGCCAAGGGAAAGCCCCTCGCCGAAAACGGTGTTCCTGCCGCGCAGAAACTCCTCGGCGACATGTATCTCACTGGACGAGGCGGTCTTCAGGCAAGTGAGAGCGAGGCGCGCGCCTGGTATGAGAAGGCGGCAGCGGGAGGCAACCCCTATGCCAAGACAGCGCTGGATAAGCTCGATGCCAAGTCGGGTTCTTCTGCGCCCCAGTGAGGATACTCGCCGTGCGGAACGTTCCCGCCAAGCGGCGGCGCCGGGCGCTGACTAACGTCGATCTGTCACCGCCGCGCGCCGACGGACGACCGCGAGGGCGCGAATGGGGCGAGTGAAAATTCGCCGGGCAGAGGCTCGTTGATCGTTTGCGATCCAGCGAGCGACTGGAGGAACCGCATGCTCCATACCGTGCCACCGTTGCGGGTCAGCGTGTCGAGGTTCGCATTGTGACGCTCGCGACGCTCCGCGAGCGGCATCTCGAGCGCGCGGGCGATCGCGCCGGCAACGGAATCTGCATCGTAAGGATTGACCAGCAAGGCGCTTTGGCATTCCGCCGCGGCTCCGGCGAAGCGTGAGAGAATCAAAACGCCGGGATCGTTCACATCTTGAGCCGCAATATATTCCTTGGCTACGAGGTTCATGCCGTCGCGCAGCGGCGTTACCAACGCCGCGCGCGCCGAGCGGTAGAGCCCAGCCAGGCCTGAACGGCTATAGGCGCGATTGAGGTAGCGGATCGGAGTCCAAGCCACTTCGCCATATTTGCCGTTGATGCGGCCCGCGGCGGCGCCCACGGCTTGCTCGAGGTCTGAATATTCTGGGATCTCGGATCGGCTCTTCGGCGCAATCTGAAGATAAGTCACCTTGTTCTGCCACTCCGGATGTAGCGCGTAGAAGCGCTCGAAGGCCTCCATGCGCTGAATCAGTCCCTTGGAATAGTCGAGGCGGTCCACACCGATCACCAGCGCCCGTCCAGCAAGGCTATCGACGACGTCGCGGACGAAGCTGGACTTCATCGCTCGTTGCGCGAGTTGTTGAAACTCTTCCGTGTCGATACCCACCGGGAAGCTGCCGATTCTCGTCTGGCGCCCGCCGCAAGTGAAGACGAAGTGATTATCGGTTGCCTCGAACACATGGCGGCTCGACCCGCGGTGCTCGGCGATGAGGTAACGCACGTAGTTGCCGACATCAGTCTCGGTCTGGAAGCCGACGAGATCGTATTGCAAAAGCAGCGGCAGTAGCCGCTCGTGGTTGGGAAGGACGGTCATCACCTCCGGCGCCGGGAACGGCACGTGGAGGAAAAACCCGATGCGGTTGGAGTGACCCCGCTCGCGCAGCTCAGCGGCAATCGGGATCAGATGATAGTCATTGACCCAGATGATGTCGTCGGGCTGCAGAATCTTCGAAAGCTCATCGGCAAAGTGCCGATTGACGCGAAAATAGCCGGTAAGGTCGCGGCGGCTGAACTCGGTAAGGTCGATGCGGTAGTGCAGCACCGGCCACAGCACGCGATTGGCAAACCCGTTGTAGTATTCTTGGTAATCCTCCTCAGACAGGTCGGTGACAACGTAAGAGGTGTTCCCGCGCTCGACCGTCTGGGTCGCCACTTTTCCGGCCTCGACCACGTTGCCGCTCCAGCCGAACCATACGCTCGGGACAGTCTGGAGCACTGGCTCCAAGGCGACCTCGAGCCCGCCGGCGCGCTGAGCTCCTGCGCCGCGCGGAATGGCAACCCGGTTGGAAACGAGAATTACCCGCGCCAATAGCGGTCCTCCCAGCTTCGCGACAGTCGCATTGCGGTCAGAATGAGTCCGGCCATCGAGTAGGTCTGCGGAAAGTTGCCCCATAGCTGTCCAGTCTCTGGATGGATGTCTTCGGCCAGCAGGCCGTATCGGTTGCGGTGCCGGAGCGAATCGACAAAGAGATCGCGCGCCTCCTCACGGCGGCCGAGCCACCACCATGCGTCGATCAGCCAGAACCGGCAGGTTAGGAACGCAGCCTCGGGCATGCCGAAGTCATCCTCGTTCGCGTAACGCATCATGTGATTGCCGCGCAAAAGCTCGCGCTCGATGGCGTCTACTGTATGCACAAAGCGCGGGTCGGAAGGTTCGATCAGACCCCGTCTCGGGCAGGAGCAGAACGCTCGCGTCGAGGACATCCAAGCCGAAGCCCGCGGTGAAGGCTTCGCGTGTGTCGCTCCATGCCTTCTCGAGCAAAGTGTCCTGGATCGTGGCTGCTTCGTTCGCCCATCGCTTTGCCTGCTCGGCGAGCCCAAGATGCGAAGCAATCGCCGCGAGCCGGCTGCAGGCTGCCCAGCACATCGACGCCGAATAGGTATGAACATGTGCCCTGCCGCGATATTCCCAGATGCCGGCATCGGGTGTGAAGGCGAGCTTTGCTGCCTTTTCGCCAAGATGCTCCAAGAGGTGGAACAGGGCCTCGTTTCCAGGCCGCGGCAGGCGCCGGTCGAAAAACATCGGCATGGCTGCAAGAATGATGCTGCCATAGGTGTCATGCTGGTTCTGGTAGGCCGCGGCATTGCCGACCCTCACTGGCCCATCATTGCGATAGCCATTGAGATTGGGCGCGGTCATCTCGTCGAGCGGCGTGCTGGGCACGACGCCGTAAACCGGCCGCACATTCTCTTCAGCGGCGATGCCGAGGATGAAGGAGATAAACCCCTCCATAGTTTTGGTAGCACCGAGCCGGTTGAGAGCCTTCACCACGAAGTAGGCGTCGCGCATCCAGCAATAGCGGTAATCCCAGGTGCGTCCCGAGCCGGGCGCTTCCGGGATCGACGTCGTCAGAGCGGCGACCACTCCGCCGGTCTCTTCGAAATGCGAGAGCTTGAGTGCTATCGCCGCGCGGATGATCGCGTCCTGCCATTCATAGGCGATCGAGAGCCGTCTCACCCATTCGAGCCAATAATCACGGGTACGGTCGGCGAACTCGCGGCAAGTGGTGGCAATGTCGTCGACCAGCGGCTCATCGGGGCCGAATATCATGTGGATCGGCTTGGTCAGGACGAACGTGTCTTCGCGCTCGATATAGGATAAGGGTCCGTCGGTAGTGAGCCTTACCGCCAGACCGTTAGCGCGGTAGCTGATGTGATTGCTTCCAACCGAGCGATCAGTGATCGGGCTTCCATATTCGGCGGTGGGGCGGACACGAATGGCGATGCGCGGCAGTCCGGCGACCGGCTCGATGATCCGCATGAGCTGAGGCGGACGAAAGATGCGCTCATAATTGCGGAAGCGGGGGGCAAAATCCATGATCTTGACAGCGGCGTTCTGGCTGTTGGTCAAGATTGTCGAGACCACCGGGGTATTCCGCTCGTAGTCCGACGAATAGTCGACCATGTCGTCCAGCACGATGTCGCAGAAGCCCTTCTCTTCGTCTCCGGCAAGCAAGCGCGAGAACACCGGCTCGCTGTCGAAACGCGGGTAGCACCACCACACGAGGCGCGAAGCGGGCTCGAGCAGCGCTGCAGTCTGGCCATTGCCGATGACGGCGAGATCGAGTCCGAAGTCGTTGAAGTCGTTCATCAGGCACGCCTCGAATGAATTGACAGCCGCGCGAGCCAGGTCCGCACATGTTCGGGCGAGCGGAAGGTGCCCTGGACGCCCGGTATGTGCCGCCCTACCGAGTAGCCAATGCCCGCAAGCTGCGGCAGCAAGCCGAAGACCGACTCGTCCGTGACATCGTCCCCAATGAATAGCGGTGTCCGTCCGGCAAAAGGGGGATGGGTCATCAGCTCACAAACGGCCGATCCTTTGCTGAACAGGCGTGGTTTGATCTCGATCACCGCCTTGCCGAACAGGATCTCCACGTCGCTCGGATCAGCTGCGGCGATGCCGGCGACCTCCTGTTTGAGAAAACTCTCCTGTTGCGCGGCAAGGCGATAGTGAAGAGCGACGGAATGCGACTTGTCCTCGACGATTACCAAAGGGTCCACTTTCGCGAGCAGATGAAGCTGTTTGCGGACCGCTTCGCTGAGTGCGCCAGGGCGCTGCTTCAACTTGGGACCGCTCGCGGTGAGCCTGATCTCGGCGCCATGACCGCCAATAGTCGGAGCGCTTAACGGCGCAAACAACTCGTCGATGGTCTCGATGGTTCGCCCGCTGACCAGCGCAACGCCGCCTCCTGACAATTCAAGCAGATTGCCCAAGGTTTTGCGCAGCGTGGGCGGCACCACGACCCGCGACGGCGTCTCCGCGATATCGATCAGTGTGCCGTCAATATCGAGAAGAAGGGCAGTGCGCGTCAGGTCGATGGAGTCGGGCGCTAAGAGTGACCCGGGTCGATAGTGGGCCTCGGCATCCATTTGCATTTTGTCCTTAAGCGGTTCTGGTCTCGGCATGCCAGCGCTATGGCGCGGTGGGGTCCCGGTATTTGAACGACCACACAAAGCCGACCGTTCCCTGCTGCGACGCTCGGGACGGCCAAATCCTTGGAAAAACAGCAGACTCAGGACGGAGACTCGCTCACGCTCCGTCGCGGTGCCGCCTCATGCCACCTTTACAAGCGGCACGAATGAAGGGCGTGACAGGATGATGTCAATGCACAAATTTAAGGCGCGCGACGGTCTGTTGGCCGCTTGCGTAATCGCGGGATGCACAATTGCTGTGATCTTTCCGGCTGCCGCGAGCGAGGGCTGCGCCGAAGCACCGACTTCAACGCTTGTACTCAACGTCAAAGACAAAGGCGCAAAAGGCGACGAGAAGACCGACGATACGGCCGCAATCCGCGCGGCAATCGATGAGGTGGGCGGCACGGGAGGAACCGTCTTCGTCCCAAAAGGCACCTACATGATCGATGTCGTGGGCAAGGACCGTGTCGCTCTTAAGAGCGACATGACGCTCAAGCTTTCTAAGGAAGCGATTCTCAAGGCGATCCCGAACGATGCCAAGAAATATTCCATTCTGTCCATCTCCGGCGTGTCGAATGTCACGGTGACCGGTGGTGTGCTCGAAGGGGACCGCGACGAGCATAAGGGAAAAGCGGGCGAGTGGGGCATGGGCATCCGCATTCATGGCGACGCGAGCCACATCGTCATAAGCGGCTTGACCGCGCGGAACATGTGGGGTGATGGGTTCTACGTCCAAGACGCGAGCGATGTGAAGTTCTGCTCCGTCATCGCCGACGGCAATCGCCGCCAGGGACTTTCGATCATCGCTACCGACGGCCTGCTCGTGCTGAACTCGATCTTCAAAAACACGCGGGGGACCAGGCCTAGCGCCGGGATCGATTTCGAACCTGACGATGCCGACCAGAAGGTCAGCAACGTCAAGATCGAAAGATCGCAGTTTCTGAATAATGCGGGTCCCGGCATCCTTATTGCCGGGAAGAGGGGTGCAGTGGCCAAAGTCGAACTCACCGGCAATGTGTTCAAAGGCAATCAGGCGATTGTCGTCAAGAATGCGCCGCAGGTGCTGTCCACGGATATCTGCAACAACCGCCAGATTGCGTCAGAAACGGCTCCGTCGCAGGGACTGAACGCCTTCACCGAGCCGATCGATCTCGTCATGCACCAGAACGATTGTCGCGAAGGTCAGGATCTCCGCTTCGAGGTCAAGAAAGACACCGTGAAAAAGAAGAAGAAGGCATCTAAGCAGTCGAGATAGCTGCGTAGATCACTCCGCTCGTCTTGCACGAGACCGAACCTTCTGAAGAGGACCGGAGGCGGCAAGCAGCAACAGCGTCAGATTCATGACCAAGGCTCCGACTACCGCTGCCGGGGTCAGGCCTAGCCTGAAGCCATCTGAAAGATTGAGCCAAGCCGCCGCAAGGAACCAGGCAATCCCGCTAAGACTGACCTTAAGCAGGATGCCACTTTCCTCCTCGAACCACTGGCTCACCGATTCATCATCCCTTGGTGTAGCAGTGCATTTCAGAACTTGGTTTGTCATGGCGCACCTCTTTGTCTAGTTCATTCCGTTGCTCGCTAGGCGAGGCTGCGGTGATAGGCGGTGGGAGTCAGGCCCGTCGCCTTGCGGAAAGCCGCCGTGAAGGAGCTCGTTTCGCTGAAACCGACCGTCAGCCCGATGTCTGTCACCGTGAATGACGGTTTCGCCAGAAGTGCCTTGGCGCGCTCGATCCGCTGGCTGGTGTGGTAGCGGTGTGGAGGAACGCCGAAGGACTGCTTGAAGGCGCGGCAGAAATGATAGGTGCTTAACCCGGCCAACTCGGCAAGCTTGGCGAGCGGAACGGCCTCGGCGAGGTGCTCCTCGATATAGGACGTGACGATGCGCTGCTGCCAGGCGGCGAGCCCGCCTCTGATCGCGGCCTTGCCATTGGTGTTGCCCCGGTTGAGCCGCATGAGCTCGTGCACTAGCACCACGGCAAGCGCCTCGAGATAAGAACAATCGTCGGGCTGCGGACCTTCGATCAGCGCCATCAGCTTCTGCGCGGTGGCAAGCAGCGCAACATCCTCGAAGAAGAGACGAGGGGCGAGGATTTGTTCGGCATCGCCTTCGATCGCGCTCTGCGGCAGGACCTTTGGGTCGAAATAAAAGAAGGCCATCCGAGCAGGCGTGCGCGGGTCATGCCAATCGTAATAGTCGTGGCCGGCCGGCACGAAGCTGAACTTGCGGGTAACGTCACGAAGCGTGGATGACGGCAGGCCTTCGATCAACGTCTCGCCATCCTTGCGCGCGCCGCGCTCGCAAAGGACGAGCATATGGACCTCGGCATGAGCGCGATAAGCGATCCGCTCGGAGCTTGTCGCCTGCACGACTTCGGCGGTCATGCCCCGCCAGCTCAGGGTCCGGCGCTTCACGCTATTGGCGGGGCTGATCTCGACCGCAGCCGCAGGCGCCTTCAGTCTCGCTTTCTGGATGAGGGGAGCTTGATGACCGTCCAACTCGCCACGCGCTGGCAATCCGGAATGACAGTCGACCAAGCGCAAATTTGTAGGCCGAAGCTTCCGAACACGAGCGTCGAAGAGCGTGTGCGAAGAAGGGGCCGCCGATAGAGAACTCATCGCCATAGCCGTCACCTCTGATTCCACTCCGATTTAGTAGAGAGGATAGGGAGGCGAGGCCGCAAAGCTCCATTCTACGAAGGATCAACAGCAGCGCGGATTGGTGTGAGGCCGCTAATACTTAGGTGTACGACAGTTTGCCCCGCGATATGGCCTGT
>JBKOUI010000344.1:0-3584 GCA_046723315.1 Pseudomonadota bacterium | reverse complement strand
GTGAGGCGACGAGCTTCTTCGACATTTTCTTGATCGGGCCGACCTCGCTGTCGTAGCGCCGCTTCTCGCCATTACCGAGCGAGAGCTTGGTGCGCTGAAGGTCGCGCACGAGCTTGCGCAAGCCAGTGGGCTCCAGCGAGAAGGCGTGGTCGGTGCCTTTCTGGGCACGGTTCAGCGTGAAATGCTTCTCGATGACGCGCGAGCCGAGCACATGCGCGGGCGGGCCCATGGCGATGCCGCTGTCATGCGAGGAGAAGCCGATCACGGCATCCGGGAAGGCATGGCGGAAGGTCGTGATCACGCCAAGGTCAAGCTGCTCCCACTCCGGCGGATAGCCCGCCGTGCACTGCAGAATGCAGAGCTGCCGGTTGATCGGCATGATGGTCTCGTAGGCGCGCCGAACGTCCTCCATGGTGCCGCCGCCCGTCGATACGAACATAGGCTTGCCGAAGCGAGCTACGTGCTTGAGCAACGGCGTGTTGGTGAGGTCGCCCGAAGCGATCTTGTAGGCGGGCATGTCGAGCTCGGCGAGGAAATTGGCGCTCGGAATATCGAAAGCGGTGGAGAAGAAGGTGATGCCGATCTCCTTCGCGTAATTCTTGAGCTCGATATATTCGTCGCGGCCGAACTCGAGCTTCTCGCGATGGGCGCCGTAAGTGTCGGCGAAGGCATTCTCGCTGTTGTACTCGGAGTGGTACATGGCGCGCGTGAACAGGGTTTTATTGTCGCGCTTTTGCAACTTGACAGCGGTTACGCCGCAGTGCTGCTTGGCGACCTTGAACATCTCCTTGCACTTGTCGAGGTCGCCCTGATGATTGTTGCCAATCTCGGCAATCACATAAGTATCGGTGTCGTCCGCGACGCGAACGCCATCAACCGTCATTTCGCGGTTCATTGCTGTCCCTCCGAGTGCCCACTCGTAACCGGCACATCTAGCCCAGAAATAGTGTTGTTTCAATGGCGGAACCCACCAGCGCCATGACGTGAAAATTGCCGGATTTCCGGCCTGCTTTGTACGGGAAGCAGCGACCCAATGAGAGTCCTTGTCTGGCAATGGGGACGCTTTGGAGCAGGTGCCCGCTACGCTTATGAGCTCGCCCAAACGCTGAAAAATGTATGCGGCTACCAAACGCTGCTGTCTCTGGCCGAGGGCGCCGAGGTGATGCAGAACGAGGCAATCAGACGCGCCGTCGACCTGCCGCTTCGCACCTACGCCAACGCCTTCGAATTTGCCCGGCGCAGCGCTCTGATCAGCGGCGTACTCGGGCCTTTGTGCGATACGCTCGACGCCAATCCTCCCGATGTCGCCATCGTCACCATGACGGGCTATTGGGACATCGCTCTCGTGCGACGCTTGCTGCAAAGGAGCGTGCCCGTGGCGATCGTCGTGCATGACGCAGAGGTGCATCCGGGCGATCGCTTTCACATCATGGTGCGATTGCAGCGCGAGCTTGTGCGCATGAGCGAAGGCGTGATCACGCTCACCAAGTTCGTCGCGGGCCAGGTGGCCGCGCGCGTGCCGCTCGACGGCAAGGTGCAAACCGTTATTCCGCTCCCGGCCTTCGACTTCGCCGAGGCCGATCTTCCCCCTCCCCGCCTGCCGGATGCATCACGGGGGCGTCCCTTGCGCCTGCTGATGGCGGGCCGGCTCAAGCGCTACAAGGGTCTTCAGCTTTTGGCCGATTCGCTCAAGCTGATGAGTGGCGCCCCATTTGAGTTGCGTGTCGTCGGCGCGGTCCAGGACGAACGCGAGATCGCTGAGCTCGCGGCCTTGCCGGGGGTCGAGCTCCACCTCGGCTGGAAGACCGACCGCGAGCTCATTGCCCATCTCGATTGGGCCGATGTGACAGTGCTCCCTTATGTCGAGGCGAGCCAGTCGGGCGTGGCTCCCATGAGCTTCAAGCGCGGACGCCCGGTGATCGCGACCCCGGTCGGCGGACTCCCCGAGCAAATCAGCCACGGCGAAACTGGCCTCCTTACGATGGCTGTCTCCCCGCAAGCCATCGCGGCACCGATCAAGCGTCTCGCCGAGGACCGGGCGCTATTGCGCCGCCTCGCCGAAAATGCCCTCCGTCACGCCGAGCAAGATCTTAGTTGGAAGAACCTGGCTCCGCGCTTTTCCGCGGTCTTGGAGAACGTGGCACAGCGGCGGCGCGGCTAGACGAGCGCTTGCGCGATCCCGGACACCTCGCGGACCGGAAGCCGCAAATCCTGTCGAGGTTCGCCGCTTTCGGCAGAATCAAGCGGGCTCAGCACGATGCCGAGCTCATTCCGGCACGCCGCGAATTTCCGCAGCACATCGGCAAGGTCGCTCCCGCCGAGATTGATGATGCCATAGCGGTAGCTCTGCCCGTCTTGCAGCTCATCGGAGAGTTTGCGGCCGGGCGTCGCGTGCCACTCCACTCTCATGTCGGGATAGAAGCCGGCGAGACGCCGTGCCTCCGCATCCGACGGCACTGCCTCGACGCGACAATCGACGAAGCTGCGCAGCACACAGCTCGTGGCAAAGCCGTATCGTCCCTGCCGCCGCGCGAAGCTCGGCGCGCGTCCTTGCGCAATGTCGAGAAGTACCTGGTAGCTGTTGGTGCCATCCACCTTCTCGTAGAGATCGGCGAATTGAGAGGCCATGCGCGGATTGATCTCGATGATCGCGATGTGGCCGGTCTCGCGGTCGTACATCATCTCGATATTGAACAGACCGTTGTCGAAGCAGAGACCTTCCATCACCGTTGTTGCGATCTCCGTCATGCGCGCTTGCACGCTTTTCGGCAGAGCGGAGGGATAATCGAAGCGCGCGAAGGCGCGCGTGCCGGGAAACATGATCGAATCGACCACACCCATGATGTACGCCTGTCCGCCAAAGGCGTACCCCTCGACAGTGACCTGCTCGCCCTTGAGCAGCCCCTCGGCGATCAGGCGCTTCGTGCCGATGCGCGTGCCTGCGTAACGTTCGAGCATGCGGTCGAGCGGAAGGAAGAACTCGTCAAGTTCTCTCCAACGTGGCAACTGAACGGCAAGATCCGCCTCCGAGAAGATCGTCTCGGCGCCGATCGAGAAGAACGACTTCACCGGCTTGACGAAAATTGGGAAACCGAGCGCCGGCGGCAAGGATGCGCCATTCGCCACATCGATCAGCGCAAAGGGCGGCACCGCATGAGGCGCGTGCTTCTCCTGCGCCACCCGCGAAAGATATTTGTGCTGGCAGATGAGCACGACCTCGGGGTCTGGCCCGGGAAAGCCCAGCCGTTGGGCAATAGCTGCGGCAAGTGCAGAGCCTGGGTAATCGTCGGTGCTGATCACCCCGGCAATGTCGCGGCCCTCGATCAGCTCCAGGATTCGCTCGATCTCGGTCAGAGGATCGGCGACGGCGCAGCCCCCCGCGGCTCTCGCATTGATCAGGTCTTCGAGCGACGTGCTTGCGTAGTCGTAGAACAAGAAATCGATGCCAGGGAGCGCCAAAAGCGAAAGCTCGCGATGGTCGCGATGGGTCGCGCAGACCACAAGGATGATGCGGCTCAACTGTCCCTCCCCCGCAATCGAATTCGGCGGACGGTTTTAGTCCACTCGGCCCGGTTAGCCTAGAT
>JBKOUI010000294.1:0-4093 GCA_046723315.1 Pseudomonadota bacterium | reverse complement strand
GTGCATCTGCCGGTAGAAGAAGGTGAGCAGCAGCGTGCGGATATGGGCGCCGTCGACATCGGCGTCGGTCATGATGATGATCTTGTGATAGCGAAGCTTGGACAGGTCAAACTCGTCCTTGCCGATGCCTGTGCCAAGCGCCGTGATCAGCGTGCCGATCTCGGCGGAAGACAGCATCTTATCGAAGCGCGCACGCTCCACATTGAGGATTTTGCCGCGCAAGGGAAGCACCGCCTGAAAGGCGCGGTCGCGCGCCTGCTTTGCGCTGCCGCCGGCTGAATCGCCCTCGACCAGAAACAACTCGGATTTTGCGGGATCGCGCTCCTGACAATCGGCGAGCTTGCCGGGGAGGGAGGAGATGTCGAGCGCGCCTTTGCGGCGGGTAAGCTCGCGCGCTTTTCGCGCAGCTTCTCTGGCCGCAGCCGCCTCCACGATCTTCTGCACGATGTTGCGTGCCTCGCCCGGGTTCTCCTCGAACCATGCCGACAACGCATCGGCCATGACGCTCTCGACCACCGGACGCACCTCCGAAGAGACGAGCTTGTCCTTGGTCTGGCTGGAGAACTTGGGATCTGGGACCTTGACCGAGAGAACGCAGGTGAGCCCCTCCCGCGCGTCGTCTCCGGTGAGCGCCACTTTCTCCTTCTTGGCGATACCGGATTCGGCAGCATAGGTGTTGACGGTGCGTGTGAGTGCCGCGCGGAAGCCCGCCAAATGCGTGCCGCCGTCGCGCTGCGGGATGTTGTTGGTGAAGGTGAGCACGTTCTCGTGGTAGCTGTCGTTCCACCACAGAGCCGCCTCAACCGAGACCTTATCCTGCTGCTTCTCGACCACGATCGGCTCGGCGATCAGCGGATGCTTGGTGCGGTCGAGATAGCGGACAAACGCGCGCAGGCCTCCCTCGTAGCGCATTTCCTCGATCTTGGGCTCGACGCCACGAAGGTCGGACAGCACGATGCGCACGCCCGAGTTCAGGAAGGCGAGCTCACGTAGGCGATGCTCGAGCGTCGCGTAGTCGAATTCGACCATGGTGAAGGTTGCGGTCGATGGCACGAAGGTGATGCGCGTTCCGGTCTTGGCGCCGGCATCGGCCACGACCTTGAGCGCCTTCTCCGGCACGCTGTCGTGGAAACGCATGAAATGCTCCTTGCCGTCGCGCCATATGGTCATCTCGAGCTTGGAGGAGAGCGCGTTCACCACCGACACGCCGACGCCATGCAGGCCGCCGGAGACCTTGTAGGAATTCTGGTCGAACTTTCCACCGGCGTGGAGCTGGGTCATGATCACTTCGGCGGCGGACACGCCTTCGCCCTTGTGGATCTCGGTCGGAATGCCGCGCCCGTTGTCCTCGATGGTGGCCGAGCCATCGGCGTTCAGCGTCACGAGAATCTCGTCGGCGAAGCCGGCCAGAGCCTCATCGATAGCGTTGTCCACCACCTCGTAGACCATGTGGTGGAGGCCCGAGCCGTCGTCGGTATCGCCGATATACATGCCCGGCCGTTTGCGCACGGCGTCGAGGCCTTTCAGCACTTTGATCGATTCCGCGCCGTACTCTGCAGCAGCGGCTTTACGTTTTGAAGCTGGCGTCATGGTTCCCTGAAGGCTGGTTGTTGGTCTTCTTGGCGGCTTAGCCGCCATAGGTGAATCAAGCGCTGATAATACCCCGATTCACTGCCAAGATTTGGGCCTCTTGTGCGATTGGGGCGAACAAATCGCGGTCGGTCCCCGTCATCCAAGCCTGGGCACAAAGCCTTGAAATTTCTTGAAAAAGCGCCTCCCTGCGAGATTGGTCGAGATGCGCCGCGACCTCGTCGAGGAGGACCAGCGGGGAGATGCCATCGAGTTCCTTGATGAGCTCTGCTTTGGCGAGGATAAGCCCGATCAAAAGCGCCTTCTGCTCGCCTGAGGAGCAGGTGGACGCCGGGGCATTTTTGGGGCCGTGATTCACAATTAGGTCACTCAAATGCGGACCTTCAAGGGCCCTTGATGCCGCCCTATCGCGCTCCCGTCCGGCCTTCAGAGCTGCCCTAAAATCGTCCTCGACTTCGGTCGCAGGTTTAGCCGCAAGGGTGCCTTCCAAGGTTCCCTCGAGAGCGAGCGCGGCCCAAGGAAAGGGCGAGTCGCCGCGTGCGACGCGGGTGCGCTCGATCAGCGTAGCGAGCCGGTCCACGGCATCGTGGCGCGCGGCGGCAATTGCCGCACCAGCCTCTGCCATTTGCTCCTCCAGCGCGGCGAACAGCGCTGGGCTTCCTTCGCGCATCTGAAACAGCCGGTTCCTCTGGCGCATCGCCCGGTCGTAGCGGCCAAGCGGCGAGCGCATCTTCGGATCGATGGCGAGCACGAGGCGGTCGAGGAAGCGCCGCCGCTCGGAAGCAGAGCCGGTAAACAGGCCGTCCATAGCCGGGATGAGCCAGATGAGCTTCACAAGCTCTCCGAGCGCGCCGGGGCTCTCGTCCTTGCCCGCAATGCGCACGGTGCGCCCCGTGCTCTCGTCGCGCGTGCTGGCCGGCAGGCCTGTGCCGATCTCGACCTCGTCCTGGCGCGACACAATGCGTGCGGCGATGGCAAAGCCGCCTGAACCATCCTTGCGGCAAAGCTCCTGATAGGGGCGCCCGCGCAGGCCATGGCCAGGCCCGAGCAGAGAAATGGCTTCCAGAAGATTGGTCTTGCCCGAGCCGTTGTCGCCGACCAGCACCACAGGACGCGCGTCGAGCTCGAGCTGCGCCTTTGCGTAGTTGCGGAAGTCGGTGAGCTTCAGCTCGCGGACGAACAGCCTGTCGGCGTGAGGGCCCTCTTCCTTGCCCGCCACTGCCAAAGACTCATCCTTTTCGCTTCGGTAGGCCCTCATACCCGCATCGGCATGAGCACATAGAGCGCCGAGGCATCCTTGCCGTCGCGCACCATGGTGGGCGAGCCCGGATCGGCAAGTTGGAACTCCGCCGTGCCGCTTTCGAGCTGGCCTGAAATGTCGAGCAGATAGCGGGCGTTGAAGCCGATCTCGAGCGGATCGAAGCCGTACTCGACGGCGAGCTCCTCTGTGGCGCTGCCGCTATCGGGATTGTTGACCGAGAGCGTGAGCTTGCCGTCGGTGATGGTGAGTTTGACCGCGCGGCCCTTGTCGCTGGACAGCGTCGAGACGCGGTCGACGGCTTGCGCGAAGGCGGTATTATCCACCTCCATCTTCTTGTCGTTCCCTTGCGGAATGACCCGCTCATAGTCTGGGAAGGTTCCGTCGATCAGCTTCGAGGTCAGCACGACACGATTAGTGGTGACACGGATCTTGGAGGGCGACAGCTCGATGCGAACCTCGCCATCGGCGTCCTCGACGAGCTTAGCAAGCTCGAGCACGGTCTTGCGTGGCACGATCACACCCGGCATGCCCTTGGCGCCGGAGGGAAGCGGCAGCTCGACCTGAGCGAGGCGATGTCCGTCGGTCGCGACCGCGCGAAGCGCGGCCTTTCCTGAGCTCTCCGTCGCGTGGAGATAGATCCCGTTCAGATAGTAACGGGTCTCCTCTGTCGAGATGGCGAAGCGCGTCTTCTCGATGAGGCGCTTCAGGTCGCCCGCAGAAATCTGGAAGCTGTGGCCGAGATCATCGACGCTGAGCGCCGGAAAATCATCTGCC
The DNA here is from genome assembly GCA_046723315.1 of Pseudomonadota bacterium. Classification (GTDB taxonomy): domain Bacteria; phylum Pseudomonadota; class Alphaproteobacteria; order Rhizobiales; family Methyloligellaceae; genus Methyloceanibacter. The sequence goes on along the minus strand of JBKOUI010000294.1, from coordinate 468 downwards.
GGCAGCGTCTGCAACGAGAACTGGGCAGGTCCTGCCGTGATGGTGAGCCGCCCTTGCTCGCCATCGCGCAAAAGCTCGATCTCGGATCCCTCGGGAAGCTTGCGCACGATGTCGTAGAACATATGCGCCGGCACTGTGGTCGCGCCTTCGCCATTGGCCCGGGCAGGCACGGTCTCGACCAGTTCCATGTCGAGATCGGTCGCGGTCAGCTTCAGCTCGTTATTGCTCACCGAGAGGAGGACGTTCGAGAGGATCGGGATTGTGTTCCGCCGCTCGACCACGCTCGCCCCATGGCCGAGTGCCTTGGAAAGGGCTGGTTTCTCGATGGTGAGCCGCATGGTCGACCGCTACCCCAGATTTGCGCTTTTCCGCTGTGCGTGAGGCTTGGCCGAAGACCTTTGGCTCCGGTCCGGCCTTGGCAAAGGCATGATAAGGCGCGAGGAACTCCCGGTCGAACTTGACGCGATA
>JBKOUI010000209.1:0-20962 GCA_046723315.1 Pseudomonadota bacterium | reverse complement strand
GCCCCTCCCTGGCTTCAAGGTCGCCGTTATAGAGCGGCATCGGATAGTCCTTGAGGTCGACGAATACGGCCTCGATGCCGTTCGCCTCGGCAATGTGGCGGCCAAGCTGCGCGAGCTTCTTGTTGTAGGAGCCTTCGCGCGTGCTGCCGGCAAAGAACAGGAGCCGCATTCCCCCTCTACCCCTATAGGAGCTACTCGCGGATGCCTTCGAAGAATTCCTTGACCCGCGCGAGGAATCCGGTCGATGCGGGGCTGGTGTCAGGATTCGAAGCCTCTTCGAAGGCCTTCAACAGGTCGCGCTGCTTGCGCGAGAGGTTCTTCGGCGTCTCGACCTCGACCTGGATATAGAGATCGCCCTGCTGCTTCGAGCGAAGCACTGGCATGCCCTTGGCCTTGAGCCGGAATTGTTTGCCGCTTTCCGTGCCCTCGGGGATCTTCACCCGCGTCCTGCCGCCGTCGATGGTCGGCACTTCGATCTGGCCACCTAGCGCCGCCGTGATCATGGCGATCGGCACGCGACAGAACAGGTCTGCGCCGTCGCGTTGGAAAAACTCATGCGGTTTGATCGAGAGGAAAATGTAGAGGTCGCCTGGCGGTCCACCGCGCACCCCCGCCTCGCCTTCGCCGGCGAGCCTAATGCGCGTGCCATCCTCGACTCCCACCGGAATAGTGACGGAGAGTGTGCGCTCGCGGGTGACGCGGCCCGCGCCATTGCAGGAAGGGCACGGCGTATCGATCGTCTCGCCGCGTCCCTGACAGGACGGGCAGGTGCGCTCGATGGTGAAGAAGCCCTGGCTTGCGCGCACTTTGCCCACGCCGCCACAGGTGCGGCACGTGGAAGGTGCGGTGCCTGACTTGGCGCCAGAGCCCGAGCAACTCTCGCAGGTGACCGATGTCGGAACTCTGATCTGCGCGTTCTTGCCTTCGTAGGCTTCGGACAGCGTGATTTCCATGTTGTAGCGGAGATCGGCGCCGCGCTCGCGCGCGGAGCGCTGGCGCGGGCGGCGCTGGCCCATGAACTCGCCAAACAGATCGTCGAACATCGCCGACATCGACGCCGAAAAATCCGCGCCGAAGCCGTGGCCCGCGCCGCCGCCGAGACCTGGGTCGAAGGCAGCGTGACCGAAGCGATCGTAGGCCGCGCGGCGCTGCGGATCCTTCAGCGCCTCATAGGCCTCGTTGACTTCCTTGAAGCGTTTCTCGGCTGTGGGATCGCCATTGCAACTATCGGGGTGACATTGCTTGGCAAGACGGCGAAAAGCGGCTTTGATTTCGCTATCACGAGCGCCGCGGGAAACGCCCAGAACCTCGTAGTAGCACCGTTTGGCCATCACCCCTCCGGCCCTTGACACCGCCGCTCAGCCACGGCGGCGCTCAAGCCTCTTCTGTTGGGCGAGGCGCCCGGCTTTATTCGGCCGAGCGCCCGCCATCTTGTCTCGTTACGCCGACTTCTTGCTGTCGTCGTCTTTGACTTCCTCGAAGTCGACATCGACCACCTTGTCATCCGAACCGCCGGACGCAGCCTGTGGCCCTCCGCTTCCGCCCGCCGCTTGACCCTGGCTCGCCTGATACATGGCTTCGCCAAGCTTCATCGAGGCTTGCGCGAGCGCGTCGGTCTTGGCCTTGATGGTGTCGCGATCCTCGCCCTGGAGGGCCGATTTCAGATCTGACACTGCAGTCTCGACCAGAGCTTTGTCGCCGGCGGGAACCTTATCGCCGTAGTCCTTCAGCATCCGCTCGGTCGAGTGGACTAGAGCCTCGCCCTGATTCTTGATCTCGACCAGCTCGCGCCGCTTCTTGTCCTCTTCGGCGTGGGACTCGGCCTCCTTGACCATGCGGTTGATGTCGGCCTCGGTCAGGCCGCCGGACGCCTGGATGCGGATCGACTGCTCCTTGCCGGTGGCCTTGTCGGTCGCCGACACGTTGACGATGCCATTGGCGTCGATGTCGAAGGTCACTTCGATCTGCGGCACGCCACGGGGGGCCGGCGGAATGCCGACAAGATCGAACTGACCGAGCAGCTTGTTGTCGGCCGCCATCTCGCGTTCGCCCTGGAAGACGCGAATGGTGACCGCATTCTGATTGTCCTCTGCCGTCGAGAACACCTGGCTCTTCTTGGTCGGGATCGTGGTGTTGCGATCGATTAGCCGGGTGAACACACCGCCCAAGGTCTCGATGCCGAGCGAGAGCGGAGTGACGTCGAGGAGCAGCACATCCTTGACGTCGCCTTGCAGCACGCCGGCCTGGATAGCGGCGCCGATGGCAACCACTTCGTCCGGGTTCACGCCCTTGTGCGGCTCGCGGCCGAAGAAATTCTTCACCGTCTCGACCACCTTGGGCATGCGCGTCATGCCGCCGACGAGAACGACCTCCTGGATCTCGGCCGCCTTAAGCCCCGCGTCCTTGAGCGCGTTCTGGCAGGGGCCGATGGTCTTTTGGATGAGATCGTCCACCAGGCTCTCGAGCTTCGCGCGCGTGAGCTTCATGGTGAGATGCTTCGGGCCTGACTTGTCAGCCGTGATGAAGGGTAGATTGATCTCGGTCTGCTGCGTCGATGACAGCTCGATCTTGGCTTTCTCGGCAGCCTCTTTCAGGCGCTGAAGCGCGAGCTTGTCGCCGCGCAGATCGATGCCGGATTCCTTTTTGAACTCGTTGGCGAGGTAATCGACGATGCGCATGTCGAAGTCCTCGCCGCCCAGGAAGGTGTCGCCATTGGTCGACTTCACCTCGAACACGCCGTCGCCAATCTCGAGAATGGAGATGTCGAACGTGCCACCGCCGAGGTCGTAGACGGCGATGGTCTCGCCCGACTTCTTCTCAAGCCCGTAGGCGAGCGCAGCAGCGGTCGGCTCGTTGATGATGCGCAACACTTCGAGGCCGGCGATCTTGCCGGCGTCCTTGGTGGCTTGGCGCTGGGCGTCGTTGAAATAGGCAGGGACGGTGATGACGGCCTGCTCGACCTTCTGGCCGAGATAAGATTCGGCCGTCTCCTTCATCTTCTGCAGGATGTAGGCCGAGATCTGCGATGGGGAATATTTCTTGCCGTGGGACTCGACCCACGCGTCGCCGTTATCGGCGCGGATGATCTTATAGGGGACCAGCTTCTTGTCTTTCTCCGCCATCGGGTCGTCGTAGCGCCGCCCGATCAGGCGCTTGATGGCGAAGAAAGTATTCTCGGGGTTGGTGACGGCTTGTCGCTTGGCGGGAAGGCCTACGATGATCTCGCCGTCGTCGGTGAAGGCGACCATCGATGGCGTGGTCCGCATGCCTTCGGCATTCTCGATGACCTTCGGATTCTTCCCCTCCATCACGGCGACGCAGGAGTTGGTAGTGCCGAGATCGATTCCGATCACTTTCGCCATTTACAACCTCTCTTTCCGGCAGACCGCCCAGGCCCGTAAACGGCACCCGGCTTTGTGCGCAACTTTAGCGTCGGTCCCCAAACAATCTTGGCGTGCCCGCCGACTCAACCGGCGGCGTTCCGCGGTTATATAGGTGGCAACCCTATGTCCCGCAAGGAGAAGCGGGTGCGTCGGGCGCGTCGCGGTGAAGCGCATCACGCGACGCGCTTCCAGGCGCCGATGAGGATCGGAGTGAGGCAGTAATAGCGTCCGTCGGCGGCAGCCTCGGCCATGTCGGCCTTGAACGCTTCTGCCCTCACTGGATCGGCGATGCCGAGCTCTGCGGCCGAGGCAAACAGGCCCTGGTAAACGCCGACCAGCATGGCAGCCATATCCTTGAGCGGCAGGTACTTAGCTTCGGTCAGGGTGTCATCGGGAAGTCCGATCCCAGCCGCCTCGAACTGCACGGGAAGCTGCCGTCCCGCGCGCAAGTTGCGGCCATGGCCTCTGAACACGCCCTCGAACACGCGGTTGAATTCGGCCATGGCAGGACACGGGGGCTCGATCGCGATCGCGCCGAAGTCGAATTCCTGCGCAGCCACCACGCCGCCCGGCTTGGTCCACTCAAGCATCTTTTCCAGCACGGCCACCGGGTCTTGCATATGCATGAGGAAGAGGCGGCAATAGGTGAGATCGAACGGACCGCCCGGCACCTTGTCGAGCTCGAGCACATTCGCCTCGATCAGCTGAAATTCGGCGCCTCCGCCAGCACGGAGATCGGCGAGCGCCTGGGCACCGAGCTTGCTGTCGATCTCGATGCCGGTGACGCGGCCTTGCGGTCCGACGCGATCGCCCATCAGGCGCATGACGGCGCCTGGCCCGGCGCCCACATCGAGCGCGCTCATCCCGGACGCGAGCCCGATCTTGTCCAGCACGGCCTCAGTCGCCGACTGCCACATGAGCGCTTGGTCGCGCAGGCGCTTATATTCGTCAGCATCGCGCGCATGGATATAGCCGTCGGGATTGACCTTTCGCGCGCCTATCGCCATCGGCCCAATCTCCTTTGATCGTGGTCTATATCCCGCTATACCGCCAAGGGTAAGCAGGCTTTGCGGCGGAGCAAAGGTTCGCGTGCAATATTTTCCGGAAAGACTCGATGAAGCCGAGCAAAGTGCCCTTCTTGCTGCGCTCAGGTTGATCATCGCCGAGGCGCCGCTCTTCACCCCGACTATGCCGCGCTCGGGAAATCCGCTGAGCGTGCGCATGACGAATTGCGGCCCGCTTGGTTGGGTCACCGACAAGGAGCGCGGCTACCGTTATCAGTCCACGCATCCGGTGACGGGAAGCCCTTGGCCTCCGATGCCGCAGATGTTGCTCGATCTATGGCAGGAGGTTGCCGACTACCCGTTTCCGCCTGAGGCCTGCCTTGTCAACTACTATGCGGGCGACGCCAAGATGGGGCTGCACCAGGACAAGGACGAAGAAGACTTCGCCGCGCCGGTGGTCTCGGTGTCGCTTGGCGATACGGGACTCTTCCGCGTCGGTGGGCAATCGCGCAAAGACCCGACAAAACAGCTCGAATTGAAGTCAGGTGATGTGGTGGTGCTCGGCGGAGCGGACCGACTCGCCTATCACGGCATCGACCGCATCCTTCACGGCACCTCGATCCTTCTGGCCGAGGAAGGGCGCTTCAATCTCACCTTGCGCCGCGTGACCAAGCCGAAGTGAGTGTGACTTAGAACTCGCGATCAGTCGCCGGGCGGAAAGTCGTCGTTGGCCGGCCGCCGCTGTCCGAAGCCGTCGCCCTCACTTTGCTGCTGCTTGCTCGGCTTGGCTCCACCTTTGGCGACCGCGACAAGGGCTGGCCTCAAGCAGCGGTCGCCGATCGTGTAGCCGGCCTGCATGACGTCGACCACTGTGCCTTCCGGCACCTCGGGGTTCTGCACCTCGTACATCGCCTGGTGGCAGTTCGGGTCGAAACGCTGCCCGAGCGGATCGATGCGGGTGACGCCGTGGCGCTCGAGCACGTTCAATAGCTCCCGCTCGGTGATCTCGACGCCGTCGAGGAAGCTCTTCAGCGCGGGGTCTTGCGCCGCGGCCTCGGCCGGCACGTGCTCGATGGTGCGTTTGAGATTATCGCCGACGGTCAGTACGTCTCGGGCAAAATTGGAGATAGCATAGCGGGCGGTATCAGCCTTCTCGCGCTCGGTACGGCGACGCAGATTTTCCATATCGGCCATGGTCCGGAGCAGCCGGTCGCGCATGTCGGCATTCTCCTGGAGCAAGGCTTCAAGGTCGACACCCAGCTGCGCGCCGGGATCGGCGTTGTTACTTGGCGTCTCGGCTTTCGGGGACTCGGCAGGCGCCGCCTGATCCTCGTGAGCCTCGCGCTCGTTAGTCTTCTCGTCGGGCATGGACGGCTCGGCGAAGCGGTTTCACTCGGAAGTAAGCGGCATATCGACCGTTAGCTTGCAAAAATCAAGGGACAAGGCGCCCGAGCAGCCTTGCCGTGTAATCGACCATGGGAATGATGCGCGCATAATTGAGCCGGGTCGGCCCGATCACGCCCAACACGCCGACGATTTTCTGCTCGGTATCCTCAAACGGCGACACGATCAGTGCCGAGCCCGAGAGCGAGAATAGCTTGTTCTCCGCGCCAATGAAGATGCGCACCCCTTCAGCGCGCTCGGCCAAGCCAAGAAGCTGGATCAAGTCGGTCTTGGCATCGAGGTCCTCGAACAGGAGTCGCACGCGCTCGAGGTCCTCCATCGCCCTGACATCTTCGAGCAGATGAGCGCGGCCGCACACGATCAGACTCTTGCGGTCGTCACCGCTGCCCGACCAGGTGGCAAGCCCTTCGGTCACCACGCGCGCGGTGAGCTCGTCGAGCTGTGCGCGCTTCGCCTCGATCTCCCGCTCGATGCGGATGCGCGCTTCGGCGAGCGAGAGTCCGCTGATGCGTGCGTTGATGTAGTTGGACGCCTCATGCAGCGAGGAGAGCGGCAAGTTCTCGGGCAGCGTAACGATGCGATTCTCGACGTCGCCATCCTCGGCGACGAGCACGGCGAGCGCCCTGCCCTGACCGAGATTGACGAACTCGATTTGCTTGAGCTTCTTGCTCTGCTTTTCGACCAAGACGACACCGGCGCAGCCCGACAGGCCAGACAGCAGCTCACCCGCCTCGCCGAGCAACTCCTCGAGCCCACGGCGCCGGCCGCTGCCGACGATCCGGCTTTCGATCTGGCCGCGCTCCTCATTACTGATATCGCCGATCTCGAGCAGTCCGTCGATGAACAGGCGCAATCCGGTGTGAGTCGGCAAGCGCCCCGCGCTGGTATGCGGCGCATAGATCAGGCCAAGCCCTTCGAGATCGGACATGACGTTGCGCACCGAGGCCGGCGACAGGGTCATCGGCAGTGCACGGCTCAAATTGCGCGAGCCGACCGGCTCGCCAGTGGCAAGATAAGCCTCGACGATGCGCTTGAAGATCTCGCGCGAGCGCTCGTTGAGCTGGCGCAAGCCCACGGCGGCTTCGGCCGCAGCCCTGGCTTCGTTGACGTCGGTGTGGCGCATAACGGGCGAATTTAGGAGTGCCCCAACACTACGTCAAACTTGGCTTTAGTTGATCTGGGCGAATTCCGGCGCGATGGCCGAGGCGAGCTCGTCGGGGGCGCCGAAATGGGCGAAGTAGCGTGTCCTGATCGCCTCGACCGGAAGGATGATGAGCACGTCGGTGGTGCCGAACTGATGATCGATCACGGCGCCGTCGCCAATGTAGGCGCCGAGCCTAAGGTAGCCTTTGACCAAGGGGGGTAGAGCTTTGAGCGCCCTGCGCGCATTGACCCGCTCGCGCGGCATCATGTTCATGTCGACTCGCAGATGATGGTGCGCGGCGACCCGCCAGTCTTCCGGTGCGAGCGACGTGTGGTAGAGGAAGCTCAGCGCTTCGGCGTGCTTCTCAGGATCGATGCCCGCGAAGCTCGCGCAACCCACCATGACATCGACGCCGTGCTCACGCACATAGGACCACACGCCCTGCCATAAGAGCTCGAGCGTGCGCTTGTTGCGGTAAGGCTTGAGCACGCAGGAGCGGCCGAGCTCCATGAAATTGTAGTCCGGCCTCGCCCGGATCAGCGGGGCGATGTCGTATTCGCCTTGGGTGTAGAAGCCGTCATAGAGATCGGCTACCTCCTGGCGCAGTACGCGATAAGTTCCGACCACCTTGGAACGGCGCCAGCGCCGCCCGTTATTGGGGTCGCCGCGGTCGATCACGAGCAGGTGGTCGAACACAGAGTCGAAGGCGTCCTCGTCGCGCCGCGACAGGATGGCAAGCGCGTCAGGGACCGCCGACATTTCTTCGTAGAAGACCTTGTAGCGCAGCCGCTGGGCGCGCCTGATCTCGCCACGTTTCCTTGCGAGCCGCACCTCGAGCGAGCCGAGCCGGCCATAGATCTTGGGAGGTTGAAAGCGGCGGCCAAAGGCGCTGACGTTGAACCGGCGCCGCCCCATGAACGGCAACATGCCGCCCGGGTTTGGCCGGAACATCAAATTCGGAAACATAGCCCCGCCGCGAAATCTGCCCGCGAACATTCCTGGCGCTGACTTTATCGGCATGGAAGCCTGATTGGAAGTTCTTGAGCGATCGCTCCGGGTCACCCGCGGGTACCGATGTCACTCCGCCTGCGAGGCCCCGATTCGGCCACAACACTCGCCGGTTAGCAAACCAATTCGAACCCTATGTGACAGATTGGGGATAGCCGAGGTTTGCGGGCGATTTTTTTTCCTGAAGTTGGCGTCATTCCGCAGTTGGCGAGACGTGGAACTCAAGAATATTGGGCAAAACGGCCAAAATGCCTGCCAAAGCCTTGATGTTGTCAGGGCCAAAGCTGCTGATGACCATCTTGTATTCGAACGTCGCCCCGCTTCCGGTTTGCCGGTAGTCGACCTGGTGCACCTGAAACCCCAGCTCCGCCAGGATTCGCTCCACCTCTTCTTCGCGCATGACGTGACCCTTGGTAAAGCAGACCGTTAGCCGGGCGAACAACTGGCGTGGGACCCGCCATTCGAGCCAGCGCAACGTGGCAAGGGTGAAGAGAGCGGCAAATGTGGCCAGCAATGCCGGGTAGTAGAATCCCAGTCCGTAGATGATCCCGAGCGCAGCGGTGAACCACAGCGAGGCTGCCGTGGTAAGTCCGCTGACATTGAAAAAGCCCTGCTTAAAGATCACGCCGGCGCCGAGAAAGCCAATGCCGGTCATGATGCCTTGCATCACGCGGCTCGGGTTGGCGCTGAAATTCTGGTCAACCGGAATGCCGAGCCAGCTCGCCTGATAGACGGGGACAAGCATCAGCATCGCCGATCCGAGGCAAACGAGCGCGTGCGTGCGGAAACCGGCGGGCCGACCGTGGAAGCTCCGCTCAAAACCGATGAGGCCGCCGGCGGCGAGCGCAGCTCCAAGCCGGACGGCGATATCGACTAAGTCCTGGGTCACGTGTGAGGCCTCCGTGAAGCGACGGAGCCCCAAAACCGCCTAGGCACAAACTAACGTTTGGCGGCAGGCGTGGTTTCCGAGAGTGGATGGCCGGGCGGATGCGCGATATTCAGGCGGCGGCTTGCGCGCGCCGCAAAGTCTCTCCGCGATAGCTCAGAGCCTCGGCGATGTGGATGCGCGCCACTTTGCTCTCGCCATCGAGATCGGCAAGCGTGCGAGCAACGCGCAGCGTGCGGTGATAGCCGCGGGCGCTGAGCGCGAGCGCGTCGGCAGCATCACGCAACAACGTGAGCCCTGCGGGCTCCGGCGCGGCGATCTCCTCGAGCATTGCCCCGTCGCATTCGGCATTGGTGCGGATGCGGGGCTGTCCGAGTGCCGCGTAGCGCTCGGTTTGGACAAGACGTGCCGCGGTCACGCGGGCGCGGACTTCTGCGCTGCCCTCCGAAGCTTGCGGCAGAACGAGGTCGGCAGCGGAGACGGCGGGCACTTCGATCTGTAGGTCGATGCGGTCGAGCAACGGCCCCGAGATGCGTGCTTGATAGCGCTCGGCGCAAGCGCGCCCCTGGCGACACACATAGCCGGGCTCGCCGGCGCGTCCGCACCGGCATGGATTCATCGCGGCGATGAGCTGGATGCGCGATGGGTAAGCGATGCGGTGGTTCGCCCGCGCGATCACCGTCTCCCCGGTCTCCAGTGGCTGGCGCAGGGCATCGAGCACCTGAGGGTTGAATTCCGGAAGCTCATCGAGGAACAGCACGCCAAGATGGGCAAGTGCCGCCTCGCCTGGGCGTGGCCGCGTGCCGCCACCGACCAACGCCGCCATGCTCGCCGAATGATGCGGCGCACGGAAGGGCCGCGTTCTTCCGATGCGTCCTCCAGCGAGATCGCCGGCGAGGCTCCTGATCATGCTCACTTCAAGCATCTCGGAAGGCTCTAACGGTGGGAGGATCGAGGGCAGGCGCCGTGCCAGCATCGACTTGCCGGCGCCCGGCGGCCCGATCATCAGGAGATTATGGCCGCCTGCGGCGGCGACCTCGAGTGCGCGCTTCGCGGTCTCCTGGCCTTTGATGTCCTTCAGGTCCGGCATCGCCTCATCGCCCGGGTCAGGCGTGGGGAGGGGCCGCCGTAAGGTTTGGAGTCCTTTGAAGTGGTTGATGAGTTGAAGCAGGTCGGCTGGCGCAAGGATTGCCATGTCGGCGGCAGCCCATGCGGCCTCCGCGCCGCATGAGGCGGGGCAGATCAGGCCCTTGCGAAGCGCATTCGCCCCGATCGCGGCAGGAAGCGCACCTGCGACGGTGGCGATCGATCCGTCGAGCGCAAGTTCCTCCAGCACGCAGTAGCCGTCGATCGCGTCGCGTGCGACGGCGCCTACGGCAGCCATTAGGCCCAACGCGATGGGAAGGTCGTAGTGGCTCCCCTCCTTAGGAAGGTCAGCGGGAGCGAGATTGACGGTGATGCGCTTCGGCGGAAGCCCGAGCCCGATGGCGTTCAGCGCGCCGCGCACGCGCTCGCGGCTCTCGGCGACCGCCTTGTCGGGTAGGCCGACGATGGTGAAAGCAGGGATGCCAGGGCCGATCTGGATTTGCACGTCGACAGCCCGCGCCTCGATCCCTCGAAAGCGACCGTGGTGATCCGCGCGAACATCGCTGAAGCCCCGCCCCCACACCTCTGCTCACTTTAGCGAAGGCGGAGTAGACGGGCAAGAACAATCAGTGAACATCGGACCGGCTTGAACGGGGCCCCCCGCACGTCAAGATGGGCCCGCATGTTCAAAGACCTGCCGATGCGCGTTTTCCTATCCCACCTCGCGGCATTCATCGTGGGCGGTCTCATTTGCGCGTGGCTCAATTCATGGCTCGCGCCCGACAGGCTCTGGTTCCTCTGGGTGCTCCTAGGATGGGGCGTGGCAATCGCCATCCATGCCTTTGCGCTCCTCCTGCGCAAGACGCGGCGGCGCGAGCGGATTTTCATCGATCCCAAGGCGCGCGCCGCGATCGTCCACCTCTTCGCCTATCTGGCGGTCGTCCTTCTGCTCTTATTCGTCAACCTCACCCTCACGCCGAAGGTCTGGTGGTTCTATTGGGTGGCGCTCGGCTGGGGGATCGGGGTCGGCTTTCATCTCTGGTGCGCCTTCAGCAAGCGGCGGAGACGGGCGACAATGCCAGCGCCTCAGGCAAGGTCGCCACGCAAGGGCGCGTCGCGGCAGCGCAAGCCTTAAGGCTGACGCTCACGCCTTAGGTATCAGCGTGTTTGACGGCAGGCTCGGATCGAGCAGGCGCGCAGCCTGCTCGGCGCCGGTGATCGGTAGGCCTTCCTTGTCGATCAATCCGAGCTGCGCCAGCACGCTCGCCTGGTCCCAATAGATGCGCTCGAATTCGACCTTCTCGTCCTTGTCGAAGCCGACCACCACGACAAACGGAATGGTCACTTTGCGCCCTGTTGGCTTCACGCCAGGCAGGATCGCCGGGATAGCGCAATCATGCGTGAAACTAATCAGCACCTCATCGACGAGCTGGTCATCGCCGACGGTGCGGGAGATCAGCCTTACGCTCCAGTCGTCGGGCACACGGCCCACGAAATAGTTTTCGTAAAAGTGCCGAACGGCGTCATAGCCCGAGCCGCCGGTCATGGTCGGCACGTGCGTGATGTGGGGCGCAGCTCCCATGGTCGCCATGGTCGCTTCGATGTCGCGGGTGTCGAACTCAGCGGCAGTGTGGGCGTCGAACTTGGCGCCGAGCCCTTTGGGATCGGAGGCCATCACGCCCTCCTCTTGCCCCTCTGCGCTTTGAGCTTGCGCTCCACCACGTCCCAGATCATGGCGGCGATGTCGGGCCCGCCAAATGCGGCGACCTGTCTGATGCCGGTCGGCGAGGTGACGTTGATCTCAGTGAGGTAGTCGCCGATCACGTCGATGCCGGCGAAGATCAGACCGCGCCGCTTGAGCTCTGGCCCGAGCCGGGCGCAGATCTCCTTGTCGCGCTTGGTGAGCGTGGTCGCCTCGGCCTTGCCGCCGATATGCAGGTTGGAGCGTGTCTCGCCGGGAGGCGGCACGCGGTTGATAGCGCCGGCGAACTCGCCATCGACCAGGATGATGCGCTTGTCGCCCTTGGCGACCTGGGAGACGAAGCGCTGCACCATGATCGGCTCGCGGAAGGTCAATCCCATCAGCTCGATCAGCGAGTTGAGATTCGTGTCGTCAGGCGTGATGCGGAAGATGGCAGCGCCACCATTGCCGTAGAGCGGCTTCACCACGATGTCCTTGTGCTTGTCGCGGAAGGCGTTGATCTCTTCGGCCGAACGGGTGACCAACGTCGGCGGCATCAGGTCGAGAAAATCAAGCACGAAGATCTTCTCTGGCGAATTGCGCACACCGGCCGGATCGTTGACCACCAGCGTGCTCGGATGGATGCGCTCCAAGAGATGGGTCGTGGTGATGTAGGCCATGTCGAAGGGCGGATCCTGGCGGAGATGCACCACGTCGAATGTGGCGAGGTCCACCTCCCTTGGATGCGCGAGCCGGTAGTGGTTGCCTGGCTTGTCCTCCACCGTAAGACTGTGGCCTTCGGCAATCAGCTTGCCGTCGCGCAGCGAGAGATTGTTTGGCGTGTAATAGAACACGTCATGCCCCCGCCACTGCGCTTCGAGCAGGAGCGCGAAGGTCGAATCGCCCCTGATATCGATGCGCTCGATCGGGTCCATCTGGAAGGCGACCTTGAGGGCCATGGCGTCCTTATAGGCAGAGTTTCGCCAAAGGGAAATGAACGAGGGTCACACCGGAAAGTCGAAGGGTGCGGCCAATACCACGTCAAAGGCGATGTCGTGTCCGGCAAAGTCGGGGTGCCCGGCGAGCCAATATTGCGCGGCCCTCACGATGCGGCGTCGCTGCCGGGTTGGCAGCGTCCAGGCGGCATCCTCCTTGGTCTTGCGCCGCTTCACTTCGATGAAGGCGAGCCGCCTCCCCTTGAGCGCCACGAGGTCGATCTCGCCGACCGGGGTCTTGTAGCGTTGCGCCACGATGCGATGACCTTTGAGGCGAAGCAGGAGTGCGGTCAGGGTTTCGGCGAACACGCCGCTGCGATAGGCCTCTGCCCGCGCCTGCCGCATGTCAGCCGGCCTTGGGCTTGAGCGAGAGCCCAAGCTCATAGACGCGGCCACGCGGAACTTGCAGCATTTCGGAGACGCTCCGCACCGCGTCGCGGAAGCTTTCCAGTTTGAGCGCCCTATTGAGCTGCTCAACGATCTGCTCGTCGCTGACACCTGCGGTATCCTCAAAGGGCGGCGCAACCACGACGACGAACTCGCCTTTCAGCACGTCGCCGTCGGCACACACGCCGGCAAGCTGGTTAAGCGTCCCGCGCGTCACCGTCTCGTGCAGTTTGGTCAGCTCTCGCGCGATCGCTGCCTCGCGCGCGCCCAACACCTCAGCCATGTCAGTGAGACTCTTTTCGAGACGCGGCGCCGTCTCAAAAAAGACGAGCGTCGCGGGAACAGACTTGAGCTCTTCCAGCCGCGCGCGTCGCGGACCTGATTTGGGCGGCAGGAAGCCGGCAAAGAGAAAGGTGTCGGTCGGAAGTCCGGCACTGGTCAAAGCCGCGAGCGCTGCCGAGGGGCCGGGAATGCTCGTCACCGTGAAGCCCTCGTCAAGCGCTTCGCGCACGAGCTTATAGCCAGGATCCGAGATGAGCGGCGTGCCCGCGTCGGAAATCAACGCTACCGAAGCTCCGGCACGGAGCCGGGCCAAGAGTCTTGGACGCTCCTTGGCGGCGTTGTGCTCGTGATAGGGCGTGAGCTCGCCTGCAATGGCGAAATGCGAGAGCAGCTTTTTCGAGTGGCGCGTGTCCTCGGCAGCGATCAGCTCAGCGCGGGCGAGGACCGACAATGCCCTCAACGAGATATCGCCGAGATTGCCGATCGGCGTCGCCACGAGATAGAGGCCCGGCTGAAGCGGCCGCTCGAGCAAATCGGCGAGCACCTCGCCCGCGCGAGCGACCGTGCTGTCGTAATGGACTTCGGCCCGATCTTTGTCGCGATGGTCTTGCACGCGCCGCGCCAGCGGTTTTTAAGCCAGCTCCAACGACTTGAGCTTTGGGCGGTAAGCGCTCGCCCTAGGCGGTCGAACGTTACGTGATATAGTCGCGCTTCGTCCATCACGATTGGGCCATCGTTGCGAACACGCTTCCTCGCAAAACCAAGCGGCTTGCGGTCTCAAGACCCAACTGGAGAAGCTGGTCGTTTCGAACTGCCGCCAACAAGCAAAAGGACTATGCGCCTCCCGTCGAGCATTGGTCGTTTGGCTGCCGTGAAGATCACGCTTGCCGCCGTTCTGGGGGCAATGCTGGTCGCGTCATGCGGGGCACCTGGCGGCGGGGGCGGTGGGCCCGGCGCCTCGAGTTTCACCGGCGCGACCGGAACGGTGAAGGTGGCGCTTCTCCTTCCCGTCACCTCATCTGGCTCGACCCCTGCCGTGGCCAAGGCGCTGAAGCAGGCCGCCGAGCTTGCTCTGTTCGATTTCGACAATCCCAATGTCTCGCTCGTGCCCAAAGACACCAAAGGCACGCCCGACGGCGCGCGGCTTGCGGCCGAGAGCGCCATTAAGGATGGCGCCGAGCTCATCATCGGGCCGCTGTTCGCCCAGGAGGTTGCCGGCGCGGCGCCCGTCGCACGTCAGGCGCGCGTCCCGATGATCGCCTTCTCGAGCGACGAGAAGGTCGCCGGCAATGGGGTCTATCTCCTGAGCTTCCAGGCCGGGCGCGACGCACCGCGCATCGTGAGTTTCGCTATGTCGAAGGGCAAACACAGCTTCGCGCAGCTTGTGCCCCAATCGCCCTACGGACGTGTCGCCGAGTCGGCGTTCGCCAAAGCGGTGTCGGAGGGTGGTGGAGAGACGAGTGTGCGCGCGGCCTTCCCGCCTGACGACTCAAACGCCATGCTCGGCCCGGTCAGGCAGGTCGCCAACGCCCTCAAAGGCGGGCAGAAATTCGATGCGCTGTTCTTGCCTGCCGGGCGCGAGGAGCTTCCCTCGCTCGCCCCACTGCTCGCGTCCTCCGATCTCACCAGCAGCCGCGTGCAGTTCATCGGCACGGGGCAATGGGACTACCCCAATATTGGGAGCGAGAAGGCGCTGATCGGTGGCTGGTATCCGGCGCCTGACCCCAAGGGTTGGAGCAATTTCGTGCAGCGCTATTCCAAGACCTACGGATCGGTCCCGCCGCGGCTCGCGAGCCTCGCCTATGATGCGGTGAGTCTTGCCGTGTCGCTGTCGCAGAATCCGCCAGGCCAGCGTTACGACATGGGCCAGCTCACGCGCGCCAGCGGCTTCGCCGGGATCGATGGGCTGTTCCGCCTGCTTCCCGGTGGGACCTGCGAACGGGGGCTTGCCATTCTCGAAGTGCGCGAGGGAGGGCCGGTGGTGATCGACCCGGCGCCGAGCTCCTTCGCCACGGCCTCTTCCTATTGAGGCTAGGCGGCCAACTCTAGGATGAGGCGGTTCAGCACCAAGCGCCCCTTGGGCGTCGTGGCAAGCCTGTCGCCATCGCGCTTGAGCAGTCCGTCATTGGCGAGAGCGCTCATGCGTGTCTCATCGAGATCGCGTCGATAGATGTTCGCGAGGCGCTTGAGATCGATGCCTTCGCTGAGCCGCAAGCCCATTAGCAGATATTCTTCGGCTGCCTCCCCGGCGCTGAGAGCCTCATCGCTGGTGAGCCCGTGACCATGCGCTTCGACCTCTGACAGCCAGGCTTCAGGTGATTTGATTGCCGACAGTGCCCGCTTGGCGCCGTCGATCGTGATGCGGCTGTGGGCGCCCGGGCCTATGCCCGCGTAATCGTAGCCTCGCCAATAGAGCAAGTTGTGCCGCGACTCCGAACCGGGCCGCGCGTGGTTCGACACCTCATAGGCCGGAAGTCCCGCCGCGTCGCAAAGCTCCTGTGTGAGTTGGTAGAGCGCCCGCGCACGTACTGCATCGGGAATGCGCAGCGTGCCAACGGCATGGCGCGCGGCGAATGGCGTGCCTTCCTCGATGGTGAGCTGATAGAGCGAGAGGTGATCCGCAACATAATCGAGCGAGCCGGTGAGTTCCGCCTCCCACGCTTTTGCGGTCTGGCCTTCACGCGCATAGATGAGATCGAACGACACGCGGTTGAAGTTGCGCTTGGCGAGCGCCAGCGCGCCCAATGCCTCTTGCGCCGAGTGCTGACGTCCCAGTGCCTTGAGACCCTGATCGTCGAGGGCTTGTATGCCAAGCGACAGCCGGTTGACGCCTGCAGTGCGATAGCCTGCGAAGTTCTCGGCCTCGACGCTCGTTGGGTTGGCTTCGAGCGTAATCTCGACGTCATCCGCCAAATCGCAATGCTCGCCGATCGCATCGATGATCGCGCTCACCGTCGTTGGGCGCATCAGTGACGGCGTGCCGCCGCCGAAGAAGATGCTGGTAACGTTGCGTTCGGGTGCAAGCGCTGCAAAGTGGCGAAGCTCGGCAAGGTAAGCGGCGAGGAAGCGCGGCTCATCGATTCCGCCATGGCGCACGTGGCTGTTGAAGTCGCAATAGGGGCATTTGGCGCGACAGAACGGCCAATGCACATAGATCCCAAACGGCTCACACGCCGCGGGATTCACCGAGGGCAGAAGCGCTGCGCTATGGCGTGACGACATCGAGTTCGGTCCCGTCAGGCTCGTAGGTGACGCGTCCGCCACTGCTGTGGGGCCCCTCGACGCGGATCTCGACGAGGACATGGCCACGTGGTGACGCGACGAATACATTCCCGCGCTCGAAGGTCAGGCGGAAAACCTTACCGTCCTTAATCTTGAGCCGGTCAACAGTACGCTGCTTCAACGTGTCGAGGGTGGCCGCGTCATAGCCGGCCATGTCCTCGGCCGTGAAGAACTGTGGCGGGCCCATGCCAAAGACCTCATCCGGGAACGGCGTTCCCCATGGCTTTATACCGCCGCCGTCAACGATGAAACTCGCCATCTCGCCAGGCTTAAGCGGGTCTTCGGCCTCGATATGGCCCTGCTCGTCATCCATCAGGATGGTCTTGAACTTTGCATCTTTGGGAAACTTGCTGAAAATAAGGTCGAGCGTCGCGCGGACGGTCGTGCCAGCAAGCCAATCCTGCTTGGGGCGCTGGCTCTCGGGCAACACCACTTCGAGGATCTCACCGCGCGCATTGGCGATGACATCTCCCGTCTCGCCATTCGCATCTTCAACCTTGACGACCCAAACAAGCTCGGGGGGCTGTATGCCGGTGACCCGCTTCTCGGCCTCTATGCCGGTGGTGGTTCCACCTTCCAGCTTGAGCTTGTCGAGCGCACCTCTCTTCAATTTGGGCAGGACGGAAAAGTCGAGATCGGAGAGAGTGAAGGCCGTATCGATATCACCCTCGAATGTCCGCCCGATGTTCGGGCTGTCGATCGTATCGCGCTGAACTCCGTTCAGGTTCCAACGGTAGGAGACGGTGTAGTCCTTCTTGGACGGATGCTCGGTGCTTATTGAGATGTCTGTCTTGCTGACACTCACCTCAAGCACGCGGATCTCAGGCCCAAGCGCGGTGCCAAGTTCGGTCTTGGCCGTCGAAATGGGAGTCGTCCGCAAACAAATCGAACATGCGCGCGCGTTGCGTGCCCGAGAGGTTGGCGCCGATGATCGTGCCGTCGAGCGCGGCATAGATGGTCGCATCTTCGCGGTCACTCCTCACCCGCACCGTCCAACGGGGCTCGCCAAATTGCGGCTTGGGGAAAATCGACACCGACCGCTCGATGCGGATGTTTTCGACTTTGGCCGCTTCTTCCAGCGCCGCGCGCTTGATCGCGGAAGCTACGATCTCGGGCGCAAGGTCGAGCTTTACATCACTCAATGGAAAGAAAGATGCAGCGACGTCGTCCACCGGCGTCGAGGATTGGACGGGCTGCGGGCCAGAAATATAGGACGTCTTGAAGTACCAAAACTCGACGCCATTCCAGCGCCATTCATCCACATGATAGGGTTTCTCGCCCTGCACCTGCAGCATGACCGCGTCCGGCATTATCTCTATGAGCGACATGGCCGGCTTACGTCCGATCTTGGCGACGATTTCCTCGACCGCACGCGCCGCGGCGCCCGGCGTAGTGAGAAGATTGTCGCTAGCCTGCGCCGGTCCCGCCTGGACGAGCAGTAGCATGAGCGGTGCAAACCTGAGGGCCACGCTCGTCATGTTTGATAAGTCGCCTGCATCAATTTCTCGAAGGCGCGCATGCGGTGTGAGAGTTGGTTCTTCAGCTCGGGATCGATTTCGCCGAAGGTCTCATTATAGCCTTCGGGCACGAAAATCGGATCATAGCCGAAGCCGCGGCTACCGCGTGGTGGCCACACGATGCTGCCGTACACCTGGCCGATAAATGCCGCCACATCGCCGTCGGGCGCGGAGAGGGCAAGCGCGCAGGTGAAGTTCGCGCGCCGGTCTGAGGTGCCGAGCTTCGTCAGCTCGTGATGCACGCGCGCCATGGCAAGGTCGAAGGCCCTGTTGGGGCCGCCCCAGCGCGCCGAATGGATGCCGGGCGCGCCGCCGAGCGCCTCGACCTCCAGTCCCGAATCATCTGAAAGCGCGAGCATTCCGGCCCCCTTCGCGGCGACGATTGCCTTAAGCTTCGCGTTCTCGGCAAAAGTCTCGCCGGTCTCTTTGGGCTCGGGGAGGCCAAGGCTCGCCGCCGAGACGCATTCAATGCCGTAAGGCGCGAAGAGCTCTCTAAGCTCCCGCACCTTCCCCTCGTTATGGCTCGCGATCACAAGCGTGACGCCGCGGCGGAGCGTGCTCTGCTTAAGCAACGGTGAGCTTCTGCAACGCCACAAGCTCGGCGATGCCTTGGCGGGCGAGCGCCATTAGTCTGTCGAATTGCTCCTGGCTAAACGGCTCAGTCTCCGCCGTGCCCTGCACCTCGACGATGCCGCCAGATCCCGTCATCACAAAATTCGCGTCAGCCTCGGCTTCGGAGTCCTCGGCATAGTCGAGATCGAGGACCGCCTCGCCGGCATAGAGCCCGCAGGACACCGCTGCGACGTGATCGCGCAGCGCGTTGGTCTTGATCATGCTGCGCGCGGCCATCCAGGCGAGCGCATCGTGCAGCGCGACCCAGGCCCCGGTGATGGAAGCCGTGCGTGTGCCGCCGTCAGCTTGGAGTACGTCGCAATCGACGATGACCTGCTTCTCGCCGAGGGCGGCAAGGTCCGTGACGGCGCGGAGAGAACGGCCGATCAAGCGCTGGATCTCTTGCGTGCGGCCGGACTGTTTCCCAGCCGAAGCCTCGCGCCGCGTTCGCTCAGAAGTTGCACGAGGCAGCATGCCGTACTCGGCGGTGACCCAGCCGCGGCCACTTCCCTTGAGCCAAGGCGGCACCGGCTCGCCGGCAGTTGCAGTGCACAGCACATGCGTTTCGCCGAAGCGGACAAGGCACGAGCCCTCGGCGTGGCGCGAAACCGCGCGCTCGAAGCTGATGGGACGAAGCGCGTCGAGCGCACGTTTTGAGGGGCGGATGATGGTGAGATCTCCTAGCGAAATTCGCCGCGCACCCTAGAGGAGGTGCAGAGCCCGGAAAAGAGGCTTTCCCCAACTGCGTTGTTCGCGGCCTTGTGCGGCGAGGGGGGAGAAGCTACGCCTTGACCATGGCCGAGACGGAGATGAGGGCCGGAGGCGCTTCCCTCCTAGGGACCGCCGCCGGAAGCGCCTCGCGCAGCGAGGACGCTCCGCTCGCCACCCCGATGATCGCACAATATCTTGAGATCAAGGCGGCCAACGCCGACTGCCTGCTTTTCTATCGCATGGGCGATTTCTATGAGCTGTTCTTCGGCGACGCCGAAATCGCTGCGCGCTCTCTCGGCATCGCGCTAACCAAGCGCGGCAAGCATCTTGGCGCCGATATTCCGATGTGCGGTGTGCCGGTGCACTCCGCCGACGATTATCTCCAGCGACTCATCGCCCAGGGCCACCGCGTTGCGGTGTGCGAGCAGACCGAAGACCCCGCCGAGGCCAAAAAGCGCGGGCCCAAGGCTGTGGTCCGCCGCGACGTGGTACGCCTTGTCACGCCGGGCACGCTCACCGAAGAGAAGCTGCTCGATGCGCGCGCGCGCAATTTCCTCACCGCGCTGTTTCGCGCGCCGGAGAAGGATGGCAGCGAGCCCATTCACGCGCTTGCCTCGCTCGATATCTCGACGGGCGAACTGATCACCTCATCGGCGCGCTTGAGCGACCTCGCCGGGGAGCTTGCGCGGCTCAAACCAGGCGAGGTTCTGGTGGGCGATGATATTGCAGGCGATGCCGAACTTCGCCGCATCTTCCATGAGTCTGGCGCTGCGCTCACGCCATGCCCCCGCGCGCATTTCGATTCGCTTCGTGGCGAGCGAGCACTGAAGTCACTACTCGGCGTCGCCGCGCTCGACGCCTTCGGCGAGTTCACACGGCCTGAGCTCGCTGCGTTTGCTGGTCTCCTTACCTATGTCGAGATCACCCAGGTCGGCAAAGCGCCGATTCTGCGCTCACCGCGCAAGGAGAGCGCGGGCAGCCTGCTGATCATTGATGCGGCGACGCGGAGCAATCTCGAGCTCGTACGCTCGAACCAAGGAACGCGCGCAGGTAGCCTTCTTGCCGCCATCGACCGCACCGTCACCGCCGCAGGTGCCCGCGAGTTGGCCAGCAGACTCGGAAGCCCGCTCACCGATGTCGGGGCGTTGAACGCGCGCCTTGATGCGGTTGCTTATCTCGCCAATGAACCGCGGCTGCGCCAGACTCTGCGCGAGGAGCTCAAAGCTGCGCCTGATCTCGCTCGCGCGCTTGCCAGGCTCGCACTAGGGCGCGGTGGACCGCGCGATCTCGGCGCCGTGCGCGACGCCATCAGTTCTGCTCACGCGCTCTCGGAAAGTCTGAACCGCGTGGGCGCCGGGCTCGGCTTGCCGCAGGAGTTCACCTCGATTGCCGAGCGGCTTGATGCTGCCCCCGCCCAGGTTGCGGATTCGCTATCAGCGGTGCTCGCTGACGGTCTTCCCGTCAATCCGCGCGACGGCGGGTTCATCTGCGACGGGGCGCATGCCGATCTCGACGAGCACCGCCGCCTGCGCGACGGAAGCCGCCAGGTCATTGCCGGTTTACAGGCGACCTATGCCGAG